>NZ_CDQL01000005.1:0-337500 GCF_000940515.1 Mannheimia massilioguelmaensis
CAAATCGAAAGAGCGTACTACTATGAAAAAGTCTGAGTAAAAAAACGCGATTAACTGAGAAAAGGCAGTTAATTGTTGAGTTGTTTAACGAAGCGTACAACAAAAGGAAAGCTTTGCAAAAAGAATACTTGAGGTTGTATGGTTAAGTGACGAAGCGCACAAGGTGGATGCCTTGGCAATCAGAGGCGAAGAAGGACGTGCAAATCTGCGAAAAGCTTGGATGAGTTGATAAGAAGCGAATAATCCAAGATATCCGAATGGGGAAACCCAGTAGATGAAGAATCTACTATTTATTACTGAATCCATAGGTAATAAAGGCAAACCGGGAGAACTGAAACATCTAAGTACCCCGAGGAAAAGAAATCAACCGAGATTCTGTGAGTAGCGGCGAGCGAAAGCGGAGGAGCCAGTTAGTAATAGTTATTATGTTAGGAGAATGTGCTGGGAAGCAGAATCGTAGAGGGTGATAATCCCGTATCCGAAGGCAGAATAATGGTACTAAGCTAACGAGAAGTAGGGCGGGACACGAGAAATCCTGTTTGAAGAAGGGGGGACCATCCTCCAAGGCTAAATACTCCTGATTGACCGATAGTGAACCAGTACTGTGAAGGAAAGGCGAAAAGAACCCCGGTGAGGGGAGTGAAATAGAACCTGAAACCTTGTGCGTACAAGCAGTGGGAGCGGAATAATTCTGTGACTGCGTACCTTTTGTATAATGGGTCAGCGACTTATATTATGTAGCGAGGTTAACTGAATAAGGGAGCCGAAGGGAAACCGAGTCTTAACTGGGCGAAGAGTTGCATGATATAGACCCGAAACCCGGTGATCTAGCCATGGGCAGGTTGAAGGTTGGGTAACACTAACTGGAGGACCGAACCGACTAATGTTGAAAAATTAGCGGATGACCTGTGGCTGGGGGTGAAAGGCCAATCAAACCGGGAGATAGCTGGTTCTCCCCGAAATCTATTTAGGTAGAGCCTTGAGCGGACACCTTCGGGGGTAGAGCACTGTTTCGGCTAGGGGTCCATCCCGGATTACCAACCCGATGCAAACTACGAATACCGAAGAGTGATACTCAGGAGACACACGGCGGGTGCTAACGTTCGTCGTGGAGAGGGAAACAACCCAGACCGCCAGCTAAGGTCCCAAAGTTTATGTTAAGTGGGAAACGAAGTGGGAAGGCTTAGACAGCTAGGATGTTGGCTTAGAAGCAGCCATCATTTAAAGAAAGCGTAATAGCTCACTAGTCGAGTCGGCCTGCGCGGAAGATGTAACGGGGCTCAAACATAGCACCGAAGCTGCGGCATCAGTCGTAAGACTGTTGGGTAGGGGAGCGTTGTGTAAGCGGAAGAAGGTGAGTTGAGAGGCTTGCTGGACGTATCACAAGTGCGAATGCTGACATAAGTAACGATAAAACGAGTGAAAAACTCGTTCGCCGGAAGACCAAGGGTTCCTGTCCAACGTTAATCGGGGCAGGGTGAGTCGGCCCCTAAGGCGAGGCTGAAGAGCGTAGTCGATGGGAAACGGGTTAATATTCCCGTACTTGGTGTAATTGCGATGTGGGGACGGAGAAGGTTAGGTTATCAGGGTGTTGGAAATCCCTGTTTAAGTTAGTAGGTGGGTGAATTAGGCAAATCCGGTTCACTATAAACACTGAGAGATGATGACGAGGCACCACGGTGCTGAAGTAACTGATACCACGCTTCCAGGAAAAGCCACTAAGCTGTAGGTTACACTAAACCGTACTATAAACCGACACAGGTGGTCAGGTAGAGAATACTCAGGCGCTTGAGAGAACTCGGGTGAAGGAACTAGGCAAAATAGCACCGTAACTTCGGGAGAAGGTGCGCCGGCGTAGATTGTAATCCCTCGCGGATGAAGGTTGAACCGGTCGAAGATACCAGCTGGCTGCAACTGTTTATTAAAAACACAGCACTCTGCAAACACGAAAGTGGACGTATAGGGTGTGATGCCTGCCCGGTGCTGGAAGGTTAATTGATGGAGTTATCGCAAGAGAAGCTCCTGATCGAAGCCCCAGTAAACGGCGGCCGTAACTATAACGGTCCTAAGGTAGCGAAATTCCTTGTCGGGTAAGTTCCGACCTGCACGAATGGCATAATGATGGCCAGGCTGTCTCCACCCGAGACTCAGTGAAATTGAAATCGCCGTGAAGATGCGGTGTACCCGCGGCTAGACGGAAAGACCCCGTGAACCTTTACTATAGCTTGACACTGAACATTGAATTTTGATGTGTAGGATAGGTGGGAGACTTAGAAGCGGTCACGCCAGTGATTGTGGAGTCGACCTTGAAATACCACCCTTTAACGTTTGATGTTCTAACGAAGTATTCGGAACGAGTACTCGGACAGTGTCTGGTGGGTAGTTTGACTGGGGCGGTCTCCTCCCAAAGAGTAACGGAGGAGCACGAAGGTTTGCTAATCACGGTCGGACATCGTGAGGTTAGTGCAATGGTATAAGCAAGCTTAACTGCGAGACAGACAAGTCGAGCAGGTGCGAAAGCAGGTCATAGTGATCCGGTGGTTCTGAATGGAAGGGCCATCGCTCAACGGATAAAAGGTACTCCGGGGATAACAGGCTGATACCGCCCAAGAGTTCATATCGACGGCGGTGTTTGGCACCTCGATGTCGGCTCATCACATCCTGGGGCTGAAGTAGGTCCCAAGGGTATGGCTGTTCGCCATTTAAAGTGGTACGCGAGCTGGGTTTAAAACGTCGTGAGACAGTTTGGTCCCTATCTGCCGTGGGCGTTGGAGAATTGAAAGGGGCTGCTCCTAGTACGAGAGGACCGGAGTGGACGCATCACTGGTGTTCCAGTTGTCTCGCCAGAGGCATTGCTGGGTAGCTAAATGCGGGAGAGATAAGTGCTGAAAGCATCTAAGCACGAAACTTGCCTTAAGATGAGTTCTCCCTAGTATAAACTAGTAAGGGTTGTTGAAGACGACGACGTAGATAGGTCTGATGTGTAAGTGGTGTGAGCCATTGAGCTAACAGATACTAATTGCCCGAGAGGCTTAGCCATACAACGCTCAAGTGTTTTTTTTATGAAGTGGAAGGCTTGTTTTTTATTTAGATGAAGGATGATTAGTGTAGACGAAGTGTAGACTAATAAGGAATAGAGATAAGAATAGAAGGATAATCTTGGCGGCGAAAGTGCGGTGGTCCCACCTGACCCCATGCCGAACTCAGAAGTGAAACGCCGAAACGCCGATGGTAGTGTGGGGGATCCCCATGTGAGAGTAGGTCACCGCCAGGTCATAATTAGGCAAATAGCCGAAGGAAACCGTTAATCGAGGGATTAACGGTTTTTTTGTTTATAGTTAGACAAAAAGTTGAGCTATAAAAACCATACGCTTTGCGTATGGAATCAAAGAGCTTAAGCGTTGGGTAGAAATAAAAAGTCCTCCTATAATGAATAAGGCTGACAACCAAAATTCAACATATAGGAGGACAGTCATGGTAAGTAAATCCAATGACGATGCAAGTCTATCGCATATGAGATCAAACTGTAAGTATCATATTGTGTTTATTCCCAAATATCTTAGGAAAGTGATTTATGGCAAATTGCGAGTAGATAAGGCGATATCAAGCTTTATGGGATATTTAAAGGGAAAATCTTCGCTTATGATATTTGAAAAGCATGCGAATTTGAAATATAAGGATGCAAACCGGAATTTTTGGACAAAAGGCTATTACGTGAGTACAGTGGGTTTGGTAGACGAATATATCAGGAAAAAGAATATGTGGTCTATTTTAAGGGAGATGTGAAGTCCTAGCTCTTTATAGGGTAGCCTAAAAACCGCCGATTTCACGGAGGATTGCTATTAAAAAGATGAAATAGGGAAAATTTTATTAGCTAATATATTTTATTTATGGAAATTTTTATATATTTAGTGACTTGTAAGTGATACTTTCTTAAGTGATCTTTTTAATTTTTCTTCAAGTTAATTAAGTTTTTGCGATCTAACTCGCAAAAATATATTAACTAATTTAATTTTATTATAATAAATGTATATATTTATCATATGAATTAATTAATAACAAAGGATAGTTAGTTTTATAGGAGAAAGGAATCATGACACTGACAAATCAAGATACTTATGAAATTAGAAAACGTCTTGGTGAGTTTTTAGGTGGTGAGGTAACTGCTAGGCACCTCTTTATGGGATATGGATTATTCTATCAAGATTTAATGTTTGGCATTTATAGTAAAGGACAATTTTATTTAAAAGGTGAGCATAAGTTAGCTGAGGTGTTTGAGAATATGGGGGCTGTTTCATGGACAACCACCGCAAAATCTTCAGATCTCGCTATTGCAAATTATTATGAATTGCCAATATCTGTGACTAAGGATGAGAATGTTTATAAGCGTTTAGTCATTGCTTCAGTTAAACAAATTCAGCAAAAAAAGTTAGATGCTGAATTGGCACGCAAAGAGCGAATTAAGGAATTACCTAATTTATCAATTAAGCATGAACGTTTATTAGCTAAAATAGATATTTATGATGTTAAAACTTTTAAAGAGGTTGGCCCATTTAAATGTTTTATCCAACTCAAACAAAAAGGTATTCCAATTAATATTGAATTGTTTTGGCTATTATTAGCTGCTCTGCAAAATAAGCATGTTAGCTTGTTAACTCATGCAGAAAGAAAACAAGCATTACTCATTCTCAATAAAATGCTAGTAGAGGCAGGCTATAAAGAAATCAAAAGTGAATATTTGCTCTAATTAAGATTAATTATCAAGAAGTTAGTAAACTTGAAGGGCTAATATCAGTGTTTTAGAGAATTGATCTGCATCCTAAAAGTTGGACTAAACAACCAACAAATTAAGGTGCAGATTTTTTATAACTAAATACAACTAATCCTTGAAACAACAGGTGATAGAATTTTATCTTCCACGTGGGAAAAATCAGTCATTCACTCGTCAGTATATTCAACTTTCAGAAACCTCACTAAAACGCCGGATTAGCCTATATAATCATAATGGTTTGGATGCCTTATTTGTGCTTGGTAGAAAACAAACCTATTCGCCCTAATTCAAATTATCCGTGATATAAGCAATCAAAAATGGACAATGTATTGCAAGCCGTGCCTGCTTTTATTTTGGTATCGCCAATTCATGTATTATCCGCCAATGCTTGCAAGCTTTTGAGAAACAAGCTATAACCAGTTTATTTCTTAAACTCAAAGGTCGTCATGTCAATGAAACCGAAATAATTGAAAAGGTCACCGGTCCCAAAAAACAGAAGAAGAACATTTTCGTTATCGTATTTTAGAACTGGAATGCGGAGAATGCCCTCTTAAAAAAATTGCAGGCGCTTAACCAAGCAAAAATGCAAAAAAAACAATCTCGTAAAATCGCTACTAACTTAATTCTCGCTTAAACTGTTGTTGCAACTAACAACCTTAAAAGGCAGCTCATTCTTTTATCATCAGGCAGAGAAAGTAGATAAAATGCAGATATTTTACAGAAAGTAGTAGCAATTTATCCCAAAAATCAGGGAAATTATGGTTATCGTTGCATCACCCTCATGTTGAGGAAAAGTGAGATAATTAACCAAAAAAAAGTAAAAAGGATAATGCAACAGCTGGATTTAAAAGGAAAATGCAAACGGAGACGATATCGTTCGTATCAAGGTGAGGTTGGTAAAATTGTAGACAATAGGCTGCAACGGGATTTCCACTCCACGGTGACAAATCAGAAATAGGTTCCTGATGTGTGCATATTTAATTGAAATTAAAAGCACTGAGCCTTTTTGATTTATAATGGATTCATCGCATTAATAATTCTGATTTCTTCAAAATCCCCAATATCTTCCAATCTAATTCTTCTTTCTTTGATTTTTTTCTCTGATAATAGTTTTGTTCTTTGAGTACCAATTAATAGTGGTGTGTCAGGTGTGAACCATTGCTCATCTTTTTTAAAAATAAGATTTCCTATAGAACAATCAGTTACAAAACCGTTTTTAATAATTATAATTTCATCACAATTATTTTTTTGTTTTAGTAAATTATCGAATATATGTCGATCGGTATATTTTAATGGGTAGTCAATGTTATCACCTATGATAGGTTGGAAATGATGATAATGCTTTCTCATATAAGGAAAACATTGAATTTGATAACTATCATAATTGTAATTTATACGACAACGAATCAGATTGTGTTGACTTTGTAAGGCTAAAAGTGCGGTCGATTTTTGTAAAATTTTTCCAAGATCAAAAATGTGATAAGCTCGATTTGCATAGTATAAAGACAAGGAATGTTCATATCTCATTTGATGTAATTGGATATTTTGAATCTTTCCTTGTTCAATAGCGATGGTTTCAAATAACGGATATTGCATTATATTTCACTTATTGGTAAATAAACTTTTTCAAGTAATTCTTGGTATTCATCTTCAGCATTACTTTGGCTAGTTATACCCCCACCGCTATGAAAGTAAAGCTTATTTTTTTGTTGCTCAATAAATCGAATTGCCACCGCACTTCGTAATGTATTTCCATTAAAGATACCAAAAATGCCTGTATAATAGCCACGATTTTGTTTTTCAGCTTGTTTAATAATTTCAACGGTTTTTTGTTTAGGTGCCCCACTAATAGAACCTGCGGGAAGTAATTTACTGAGAATGGTTCCTATATTTTCTTGCCAATTTATCGGAAGATCTCCAACAATTTCAGAACTTGTCTGCAAGATACTGCTTCTATTCGTTTGAATTTTATCAATGTAACGAAATTTTTTAACCTGAATATTTTGTGCAACGATAGCGAGATCATTACGCATTAAATCTACGATAGTATAATGTTCTTTCTGTTCTTTAGGATTATTTAATAATTTTTCTTTTGCATTCTTAATACAAGCATTAATCGTTCCTTTCATGGGATAAGTGAAAATTTGATTATTTTCAATTTTAATAAAGGGTTCAGGCGAAAAACATAAAAACTGATCTTTTAGCCATAGTTTATAAGGTGCTTGCGTGAGATAAAATAGTTGTTCCAGATTCCCGTTAATTTTAATTTCTGTTGGATAGGTCAGATTGAGTAAATAAGAGTTTCCTTTTTGTAGTTGTTGTTTTACCAGCTTGAAACCTTGTTGATATTCATTAAAACTGATAGGGAAGCTTTGCAATGTCATTTTATCTGTAAATACTTTACTGTCAGTATGAAAATTTTTTAGCCCTTGGAAATCAAAAAATATGCCATTTTCAACCGCACTTTCTATGGGGCAGAGGATAGGTTTTTGTTGTTCAAAATCAATTAGAAAGAAAAAGGGGATATGTTGTTTCCCAAATTGATTTGCTTGTTGAATAAATTGATTAAAATTCATTTTTTTAAGTGTAAGTCATAAAATATTAAAGTAACGCAACAATTGTTATTTTATACTTAGCTAAAGTATTGTTGATTTGAGATTTTTATGGAAAAACGTTTATTAATTATAAATAATCATGACTCTTTTACCTATAATTTAGTGGATTTGTTACGAAGATTATGTATTCCAATGGAAATAGTCAATGTTGAATTACTAAATTTAGATGAGGTTGATGCTTTTAGTCATATATTAATCTCTCCAGGCCCTGATGTGCCAGAGGCTTACCCTCAATTATTTGCTTGTTTAGCACGTTACCATCAATGTAAATCTATATTAGGTGTATGTTTAGGCCATCAAACCTTATGTCAGTTTTTTGGTGCACATTTATATAATTTAGCCGAAGTGAGACACGGGGTCTCTGGTAATTTAAAAGTGCGGTGTAATTCTGGTATTTTTTCTGGTTTACCTAAGCAATTTAAAGTAGGGTTATATCATTCTTGGGCAGTGGATAAATATGAGTTTCCTGAGCAATTAAAAATTACTGCAGAATGCCATGATGGCGTGATTATGGCATTTCAACATAAAACTTTACCAATTTATGGGGTACAATTTCATCCTGAATCTTATATTTCAGAATATGGTGAGCAATTACTTACAAATTGGTTTAATGGATAAAAGAGGAAAGATAGCACATAATGAGTTTTGCCAAAATTGATGTCATTATTCCTTGTTACAATGTTGTAGAAACTTTAGAAAGAGCAGTGATGTCTGTATTAAATCAGCCAGGTTTAGGTAAGTTGTGGTTGATTGATGATGTATCCACAGACCAAACTTATATGTTGGCTACACAATTAGCTGCTCAATATTCTGAATTCATTCAAGTAGAAAGAATGCCTAAAAATTCAGGTGTTGCTAAAGCGCGTAATTGGGGAGCATTACAAAGTGAAGCAGATTATATTGCTTTTTTGGATGCAGACGATGCTTATGAAAATAATGCATTAGAAGTGGCAGATGCAATTTTTCATTTTCGTCCTGAAGTGGCTGTTGTACGATTAGCTTTGAAACCTGTAGGTATTGCTGAGCGTTATAGTCAACATGAAAATTTTGATTTTGCCTGGCAGCATATGCGTATGACTTGTGGTGGAAATATTGTATTTAATCGTGCATTTTTTTTAGCCTGCGGCGGTTTCCCTCAACATCAATTATTTAAAGAGCTTGGAGGGGAAGATGGGGCATTAGGTATTGCAACCACAAAAATGAGTTTGGTTGCGACAGCTTTTGATGAGGTTGGTGTATTGCATTATTGTCGTGAAGGTATGCATGCGGAACGATTACTAGATGCTATTTTGTTTAATAAAGTTCCTCAAGAAGTTACAGCTGAGAAAATAGTACAAGCAAATTCGGTGACAGATCATATCTGTCAGCAAATAAATCAGTTAAAATTAGTATTATCTACAGAGAATGTTGGTATCCAATCTCTGGTTATTGAACGTAATTAGAAGGAAAAATTGTGAAAATTATTATCCTTGGTGCAGGACAAGTTGGCTTAACGCTTGCAGAAAACCTCGTTAGTGAAGATAACGATATCACGTTGGTTGATAGTGAATTAGAACTGTTAGAGGATATTCAACAAAAGCATGACTTACGAGTGGTAAATGGCCCTGCATCATCACCACGTGTGTTACGTGAGGCGGGGGCAACTGATGTTGATTTATTAGTGGCAGTAACGAGTTCTGATGAAGTTAATATGGTGGCTTGCCAAATGGCGTATACGTTATTTCATACTCCAACGAAAATTGCACGTATTCGAAATTCAGAATATTTACGAGAAAAAGATAAATTATTTCATCATAATATGATTCCTATTGATCATATTATTTCACCTGAGATACTTGTCACTGATGAAATTATTCGTTTGATTGATTATCCTGGAGCGTTACAAATTTCCTATTTTGCAGATAAACGCATTAGTTTAGTCGTATTGAAAGCCTATTATGGGGGACCATTGGTAGGTTATTCTATTTCTACTTTAAAAGAACATTTGCCACATATTGGCTGTAGAATTGTCTCTATACTTCGCCAAGATACACAAATTCGTCCACAAGGATCAACCATTATTGAAGCAGGTGATGAAGTCACATTTATTACCGAAACAGTTAATACAAAAGCCTTTATGAGTGAAATACAGAGATTAGATAAACCTTATAAACGGATTATGATTGTTGGTGGTGGTAATATTGGTGCTGGGGTGGCGAAATATCTAGAAGAAACCTGTAGTGTTAAATTAATAGAGAGAAATGCAGAAAAAGCCAAAGCTTTAACTGAAAAATTATCCCATACCCTGGTTTTTCAGGGAGATGCTTCTGATCAATCTTTATTATTTGAAGAACATATTGAGAATATTGATGTATTTATTTCTCTCACTAGTGATGATGAGGCAAATATTATGTCAGCACTATTAGCAAAACGTCTTGGCGCAAAAAAAGCAATGGTGCTTATTCAGCGTATGGCCTATATTAATTTAATTCAAGGTGGGACAATTGATATTGCCGTTTCTCCTCAACAAGCGACTATCTCCGCGTTGTTAAGTCATGTTCGCAAAGGTGATGTCAAAAATGTAGTCTCCTTACGACATGGTCAAGCAGAAGCATTAGAGCTTGTCATACATGGAGATACAACTACATCTAATGTTGTTGGGCGTAAACTTGGCGAGTTAAAATTACCTCAGGGGGTAATGGTTGGTGCTTTGTTACGTGATAATGAAGTTATTATTGCAAGTAAAAACCTTATTTTACAAGAAGAAGATCATGTTGTTATTTATATTAGTGATAAGAAATATGTGTCTGATGTTGAAAAAATGTTCCAACCTAGTGCATTTTTCATCTAAAAATGCTATACAAATAACATAGAATTACTATAATACGCTGTCTTTTATACATAATCTAACTTAGGAGAATCTTATGAGCTTTATGAAAGAATTCCGTGAATTTGCAATGCGCGGAAATGTTGTTGATATGGCTGTCGGTGTGATCATCGGTGGTGCATTTGGTAAAATTGTTAGTTCATTAGTTGCTGACATTGTTATGCCAGTACTAGGTGTATTAACTGGTGGTGTAGATTTTAAAGATTTAAAAATTGTATTAGCGGAAGCTGTAGGAGAAACCCCAGCAGTAACATTAAATTACGGTTTATTCATTCAAAATATTTTTGATTTTATTATTATTGCATTTGCGATCTTTATGATGGTGAAAGCGATTAATAAGGTGAAAAAACCAGCTGAAGTAGTGAAAGGGCCTACATCTGAAGAGCTACTTACTGAAATTCGTGATTTATTGAAAAAATAATCACATCTATTGAATAAAAAATCTTCTCAATAATTGTGAGGATTTTTTGTTTATTTCTTCACTCATTTGCTAAGCTTAATAAGGATATCAAGATGACTGATTTGCAAGCACTACAAGCTGAAACCAGAGAAATTATTACTGATTTATTAAATGATGGGAGTGATCCTGAGGCGCTTTATATTATTGAACATCATGTAGCGCATTATGACTTTGATAAATTGGAAAAAATTGCTGTTGATGCCTTTAAAGCGGGATATGAAGTATCAGAAGCTGAAGAGTTTGAAGACGATAATGGTAAAGTTATTTATTGTTTTGATATTATTAGTGAAGTTGCATTAAAACCTGAAATTATCGATTTACAGCAAAAAGAAATTCTACCTATTTTAGAGAAACAAGGTGGGCTTTATGATGGTTGGGGAACCTATTTTGAAGATCCTAATGCTGAAGAGGATGAATATGGTGATGATGGAGAATTCTTCAATGAGGAAGATGACTTCTACGAGGAAGACGATCATAAAATCCATTAATTTATTTTACCGCACTGAAAAGTGCGGTTCTTTTTTAAGGAGTTTTATATGAAATCTAAATTACTAATATGGTCATGTTTATTTGTGTCTGTTGCTTGTTTTGCAGAAACCAATAATCAAATTGATAATAATTTAAAAGATGTCATCAGCTTTTCTGCTGAAGTAGAAAAAGAAGTCACAAGAGATGTATTGCAAGTTTCTTTCTATTTACATGAAGAGGGTAAGAGTTTAAAAGATCTGAATATACAGGTGGCTGAAAAATTAAATAAAGCATTAGCCTTAATTAAGAAAAAAAATAATATTGAGATTCGAAGTAATAATCGCCAAACACAAGTACATTATAACGATAAAAGTCAGAAAAATGGTTGGGTTGAAACTGCAGAATTAGTCGTTCAAAGTAAAGATTTTGATCAGTTGTCACAATTAATAGATGAGGTATCTGATTTTCTAGCAATTAATCATATTAATGCAATTTTATCCAAGGAAGCATTAGCTGATTTAGAAGATGAAATGGTAAAACTTGCATTAACTAAATTCCAGCATAAAGCAGAATTAATCCAACAATCTTTGCAAGCAAAAAGTTATCATATTGTAGAGATGAACGTTGCTAATGTGGATGATCGTTATCATGCACCCTATGGGGCGAATATGATGAGCATGAGAATGGCTACAGCCGC
This sequence comes from Mannheimia massilioguelmaensis, assembly GCF_000940515.1. Classification (NCBI taxonomy): domain Bacteria; kingdom Pseudomonadati; phylum Pseudomonadota; class Gammaproteobacteria; order Pasteurellales; family Pasteurellaceae; genus Mannheimia; species Mannheimia massilioguelmaensis. The sequence goes on from NZ_CDQL01000005.1 coordinate 11,878, forward strand.
GCCTGAGTCGGAGCCTGTTCAATTAGAAAGTGGAAAAACTTTAATTAAAGCCGTTGTGGAAGGTAAGATTCAATTAATTAAAGAATAATTTTAGGTATTTGTATATAAACAGGCTGTCTTTTCAATGACAGGCTATGATAAATCCTATACAATACGTGGAAAATTTTTAACCATAAATATGAGGTCAAAATGAAAGTTGCTAAGAATATTGTTGTAGGCATTGCTTATCAAGTTCGTACAGAAGATGGAGTATTAGTTGATGAAGCACCCGCAAATCAACCATTAGAATATTTACAAGGTCACAACAATTTAGTTATTGGCTTAGAAAACGCATTAGAAGGTAAATCAGTTGGTGATAAATTTGAAGTGCGTGTGAAACCTGAAGAAGGTTATGGCGAATATAATGAAAATATGGTTCAACGTGTACCAAAAAATGTATTTGTTGGCGTTGATGATTTAGAAGTGGGTATGCGTTTTATTGCTGATACAGATATGGGTCCATTGCCTGTAGTGATTACTGAAGTCTCTGATGATGAAGTCGTTGTTGATGGCAACCATATGTTAGCTGGTCAAGAATTATTATTTACCGTAGAAGTGGTTTCTGCTCGTGAAGCAACACCAGAAGAGATCGCTCATGGTCACATTCATTCAGGTGATCATCACCATCATCATGAAGGTGGTTGTGGATGCGGTGGACATGATCATGTCCACGATCACGGACATGGTGGTTGTGGATGTGGCGGACATAGCCATGATCACGACCATGACCATAATCATCATCACGGACATGGCGGTTGTGGATGTGGTGGACACGGTCACGAACACTAGGAAAGAGTCGCTATTTAGCGCGAAATCTTACTTAAATTGACATAAAAAGTACCGCACTTTGAATTATGTAAAGTGCGGTCTTTTTATCTGCAAAACTTTGCATAGTTTTAATTTTAATCTATCATGTTTGCAGTATGATTTTTATACAATGGTAGCAATCTATGATTGGGGTGGGTGGAAAGTACCACTCTAATAAAAATTTTATTTCGAGATAATTTTATGAGTTTTTCAGCACCAAATATTGGTTTTGTTAGTTTGGGATGTCCAAAAAATTTAGTGGATTCAGAACGCATTTTAACGGAGTTACGTACTGATGGATATAATATTATACCCACTTATGAAAATGCGGATTTAGTTATTGTTAATACTTGTGGGTTTATTGATAGTGCAGTACAAGAGTCATTAGAAGCTATCGGTGAAGCGCTTGAAGAAAATGGCAAAGTTATCGTTACAGGTTGTTTGGGTGCTAAGGAAAATCAAATTCGAGAAGTGCATCCAAAAGTATTGGAGATTACAGGCCCACATAGCTACGAAGCGGTAATGGAACATGTACATAAATATGTTCCTCGCCCAGAACGCAATCCTTATATTAGCTTAGTTCCAGCTCAAGGTATTAAGTTAACGCCAAAGCATTATGCGTATTTAAAGATCTCTGAAGGTTGTGATCATCATTGTACATTCTGTATCATTCCTTCATTACGTGGAGAACTGGATAGTCGCCCAATTACACAAGTATTAGATGAAGCAAAACGCTTAGCTGATTCAGGTGTAAAAGAAATTTTAGTCGTTTCTCAAGATACTTCAGCATATGCATTAGATCAGTCAAAAGAAGCACAAAATAAAACCGTATTCTGGAATGGTGCACCGATTAAAAATAATTTAATGGCATTATGCCAGCAATTAAGTACTTTAGGGGTTTGGGTTCGTTTACATTATGTGTATCCCTATCCTCACGTAGATGACTTAATTCCGCTGATGGTAGCAGGCAAAATTCTGCCTTATTTAGATATACCGCTTCAACATGCTAGCCCGAAAATTTTAAAGGCAATGAAACGTCCAGGTTCTGTTGAACGAGTACTTGAACGTATTAAAAAATGGCGTGAAATTTGTCCAGAGTTAACATTACGTTCTACATTTATTGTTGGATTTCCAGGGGAAACAGAAGAAGATTTCCAAATTCTTCTCGACTTTTTAAAAGAGGCACAATTAGATCGTGTGGGTTGTTTTAAATTTAGTCCTGTAGAAGGCGCTAAAGCAACAGATATGGCAGATCAAGTACCAGAGGATGTAAAAGAAGAGCGATTCCAGCGTTTTATGGAACTTCAACAACAAATTTCAGCAACTCGCTTGCAACAAAAAATTGGTAAAACATTATCAGTGATTATTGATGAAATTGATGATCAAGGGATGATAGGTCGTTCTATGGCAGATGCTCCAGAAATTGATGGTGTTGTTTATATAGATAACATAAGCCAAATCGGCGTTAAGGTGGGGGATATTATTTCAGTAACCATTACTCAAGCGGATGAATATGATCTATGGGCAACATGTTAGTTAGCTTATATAGCTGATTTATTGTGAACAAGCTATTAAATAAAAATATCCTCTTATATTAAGAGGATATTTTATTTATATAATATTTTGATTGAATAGTGATTCTACGTCAGGCATGACCCCTCGCCATAATTTAAAAGAATGTGCGGCTTGCCCAATGAGCATACCTAAACCATCACTCACATTCTTGACACCAAAGCGTTTTGCAAGTGCAATAAAAGGCGTATCCGCATCTTTTGCGTATTGCATATCATAAACTGCGGTGGCTTTTTGTAAAATTTCTGGATGAATATCTACGGTTTTACCTTGTAAGCCAAGAGAAGTGGCATTAATCACTAAATCAAATTTTTGCACAGGGATTTTAGCTAATTCAACGGCTTGGATTTGCCCATATTGACTAAATTTAGCCGCCAATTCTTGTGCTTTAGATAAACTGCGGTTAGCAATTAAGATTTTTTGTTGCGCTTGTAATAATGGCAGTAACACGCCTTTAGTTGCACCGCCCGCTCCCAAAATGAGAATATGTTGGTGCGGTTTTAAATAGCCTAAACGTTGTAAATCACTCACTAAGCCTGCACCATCAGTATTGTCTGCATAGAGTTTACCATTGTCTAATTTTTTTAAGGTATTACAGGCTCCTGCGGTCAAGGCTCGCTCACTATATTGATCAGCGAGTTGATAAGCTCGTTCTTTAAATGGGGCGGTAATGTTACAACCTTTTGCTCCTTTTGAGAAAAAATCTTTTATTTGTTGCTCAAAATTGTGTTCATCACCAAGTATAGCGGTATATTCCATAACTTGTTGAGTCTGTTGTGCAAAATATTGATGAATAGCGGGAGACTTACTTTGTGCAATTGGATTACCCCAAACAGCGTACTTATCCATATCTATTCCTTTTTTTAAAGCTTTCCATTGTTGAGATAACATACTGTAAATCTCAAAATCGGTAAATTCACCAGAAGATAATAGTAATCCTTGTCTTTCTATGCCTTCAAAGGTGAAATGTAAACGTTGAGGGATTTTTTTGCTAGCGATATTCTCTGTGGCACATTTAATTTGTACACGATTTATGTAGAGCTCGTTAAACGCATAATCTAATAAGGCTTGTAAGGATTGGGTAATAATCCCTTTGCCCTGAAAAGTGTTTGAAAGCCAATATCCAATATCTAATTTTAAATTTGAATAATCTATTTTTGTATAGCTAATCAGCCCTACCAATTGGCAATTATAGTGAATACCAAAAACCCATTCATTGCTATGCTCAAGTGATTGGATAAAGTTTTCAGTGTCTTCAAGTTGGTGTGTCTTATCAATCATAGGTAGCCAGCGACCAAGATATTCTCGCTGTCGGCTAATGATTGCAAAAAGAGGTTTTGCATCATCAAGTTGAACTTTTTTTAAATAGATTTGATCGTTGACGTGAAGTTCAGTAGCAATCATAAACTAGCCTTGTCTAAAGATTTGCTGGGTAAAAATATCTCTAATTTCTGATGGATTAATGGCATTCCCTACAGGCATATCTAATGCAGGGAAAAATTTTCCAAATTGCGACCGCACTTCTTGTGCAGTTTTACAAGGAGGATGTCCACTAAGGTTGGCACTGGTTGAAGTAATTGCAAAGCCTGTTTGCTCACAGATTTGAGCCACGGCAGGATGTGTGCATAAACGAACGGCAAGCGAGCTAAACTGCCCCGTAATAAATTTTGGTGTATCCTGATTAGCGGGCACCACCCAAGTGATTGGACGATCATAATGGGCGGTAATTAAATCCCAATGTTGATCATGGAGTTGTTGAGCATTGATGAAAGGTAAGAGTAATTCTAGCTTATGAGCTACTAAAATTAATCCTTTCTCTACAGGACGTTGTTTTAAAATTAATAATTTTTTGACCGCACTTTCACTACGAGGATCGCAACCTAAGCCAAAGACCGCTTCAGTGGGATAAGCAACCACTTGCTGTTGTTTTAATTGTTCGACAATTTGTGCTACTTTCATTCTATATTTCTTCTGTTCTTTTTTGTTCAAAACTATGTTTACATGTCTTATTGGCACAGATCAAAGTGCGGTGGGTTTCTGATTGTTTTTTTAGCGTACAAACAGCCTCGCCACACTGAGGGCAAGTAATAGGATAAGGCTTACTTGGTAAGGTAAATTTGCACTGTGGAAATTTATTGCATGCGTAAAATGTTTTACCTTGTCGTCCACGACGAGCGATCAATAAACCTTTATGACATTCAGGACAAGTAATATTTTCTTCATTCTGGGTTTCTGGCTGTTCATGCACAATAAAATTACAATCAGGATAATTGCTACAGCCAATGAACATGCCAAATGTCCCTTGCTTGACATATAAAGGATGTCCACATTCAGGACACTGCTCGTCCAGCGCTTTAATTACCCGAATTTCTGTTTGAGCATGCAAGGGTTTTATAAAATCGCATTGTGGATAGGCAGAGCAACCTAGAAATAAGCCTTTTTTCCCTTGCTTCATTTGTAAGGGAGAACCACATTGAGGACAAATTTCTTCACTTTTAGTATGTTGAAAAAGAGGTTCGCTCATAATTATCTTCTATTCCTAATAATACTCTGAGGGTAGCAATAATCAGCTTAGTTTACAATATAAAAATTGGAATTAAGCCCGCATTCTGTTGTTTTTTAGTTTATACTTAGCACTCATTTAACTAAGGATTTTTAGATGCAAGATTTACAACAATATCAAGAATTACTGCAAGACCCTTTCGTGATTGCCACTATTGTACTCGTTATTTTATGTTTGATTTTCTTGTTTGTGATGGCTCGCCGTAAACGTGATGTACAAGAATTACAACAAGATCTGAATAAAAATATCTTAGATTACAATCAATTAGTTGAAAAATTTGATGCTTTAACTGTGAGTAAAAATCAATTGGATCAAGCGATAATTCGTTCTCAAACCACAGCAGAAGGATTACAAGTTCGTTTGCAAGAGCGTGATCAACAGATTTCTAGTTTGCAAACGGAATTGAATGAAGAACAGAATCGTCATCAGATCACGGTGGATAAAATGACGATTTTACGTGATCAATTTAGTATTAAAAATACACAGTCATTAAATTATCAACAACAATTAGAACAACAACAAAGCATGGTTGTCCGTAAAGATCAGGATATTCTTAATTTAAATGAAAAATTGACCTTATTAACCCAAGAATTAACCGAACTTAAGACGACGCTTTCAGAGAAAGAAAAAAACTTTACAGAACAGCAGCAGGCTTTTGCACAAAGCAAACAACAGCTTTCTACGGAATTTCAAAATTTAGCCAATCGTATTTTAGATGAGAAGAGCCAAAGTTTTAGCCAATCTAATCAAACCGCATTAGATTCTCTACTTAAACCTTTCCGTGAGCAGATTGATGGTTTTCAAAAACGTGTTAATGAAATTCATTCTGAATCCTTAAAGGGAAATGCTAATTTAGAATCTGAAATTAAACGCGTACTGAATATTGGAAACCAAATGTCGCAAGAGGCGAATAACCTGACTTCAGCCTTAAAAGGCGAGAAAAAAACTTTAGGTAACTGGGGAGAAATGCAACTTGAGCGTGCATTACAGTTAGCTGGTTTAGTGAAAGGGGAGCATTATGAATCGCAAGCACATTTCAAAGATGAAACAGGTAAAAATAATTATCCTGACTTTGTAGTGAACTTACCTGATAACAAACATCTTGTTATTGATAGTAAAATGTCGCTGGTGGCCTATGAAAGTGCGGTCAATACGGAAGATGAAACGCAACGCGTACAGTTCTTACGTGAACATTTGCGGGCTATTCGCAATCATATAGATGATTTATCTCGCAAGGATTATAGTAATTTAATTGGTATGCGTAGCCCAGATTTTGTATTGATGTTTGTTGCAGTTGAACCTGCCTATATTGAGGCAATGAAAACAGATTTAAATCTATTTAATTATGGTTATGAAAAAAATGTGATTTTAGTATCTCACACCACCTTAATGCCGATTTTACGTACTGTTGCTAATTTGTGGCGAATTGAACGAGGCAATACTGAAGCTCGTGAAATTAGTGAGCGAGCAGGGGAAATCTATAACCAAATTTGTTTGGTCGCAGAACGTTTATCCAAACTTGGAACAACGTTGTCTACTGTAACAGGCCATTATAATAGTACAGTGACAGCTCTAGTTGGCAATCAAGGTTTAGTGGGGAAAGTGGAGCGTTTTAAAGATTTGTCCACTAAAGCGAATAAGACAATGCCAGAAGTAGAATTACTGCATTCTGATTTAGAAACAGACAAATTAATGATTGTCAAAGCGTTGCCAGATAATAGCTCTAATTAAACTTGTAGTTATATTGATAAAAATCCCGATTAAATATCGGGATTTTTATTGTTTGTTGGAAATGATTAAGGGTCTTAGATGGTCATAAATCCAGTTAAACAGATAACCGTAGATCACAATCATAATAGAAATTCCGAGATCCATAAAGAATGCCGTTATCAAGCTAATATTAAGACAGTAGGCAATAATTGGTAATGTAATAATTAATAGCCCACCTTCAAAGCTAATAGCATGGAATAGTCTTAATTTTGCGCTACGATGTTCTTTGGGACCTGTAAAAAATTGATCAAATACCCAATTAAAAATAAAATTCCAAACCATGGCAATAAGGGATATTAATATCATCGTAATTGATTCATGGGTTCCTGCCGTACCTGTCATGATCCAAATAAAGGCGATAGAGAGTAAAATAGCACCAATTTCAAATAAGGCAGAATGGAAGATGCGTTCTAAAAGGCTCATATAGTTCTCAATAAAATAATTATTTCCTATTATATCAAATTGAAAATTCACAAAAAAATACCGCACTTTGATTACTCAAAAAGTGCGGTGGTTTTTGGTAAAAATTTTTTAGTTCATCATTGCGGTGACATATTTCAGCATCACGCCAGCGGCAATAGCTGAACCAATTACCCCCGCGACATTTGGACCCATAGCATGCATTAATAAAAAGTTTTGGTTATCTGCTTCTAAACCAATTTTATTAGACACCCGAGCAGCCATTGGAACGGCTGAAACCCCAGCTGAGCCAATAAGAGGATTAATTTTATTTTTACTAAATTTGTTCATAAATTTTGCCATTAATACTCCACTACCTGTACCAATGCAGAAGGCTGCCACACCAAGTAGAAGGATGCCAAGGGTTTGCGGCTGTAGGAATTTATCAGCAATAAGTTTTGACCCCACTGATAAGCCCAAAATAATGGTGACAATGTTAATTAAAGCATTTTGGGTAGTATCACTTAAGCGTTCCACAACACCACTAACTCGCATTAAATTACCAAAACAGAACATACCAAGCAATGGGGCGGCATCTGGTAATAATAATGCGACTAACAGTAACAATACGATAGGAAAAATAATTTTTTCTCGGTTACTTACATTACGTAGTTGCACCATCCGAATTTTTCGCTCTTGCTCAGAGGTTAACGCTTTCATAATTGGTGGTTGGATTAATGGAACCAATGCCATATATGAATAAGCAGCTACCGCAATAGCACCTAATAATTCAGGCGCTAAACGACTTGTTAAATAAATAGCCGTTGGACCATCTGCACCGCCGATAATACCAATAGAAGCGGCTTGTGGAAGCGTGAAACTAATAATACCAAAATAGTTCAATGCTAATGCACCAAGTACTGTTGCAAAAATGCCGAATTGTGCTGCTGCACCTAATAATAAGGTTTTAGGATTCGCAATTAATGGACCAAAGTCCGTCATTGCACCTACCCCCATGAAGATAACAAGTGGTGCCACTCCATAGCCAATAGCAACGTTATAGAATAAGGCAAGAATACCTGCACTATATCCCATATCTACTGCTGCTGCTTCTAGCTGTGCGACTTCAGAAGCAGTACTTGCAGCGATTGCAGCTTTAATCTGAGTCGGATCTGCCATTACACCTAGTTTTGATGCGATAACTGCGATTTGATCTGCGCTACCTAAGTGCAATAAATTATCTAAAGCTGTCATCGCTAGACCTGCTTCAGGGATATTTGATAATAAACCACCAAAACCGATAGGTAAGAGGAGTAATGGTTCAAATTTACGAGCAATTGCTAACCAGAGTAGTAATAAGCTGATGAGAATCATCACCGCTTGTCCCCAATCCATATGCATAATGCCCGTACCTTTCAGTAAAGCAATAATACTTTCCATACCACCACCCTTAAGCTAAAGTCATTAATGTGTCACCCACTGCAACAGTATCACCTGCTTTAATAGTAATACCTTGAACTGTACCCGCTTTAGCAGCACGGATTTCAGTTTCCATTTTCATTGCTTCAAGAATTAATAGCACGTCACCTTCTGCGACTTTTTTCCCTTCAGTGGCAACCACTTTCCAAATATTACCTGCCATTGGTGCCGTTACTGGTGTACCAGATGCTATAGGTGCTTGTGATGGTGCTGCTTGAGGGGCTGTTGCTACAGGTGTTGCTGTCGGTGCAATATTCGTGATATCGCCACCTTCGCTGACTTTAACGACAAATGCTTTTCCTTCAAGTTCTACGGTATAAACAGCTGAGCCTGTTTGAGCTTTTGGTGTTGTCACAAGGGCTGCTTTAGGTGTAGCAGAAGCAGCGGTAGGAGCAGGTTCAAATGCTTCTGGATTGCCTCTATTTTCTAAGAATTTAAGGCCAATTTGTGGGAATAATGCAACAATTAAAATATCATCAATTTCATTATCTGCTAATTTAATGCCTTTTTCTTTCGCTTGTTGTTTCACTTCTGCGACTAATTTGTCCATTTCTGGCGCAATATGATCGGCTGGGCGATCAGTAACAGGTTGACCACCTTCTAATACTCGAGCTTGTAGTTCTGCATTTACTGGTGCAGGTGTACGACCGTATTCACCTTTTAAAATACCTGCCGTTTCTTTGGCAATGGTTTTATAACGTTCACCCATTAATACGTTAATTACAGATTGCGTACCAACAATTTGTGATGTTGGTGTTACTAATGGAATGTAACCTAAATCTTGGCGTACACGTGGAATTTCCTTTAATACTTCATCTAATTTATCTGAAGCATTTTGTTGTTTTAATTGGCTTTCCAGGTTAGTTAACATACCTCCAGGTACTTGTGCTACTAAGATGCGGCTGTCTGTACCACGTAATTGCCCTTCAAATTTTGCATATTTTTTACGAACATCTCGGAAGTATGCTGAGATTTTTTCTAGGCTAGGAATATCTAAACCAGAATCGTATTCAGTGCCTTGTAATGTTGCGACTAAAGCTTCTGTAGCTGGGTGACCATAAGTACCAGACATTGAAGAGATCGAAGTATCAATACCATCTATTCCAGCTTCAATGGCTTTCAATAATGACATTTCAGCCATACCTGTAGTTGAATGGCAGTGTAAGTGAAGTTCTACATCGTAACGTTGTTTAATTGCACTGACTAATTCATAGGCTGCCATTGGGGTTAAAATCCCTGACATATCTTTTATGACGAGGCTATCAATACCAATTTCTAATAATTGTTCAGTAACATTTAGCCAAGTATCTAATGTATGAACCGGGCTAGTGGTATAACTTAATGTACCTTGTGCATGACCACCTTGTTTTTTTACTGCTTTTAAGGCTTGTTGCATATTTCGAGGGTCATTGAGTGCATCAAATACACGAAATACAGACATACCGTTAGCAACACAACGTTCAACAAATTTATCTACCACATCATCTGCATAGTGGCGGTAACCTAATAAATTTTGACCACGAAGTAACATTTGTAATGGGGTTTTAGGTAATGCTTTTTTTAATTCACGCAAACGAACCCATGGATCTTCACCTAGAAAGCGGATACAAGCATCAAATGTTGCACCTCCCCAGGCTTCTAATGACCAATAACCAATGTTATCTAGTTCAGTTGCAATGGGTAGCATATCATCTAGGCGTAAACGAGTTGCAAAAAGGGATTGATGTGCATCACGAAGAACAACATCAGTAAATTGAATTTTTTTAGTCATAATAAAATCCTTTTAGTTGAATTATTAATTTAGGCCCTGTTGACGGCGATGATGTGCAATTGCTGCAACAATAATAGGTAGTAGCTTATCTACCTCATTGGTGGCAGTGAGCGTTGCTGAAATAGGCTTATTAGGCGGTATGATAGGCGTTGTTTCTGGGAATAATTTTGTGATGATTTTTGAAATGCCAGTAATGGCAAAAATGAGAATAAGTAAAAAGATGATTACAAATCCCATACCTGAGAACATCAGGTTAATACCTTCTTGAAAAAGTTCTGATTCTGTCATGGTTACCTCATTTTTTATTTTAATTTTATATATCTTACTAATTTTTAAGTTAAAAAAAGTTGAAACAGATCACATTCTATACGACGCTTTTATAAAATCCGCAGATAATTTCCATTTTCTTGTTGAATTAATTCTTGTAATTCAAGTTCTAGCAGTTGAACTAATAATTCATTGATAGTTAAATTTGTTTTTTCAGCTAAATGATCAATGCTAATAGGAACGCTAGAAATGTGTTTGTATAATTCAGGATAAGTGGGAAGCGGTTTCTCTTTTATTGTTAATTTGGGGCGTCGAGATAATGAATTGGCCGCTGAAAAGTGCGGTAAGTTTTCTAAAATATCTGAAACTTGTTCAACTAACATTGCACCTTGCTGGATCAATTTATGGCAACCTTGGCTAGATTGATTTTGAATATGACCAGGGATAGCAAACACTTCCCGATTTTGTTCCACAGCATAATTGGCAGTTATTAATGAACCGCTGCGTTCACTAGCTTCAACAATTAAGGTGCCTAGGGATAAGCCACTAATAATCCGATTACGGCGAGGAAAATTTTCTGCTAAAGGTGGATGAGTGGGAAAAAATTCAGAAATTAATGCGCCTTGGTTTTCAATAATTTGTTGGGCTAATTTTTTATGTCGACTTGGATAAATATGTGATAAGCCAGAGCCAATTACCGCAATAGTTTGACCTTGTTGTTCTACTACTGCTCGGTGGCAAAATCCATCAATCCCCAGGGCTAGCCCACTGGTAATGATAAGTCCTGCTAAGGAGAGCTCAGAGGCAAAATATTTTGCCCAGTATTCACCATAATCAGAACAATGACGGCTACCCACCATGGCAATTTGAGGCTGATGTAAAGTATCAATATTTCCTTTAATAAATAATATTGGTGGAGCACTATCAATTTGTTTTAATAGTTCGGGATAGCTGGCTTGTTGAAGATGAATAATCTGTTGATCTGCCTGTTCTGCCCAACGGTAAGCGGGTTCAAGGTATTTCATATTAGGATGAAACCATGCTTGAATTTGTTTTTCATCCCAGCCCATATGATGTAATTGTTCAGCATCATAATCTTGTAAGGTCTGTAAATTAATATGATGAAGCATTTGTTGAATATAGCGACTACCGAGTTTAGGTACCTGCATCAGACGGAGTAATATTTCCGTGGTTTTATCCATAAAATTTACCGTAGGTTATCAAGCGATCAGATTAAAAATTATAAAGTGCGGTAAATTTTGGGAAAATTTTTAGGCTATTTTTTTACTCTTTTTGCGATCTTAGTCGCATAATTGCAATTATTTTTACAAATTTTTATGTATTAATTACTCTAAAGTTTCCCAAAATGCTCTGATTAAAGGTTGCTGAAGATATTTTTTCTGTACACACACACCAAGTTCAAAAGGCGCAACAGGATTATCTAATTGAAAGATTGATACTTGTGAACCCATCGGGCTATTTTTTATCACAGCATCAGGCAACATCGCCAAGCCACAGCCTAGCGCAACCATTGGCACAATTCCTTCATGGCCTGCAACCGTAGCATAGATTTTAGGATGTTTAATTTTTTTATGTACGTTTAGCCAATATTCAATTCGCTGACGAGCATGGCCTTGCTCAGGGAAAATAAAAGGCATTTGTTGCCAATCAATAGGATTTTGTTGCAGTAAATATGTGGCAGGACAAGCAATACGAGGGGCAATTAATGACAATTCTAAGTCATCAATTTTATGAAAAGCAATAGAACTTGGTAAATTATCTGGTTTCCCAGCAATGGCTAAATCCACTGTTTGTGATTGTACTAAACCTAGTGCCGAGGCGGGATCACCTGTCATTAATTTAATTTCTACGAAGGGATAATGTGTTCGGAATTTTTCAATGATTTTCGGTAAATGACTATAAGATGCCGTGACTGAGCAGAATAATCGAAGTTCTCCTGATAATTGGGTTTTATCTATCTGTAATTGTTGTTTGAATTGTTGCCATTGATACCAGTTTTGTTTCGCAAAAATTTGGAATTTCTCACCGCAGTCTGTCAGCGCTACACGGCGATTATCTCGTAAAAATAAAGGCTCTCCCAATTCCTCTTCCATGCGTTGGATTTGACGAGAGAGTGTTGAAGTGGACATATGGTTTTGTACCGCAGTTTTACTAAAGTTTTTTGATTCAGATAAATGCAGAAACAATTTGAGATCATTAAAATCCATAAAGACTCCTTAATTTATGTTGCAATAATTGCAATATTAAGTTCCGATAATATCAATTTACGCAATATAAAAAAAGCGTATAATCGTTTACATAATATATAAAAACAGTATGCAAACTAAACATAATACAACTTACCAAACAAGTTGATGCAAGGAGCAATCAATGTCTAATTATTTCAATACTCTAAATTTACGTCAAAAACTTGACCAATTAGGTCGTTGTCGTTTTATGGACCGTGCTGAATTTGCAGAAGGTTGTAACTACTTAAAAGGTAAGAAAATTGTCATCGTTGGTTGTGGTGCGCAAGGTTTAAATCAAGGGTTAAATATGCGTGATTCTGGTTTGGATGTAAGCTACGCATTACGTGCAGCAGCAATTGCGGAAAAGCGAGCTTCATTCCAACGTGCGACAGAAAATGGTTTTAAAGTGGGTACATATGAAGAATTAATCCCAACGGCAGATTTAGTGATCAACTTAACGCCAGATAAACAACATTCAAAAGTCGTGGCAGATGTGATGCCATTAATGAAAAAAGATTCGGCATTTGGTTATTCTCATGGTTTCAACATTGTTGAAGAAGGTGAAAAAATCCGTGAAGATATCACTGTTGTGATGTCAGCACCGAAATGCCCAGGTACGGAAGTGCGTGAAGAATACAAACGTGGTTTCGGTGTGCCTACATTAATTGCGGTTCATCCAGCCAATGATCCACGTGGTGAAGGTATGGCGATTGCGAAAGCTTGGGCGAGTGCAACCGGTGGTGACCGTGCCGGTGTACTAGAATCTTCATTCGTAGCTGAAGTGAAATCTGACTTAATGGGTGAACAAACGATTCTTTGTGGTATGTTACAAGCTGGTTCAATCGTATGCTATGACAAATTAGTTGCAGATGGGAAAGATCCTGCATATGCGGGTAAATTAATCCAATTCGGTTGGGAAACCATTACTGAAGCATTGAAACAAGGTGGCATCACATTAATGATGGATCGCTTATCAAACAGTGCTAAACTCAGAGCGTTCGAACTTTCAGAACAAATTAAAGAACATTTGAGTTTTTTATATCTAAAACACATGGACGATATTATTAGTGGTCAGTTTTCATCAACGATGATGGCGGACTGGGCAAATAATGATAAAGATCTATTAACATGGCGTGAAGAGACGGCAAAAACCGCTTTTGAAAATGCACCTAAATATGAAGGCAAAATTAGTGAACAAGAATATTTTGATAACGGCGTATTAATGGTTGCAATGGTTAAAGCGGGTGTTGAGATGGCATTTGATGCAATGGTTGCAAGTGGGATTTATGAAGAATCTGCATATTATGAATCATTACACGAGTTACCATTAATTGCTAATACCATCGCTCGTAAACGTTTATATGAAATGAACGTAGTTATTTCAGATACCGCAGAATATGGTAACTATTTATTCTCTCATGTAGCAACACCAATTTTAGCAAAAGAAATTATTCCTAACTTACAAAAAGGCGATTTAGGTGAACCAACACCAACTGTGCTAATCGACAACCTGACTTTACGTGAAGTGAATGATGAAATCCGTAACCATCCTGTTGAATTAATCGGTCAAGAATTACGTGGTTATATGACTGATATGAAACGTATTGCGGTCGCTGGTTAATTTTTTATATACTCGGAAAGCTGTAGGAGCGGTCATTTTGACCGCTCTTTTTTAATTAAAAAGATAAAATCTGAGGGCGAGCAGTAATTTAGCCCAAGATGCACTAAATTTTTAGAAAATCTACCGCACTTTTTATACGTTACAGTATCAATTCATATGCATATTCTGCTAAATGATAAGCAATTAACCACATCACAATGCCAATCAGAAAATCTAGAATCCGCCAAGTAATTGGATGTTTAAATAATGGAATTAATAAACGTGCGCCATACCCTAAGCTAAAGAACCAGAGGAAAGATGTGGTTATCGCACCTAATAAAAAAATAGGCTTTTCCGCTGCGCTTAAAGTACCAGATATTCCACCGATGATGGCAAAACAGTCTAAATACACATGAGGATTTAATAGCGTAACAGCTAGCGTCGCTAAGATGGATTTCCAAGTAGAATCAATAGCTGAGTCAGGATTTGAACTCAGTTGTAAAGCGGATAATCCAGTTAAAGCCGAACGAAATGCTCTCGCACCATAAACTAACAAAAAGACCGTACCGACAATAGCCAAGGCGACAGTGGCCATTGGGCTTTCACTAATTAAACTTCCTAAGCCTAATACACCCAATGAAATCAAAATCACATCACAAAGAAAACATGTAAAAGAGACGGCAAATACCTTTCTTTTAAGCAAACCCTGTTTCAGAACAAAGGCATTCTGTGCACCAATAGCAATGATCAAACTACCACAAACAAGAAATCCTCGCATAAAGATTTCCATAACATACCTCATTATTATCAACTAATTGAAATGATCCAGTTATTTTATAAAGTAAAGATAAGAATTCAACATTATTTCCTTAATTTTAGCCTTATAACGTAGTACACTACTAGCATTATTAATGACTTAGCGAGGTAACCATGAAGCCTTATTTAATTGCTCCTTCAATTCTGTCTGCGGATCTTGCTCGTTTAGGGGAAGATGTTAAACATGTATTAAACAGTGGGGCAGATGTGATTCATTTTGATGTGATGGATAATCATTATGTGCCTAATCTTACTTTTGGCCCCGCAGTATGCAAAGCATTACGTGATTATGGCATTGAAGCGCCCATTGATGTTCATCTCATGGTGAAACCTGTTGATCGTATCATTCCCGATTTTGCAAAAGCGGGAGCTAATTATATTACATTCCATCCAGAAGCCTCAGAACATATTGATCGCAGTTTACAGCTAATTCGTGATCATGGATGTAAAGCTGGTTTAGTTTTCAATCCCGCGACGCCACTGAGCTATTTAGATTATGTTATGGATAAAATTGATGTGATTTTATTAATGTCGGTAAATCCTGGCTTTGGTGGGCAATCTTTTATTCCTGGAACCTTAAATAAATTAAAAGAAGCCCGTAAACGTATTGATGAAAGTGGCTTAGATATTCGCCTTGAAGTAGATGGTGGAGTTAAAGTGAATAATATTGCTCAGATTGCCGCAGCGGGTGCAGATATGTTTGTAGCGGGTTCAGCTATTTTTGACCAACCTGATTATCAAAAAGTCATCCAAGAAATGCGCCAGCAATTGAGCCAAATTCAAAAATAATTAATAAGGATAAGTAATGAGTTCACAATTTAAATTAATCGGTTTTGATCTAGACGGAACTTTAGTCAATAGCCTGCCTGATTTAGCACTTTCCGTAAATAGTGCATTACAAGAATTTGATTTACCACAAGCTTCAGAAGAATTAGTCCTAACTTGGATCGGTAATGGTGCTGATATTTTAATTCAGCGTGCATTAACTTGGGCAAAAGAACAATCAGGTAAAAGCTTAACTAAAAGCGAAATCACTAAACTAAAAGAACGGTTTAATTATTTTTATGGTGAGAATTTATGTAATATTAGTCGCCTTTATCCAAACGTTAAAACCACATTAGAAAAATTAAAAGCACAAGGTTTTATTTTAGCTGTTGTAACCAATAAACCAACTCGTCATGTACAACCTGTATTATCTGCCTTTGGTATCGACCATTTATTTAGTGAAATGCTTGGTGGACAATCCTTGCCTGCGATCAAACCTCACCCAGCACCATTATATTATTTATGTGGTAAATTTGGCTTATACCCACATCAAATATTATTTGTAGGCGATTCTAAAAATGACATTCTTGCTGCACATTCTGCGGGTTGTCCTGCGGTTGGCTTAACTTATGGGTATAATTATAATATTCCCATTGCTGATTCTCACCCTGATTGGGTCTTTGATAATTTTGCAGATCTACTAACTATTTTATAATCGCCAAAAGTGCGGTTCAAAAAAGAAAAATTTAAGGAACATGATAATGACTAAACCAGTTGTCTTAAGTGGCGTTCAGCCATCAGGTGAATTAACTATCGGTAACTACCTTGGTGCATTACGCCAATGGGTAAAAATGCAAGATGACTATGACTGCCTATTCTGTATTGTTGACTTACATGCAATTACGGTACGTCAAGACCCAGAAAAACTGCGTAAAGCTACGTTAGATGTATTAGCACTTTATTTAGCTTGTGGCATTGATCCTGCTAAAAGTACAATTTTTATTCAATCTCATGTTCCAGAGCATGTTCAACTTAGCTGGGTGTTAAATTGTTATACCTATTTTGGTGAAATGAGCCGCATGACTCAATTTAAAGATAAATCAGCACGTTATGCAGAAAATATAAATGTGGGTTTATTCACTTATCCAGTCTTAATGGCTGCGGATATTTTGTTATATCAAGCTGCGCAAGTCCCAGTTGGCGAAGATCAACGTCAACATTTAGAAATTACACGTGATATCGCACAGCGTTTTAATGCCTTGTATGGCGAAGATCAATTTGTGATTCCTGAAGCATTTATTCCAAAAGCTGGTGCTCGCATTATGGCATTACAAGATCCTGAGAAAAAAATGTCTAAATCAGATGATAACCGTAATAACGTTATCACCTTATTAGAAGATCCAAAATCAGTAGCGAAAAAAATCAAACGTGCTATGACAGATAGCGATGAACCACCTGTAGTAAAACATGATGTAAAAAATAAAGCTGGTGTGTCTAACTTATTGGAAATACTTTCTGTGATCACCGATAAACCAATTCCACAATTAGAAAAAGAGTTTGAAGGGCAAATGTACGGCCACTTAAAAACAGCGGTCGCAGATGAAGTGGTTGCAATGTTAACGACATTACAAGAACGTTTCTATCACTACCGCAATAATGAAGAGCTACTTAACAAAATTGCAGCCGAAGGTGCAAAAAAAGCGCGTGCTCGTGCAAAAGCCACTCTAGACAAAGTTTACAACGCAGTAGGTTTTGTACCTGTAGCTGAATAATCTATAGGAAAAACAGGATATAATTTTTTATACCTGAAAAGCTTATTTCAAGACCAACCAATGCATTAGCGATATTAAGCCTGATGCATTGGTAAATTTGCGTAAAAATTAAGTAAATAAAAGCGACTTAGGGGGTGTCGATTTTATTTTTCATCTTCTTGCCAGTCCATCAATAACCGATAAAACTCAATGTTAATTTAGAAATTTTCTTTGTTTAACTTCATTTTTTCCAAAATACCTAATCCTACGAGTTAATCTATCTACTTTCCTGCCACATTCCCATTATTGGGAAAATCGTCCGCACTTTTATTGTGTTTAGAGGCGAACTCAATTACTTCGCAAACGGCACGCCCACTTTGGCGACAATTTTCCATTCGCCGTTGCGTTTGATTAAATTCATATATTCCACAAAATTTGCACCGTGCCAGTCTTCAATAATCAATTTCCCGCAGGCAGCAGGGCTTTCAATGTCTGAAAAATCCAACCGCATTGTGCAATTTGTGTTGCCACGCTCGGCAACGATTTGATACAACACTTCAATCGGCGAACCGTTGATAATCGCATCTTCCCAAAATGTGGTTTTAAGCAATGCCACATCGCCGTTGGTGCCTTCGGTGTAGTTTTCAAAAATTTTAACAATTTGATTAAAATCGCTGGTTTTTGCGACCATTTTTTACTCCAAAAATCAATCAGTTAATTAAAACGGTGAAAAGGTTTTGGCGATAATCCGCCAGCCTGTTTCGCTTTTGAGCAAACTCATATATTCCACAAATCTCGCCCCGTGCCAATTTTCGGTCACGACTTTGGCAATGGCGGCATAGCCTGTAATATCTACGCTGTCTATGCGAATGGTAGAGTCGGTTTTACCTTTGCGTTCGACGGTTTGATACAAGGCTTCAATCGGCTGACCGTTAATCATCGCTTCGGGATAAAAGGCATTTTTCAGGCGTACCATATCGCCGTTTTGCCCTGCGGCATAGTCATTAACGGCGGCAACGATGCCTTGATAATCTTCAGTGCGTGTAACCATTATTACTCCTTAATCACTAACATTTCGTTCAAATCCACACGATCACTGACAAACTGATTCAGCGGATCGTCTGATTTATAACCCAACGCAATCCCCATTGCGATCATCAAATTATCAGGAATACCGAGATGACGACGCAGGGAATTAGGGAATTTAACGACTTCATACGCCGCAATGCTGTCAATGCCGCGTGCGGTTGCTGAAAGTGTCAGTGTTTGAGCAAAACCGCCCAAATCGTAAATTGCCCACGCCGATGAATTTTTATCCAGCGTTAAATACACAATCGCAGGGGAGTTGTAAAGATGGGCTTGCAATTCGCCAAAATGCTGACCGCCTTGCCCTTCAAATCCGAAAAAGGCTTGCGACCATTGCTGCATATTTTGGCGGGCGAACATTCCCCAGCTATCACGGCTTTGCGTAGAAAAATCGGCATTGCCGCGAATGCCCTGATAGGCAAAATTCAAATGGTCTTGTTTGATTTTTGCCAGCGTGTCGCCGGTGGCAATCCACACTTTCCAAGGCTGGGAATTTGCCCAAGACGGGGCTTGTTGTGCGTCTTTAACAATGGCTTTTAAGGTGTCAATTTCAATCGCCTTACCGTCAAATTGGCGAACCGAACGACGGGCGTGAATGGTATCAATCGTATTCATTGTTTTTCTCCTGTGAAGTTGATGGCGTGCATTGTAATTTAGTTCTCTTTCAATGATAATATGACAAAATTTGAATTTTGTTTTGCATAAAACGCAAAAATAAGGTGGCACTATGGACTATTTCTCTGCACTGCGTATTTTTCACGATATTGCCCAAACCCAAAGTTTTACCCTTACCGCCAAACGCTTGGGCGTAGCGGTGTCATCGGTAACCCGTCAAATGGATAATTTAGAGCAGAATCTGGGCATCAGCCTGCTCAAACGCTCAACCCGCCAGCTCAATCTCACTTATGCTGGCGAGCAGTATTTGGCGAAAACACGGCATATTTTGGCGGATTTAGCCACGGCGAATTTGTCGTTGAAAGATGAAATGACAGCACCGCAAGGCAAACTCCGTTTTACCTTTCCGATGTGTTACGGCAATACGCAAATTGCCCCGTTTTTGGCAGAATTTGCCCAAAAATACCCGAAAATCGAGCTGGAACTGTTTGGTTGTGATGAAACGGTGGATCTGTTTGCCATACCGATAGATTTGGCTTTGCGATTGGGAAAAGTGGAAGATGAACGGCTGGTCGCCCGTTGGATTAAAGGGCAGGAACGCTGGCTCTGTGTCAGCCCCGATTATGCGGCAAAACACGGCATACCCAACACGCCACAAGAGTTGAATCAGCACAACTGCCTGCCTTTTATCTACCCGAACCAATTTCCCAAATGGCATTTTTATCAGGGGAACAAAAATGAAACGGTGCTGATTAAAGGCAATCTGTTCGGCAACAGCATTGAGATGCTTATGCAAGCCTGCAAAGACGGCTTGGGCATTAGCCTACTGCCCGATTGGCTGGCGAAACACGACATCGCCGCCGGGCAGTTGCTACGGCTACTCCCCGATTGGCAGGTTTCGCCCAATCCTTATTTATCCGAAGACGGCATTTCTCTCGTCTATCTGCCGAACAACCGCCAAATCGCCAAAGTAAAATTGTTGGCGGATTTCTTGGCGGAACGGTTGGGGGGATAAGGCAAGCGGTTGGATTTTCAGGAAATGTTGATAAAATCCGATTTTCCGATCAACAATCAACTTGACCCAATTCTTTCGTTAATTGCTCCAAAAGTCAATTTTTTCTGACTGCACTTTTGCCCATAATACGCCCCATCGCAACAAGCGGTCTATTTTCAACAAAATTTTACAAAAAGGAAAAAATAATGGCTTTACATTACCAACATCTCCGAAATGCCACGGCTAAAATTACCTACGCTGGCGTGACTTTTTTAGTGGATCCGTTTTTGGCGGAAAAAGAGAGCTTTGACGGTTTTCCTGGCACGGTGAATAGCCATTTACGCAACCCGATGACGGCGTTGCCTGAAAGAATTGAGCAGATTGTGTCTGGTATTGATGCTGTGCTTTTAACCCATACCCATTTGGATCACTGGGACGAGGCGGCTCAAAATGCGATTCCAAAAGCCTTGCCTGTATTGGTGCAAAATGCAGGTGATGCAGGGCTTTTGCGTTCGCAAGGCTTTGAAAATGTGATGCTGATTGGTAAACAGACTGAATTTCAGGGCGTGAAACTCACTCGCACTGACGGTCAGCACGGTTCAGATCAGATGTACAGCATTCCGCAACTGGCTGAAATTTTGGGCGATGCGATGGGCGTGGTGTTCCAAGCCGAAAACGAAAAAACGCTCTATTTGGTGGGTGACACGATTTGGAATGAGGAAGTGGAACTGGCATTGAACCGCTATCAACCTGATGTGATCGTGATGAACACAGGCTGTGCAAAGTTGGAGGGTTTCCCAGATGGCATTATTTTCGGCACGGACGATGTGGCGAAAATGGCAGCCACAATGCCGAATGCCCAAATCATCACGGTGCATATGGATGCGGTAAATCATTGCACAGTATCAAGCGAGGATATGCGTACGTTCCTGCAAGCAAAGAGGTTGGAAAGCCGTGTTAGTGTGCCGAAAGAAGGTGAACTACTGAAATACTAAGAGAAAAGAACTTGTTAAAAATAATCTGCCCATAGAAGTTGCTTAACAAGTGACTACTTAAGGTGCAGATTTTTTATTGGACAAAATAGCTTAATATTTGAAACCGTTTATTGGTTTTATTTGGAATAATCATTTGTATCAATATCAGCTTACTATAATATCTAGCTAGATAAATTTTCTTTTTTCTTACCGCACATTATAGAATATTTGTATACTGCTTTTAATAAATTCCAAAGTTATCCTAATGTTAGGGCGAGAGCTTAAGCATGTAATTCCAAAGGATTTTTGCTGACTTTAGCTAAGGATTTATGTTCTTTGATAATTGCCATAAATGCTTGCCCATAGCGTTCTAATTTGGTTGCGCCAACACCATTAATTTGTAGCATTTCCACTCGAGTTGTTGGTTGATGTAATGCCATTTCTTGCAATGTTGCATCATTAAACACGATATAAGGCGGAATATTTTCTTTATCAGCAATTTGTTTACGTAAGAAACGTAAACGAGCAAATAAATCTTTATCATAGTAGATAATGGCATTTTTCTGTGGTGTTTGAGCCATGGTAACTGAAGATAGTCTCGGCATGGCTAATTGTAAGGGAACTTCACCTCGTAACACAGGTCTTGCACTTTCAGTAAGTTGCAATCGGCTTCCCATTCCAAAGTCATTGAGTATTTGTTGTACTAAGCCAAGATGAATTAATTGGCGAATCACTGATTGCCAATATTCTTTACTTTTATCTTTACCAATACCATATACCGACAGTTGATCATGTTGATTTTCTTTGATCTTCTGATTTTGTAATCCTCGCATTACGCCAATTACATATTGTGTACCAAAACATTGTCCAGTGCGGTAAATCGTAGAAAGAATTTTCTGTGCATCTAATAAACCATCATATTTTTTTGGTGGATCGAGACAAATATCACAGTTTTGACAAGGTTTTTGACGATTTTCACCGAAATAATTCAGTAATACTAAACGGCGACAAGTTTGGCTTTCTGCAAATTCACCAATAGCTTCTAACTTATGTTGTTTGATTTCTCGTTGTGGACCTTCGGGCTCTTCTAACAACATTTTATGTAGCCAGGCATAATCGGCAGGTTCGTAAAATAATACGGCTTCTGCAGGCAAATCATCACGTCCTGCACGTCCAGTTTCTTGATAATAAGCTTCAATGCTACGAGATAAATCAAAGTGAGCGACAAAACGCACGTTAGATTTATTGATTCCCATGCCAAAAGCAATAGTTGCTACGACTACTTGAATATTATCTCGCTGGAAAGCTTGTTGCACGGCATCACGTTGTTGCGGTTCCATGCCGGCATGATAGCCAGCAGCAGACACGCCCTTTTTCTTTAAGGCTTCAGCAATGCGTTCTACTTTGCTACGGCTATTACAATAAACAATACCACTTTTGCCTTTTTGTGCCACGACAAAATTACAGAGCTGATCCATGGGCTTGAATTTTTCCACTAGGGTATAGCGGATATTCGGGCGATCAAAGCTTCCTACGTATAAGTGCGGTTCATTTAAATGCAAATTTTGTAGAATATCTTGCCGTGTAGTGCGGTCTGCCGTAGCGGTTAATGCCATTACAGGCGCCTTGGGAAAACAGCTTTTGAGACCACCTAATTGGGTATATTCAGGACGAAAATCATGCCCCCATTGTGAGATACAATGGGCTTCATCAATGGCAATAAAGCTGACATTACATAAAGAGATGAACTGAAAAAAACTATTAGTCATCACTTTTTCAGGTGAAAGATAAAGCAATTTCAGCTCTCCCGAAATGGCTTTATTTTGCACCTTTTGTTGTTGTTCAAAAGACTGAGTACTATTTAGAAAATCTGCGGAGATACCATTAGTGAGTAACTGATCCACTTGATCTTTCATTAAAGAAATCAGTGGTGAAATGACTAAAGTTAGCCCCTCAAAACATAAAGCAGGAATTTGATAGCAGAGGGATTTGCCATTCCCTGTTGCCATGACCACTAAGCTATCACGACCAGTTAAGGCCGCCTCAATCACTTCTTCTTGACCTTTACGAAAGGATTGATAACCAAAGACGGAACGCAACACTTCAAGTGCGGTTAAATTTTTTGAAATTTTCACCGCACTTTGAGTAACTTCATTGACTACAACATCAGTCATTAAGCGAAGCTCACAGGTTCGCCATAAAATGCCATTGCTTGAGCTAAACAATCCCAAAAACGTAGGTTATCATGGTTGAGCCAGTCACCATCACGATAAGCAAAGTGCAAACCGCCTAAACGACTAGCTAACCAAAGTTCTAACATCGCTTCTTGTTTATTGATGACAATTTGATTGCCATCGTTAAAGGTAATATTAAATACTGCACCCTGACGTTCGCAATCCACATCAATATCTTGTTGTTCTAATTGCTCTTCAATACTGTCCCAGATTTGGTCAATATTTTCGTGAAATTCTGCTACATTCATAAAATTGCCTTATTTTTTAGTTTGAGAGCAGAATTATAGATATTTTCTGTCTTTAAAGATAGAATGAATGTAAATTTTCATCAGTTAGGAACTCAACATGAAAAAATTTATTTCTCTAGTTATTTTGACCGCGCTTTGTACTGCTATGATGGGCTGTGGCGTTAAAGGCCCTTTGTATTATCCTGAACAAACACAGCAAAAACACACAGAACAGCCATAAAAATAGCAAGCAGGACACAACATATGGATTTTTTCCAATATAAAAATAATAAATTATTTGCCGAAGATCTAGCAGTCACTGAGCTTGCTAAACAATTTGGCACACCACTTTATATTTATTCTCGAGCCACGCTTGAGCGCCATTGGAAGGCTTTTGATAGTGCCTTTGGCGAACATCCGCATTTAGTTTGCTTTGCGGTGAAATCTAATCCCAATATTGCCATTTTACAAGTGATGGCAAAATTAGGTGCGGGTTTTGATATTGTTTCGCAAGGTGAACTCGAGCGTGTTATGGTTGCAGGTGGCGATCCACATAAAGTAGTATTCTCTGGTGTGGCTAAGAATGCTAAAGAAATTGCCCGTGCATTAGAATTAGGCATTCGTTGTTTCAATGTAGAAAGCCAGGCAGAATTATATCGAATTAATGAGATTGCTGGTCAATTAGGCAAGATTGCCCCAATTTCATTGCGGGTGAATCCTGATGTGGATGCTCATACTCACCCTTATATCTCTACTGGGTTAAAAGAAAATAAATTTGGTATAAGTGTGGATAAAGCACGTGAAGTTTATCATTTAGCCACTAAATTACCTCATATTAAAGTAACAGGTATGGATTGCCATATTGGTTCGCAATTAACAGAAATTCAACCGTTTTTAGATGCGGTAGATCGTCTGATGATTTTAATCGAACAATTAACTCAAGATGGCATTATCCTTGAGCATTTAGACTTAGGTGGTGGTTTAGGGGTGACTTATACTAATGAGACGCCTCCTCACCCAACGGATTATGCTAAAGCGTTACTGGAAAAACTCAAACATTATGAAAATTTAGAAATCATTCTTGAGCCAGGCCGAGCCATTAGTGCAAATGCGGGGATTTTAGTCACTAAAGTAGAATATCTAAAAACAAATGAAACCCGTAATTTTGCGATTGTTGATGCAGGTATGAACGATATGATTCGTCCAGCCTTATATGAAGCTTATATGAATATTATTGAAGCTGACCGTACTTTAATGCGTGAATCTCAGGTCTATGATGTGGTTGGTCCAATTTGTGAAACTTCAGATTTTTTAGGCAAACAACGCCAATTAGCTATTGCTCAAGGTGATTACCTTGTACAACGTTCAGCAGGTGCTTATGGGGCAAGTATGTCTTCTACTTATAATTCTCGACCATTAACGGCGGAAGTGATGGTGGATGGCAATCAAGCGCATTTAATTCGTCGCCGTGCTGATCATAAAGAACTATGGGCTTTAGAAGTCTTATTGGCATAAATCATACAGGAGAACTTTATGAAACTTTATTATTTACCAGGTGCTTGTTCAATTGTTCCACATACCGCTTTAGAATGGATTGGTGAAGATTATGAAGCAGTTGCTGCCACTCGTGAAGAAATTAAATCCGCAGAATATTTAAAATTAAACCCTTTAGGTCAAGTCCCTTTATTAGTTGATGGTGATTTAGCACTTTCACAAAATATGGCTATCTTAACTTACTTAAATGATTTATCACCAGAAACCAAAATTTTTGGTAGTAAGACCGCACAAGATAAAGCAAAACAAATGCGTTGGTTAGCTTTTTTCAATGCAGACTTACATAAAGCCTTTGCTCCTTTATTTCGTTTACCCGCTTATGCTGAAGGTAATGAAGAGTTAAGCAAACAAATCCGTAAAGCGGCTGCTGAGAATATCCTTCGTATGTTAAGTATTGCTAATGATCATTTGGAAAGCCACATTTTCTTTGGTGAACAAATCTCAGTAGCTGATGTATATTTATATGTTGAATTGCGTTGGTGTAAAGCTTTAGGTTTAGATTACAGTCAATTTAAAAATCTCGAACCTTTCTATCAACGTGTAGCCGCAGATGTTGGGGTGAAAACGGTATTAGTTAAACAAGGTTTAAGCGCTTAATTTGGTATTTATGAAAGGTGAAAGTGCGGTAATAATTTTTAAAATTGTTACCGCACTTTAGCTTCTAATTCGATTTATTTGTTACATTCCCATTCTCCAACATACCTGAAAATGGTACACTATCGCCAATTTTTCTATTCAAAAAATATATTTACTAGGAATAATCATAATGCGTACAAGCAAATACCTTTTCTCAACCTTAAAAGAGACCCCAAATGATGCTCAAGTGGTTAGCCATCAATTAATGTTACGGGCGGGAATGATTCGCCCAATGGCTTCAGGTTTATATAACTGGCTACCTACGGGTATTCGTGTATTAGAAAAAGTAAAAAAAATCATTCGTGAAGAAATGAATAAAAGTGGTGCTATTGAAGTATTAATGCCAGTGGTTCAACCTGCCGAGTTATGGCAAGAATCTGGTCGTTGGGAACAATATGGCCCTGAATTATTGCGTTTTAATGATCGTGGTAACCGTGATTTTGTATTAGGACCGACTCATGAAGAAGTGATTACGGATTTAGTCCGTCGTGAAGTGAGTTCATACAAACAACTTCCATTAAATTTATATCAAATTCAAACAAAATTCCGTGATGAAGTGCGTCCTCGTTTTGGTGTAATGCGTTCACGTGAATTTATTATGAAAGATGCTTATTCTTTCCACACAACTAAAGAATCATTACAAGAAACCTATGATGTGATGTACCAAACTTATAGTAATATTTTCACTCGTTTAGGTTTAGATTTCCGTGCAGTACAAGCAGATACAGGCTCTATTGGCGGTTCAGCATCACATGAATTCCAAGTATTAGCTTCAAGTGGTGAAGATGATGTGGTGTTCTCAACAGAATCTGATTATGCAGCGAATATTGAATTAGCAGAAGCGATCGCTGTAGGTGAACGCCAAGCACCAATGGCAGAAATGCAATTAGTTGATACTCCAAATGCGAAAACTATTGCAGAATTAGTAGCACAATTTAATTTATCAATTGAGAAAACGGTGAAAACTTTAATTGTAAAAGGTGCAACAGAAGAACAACCATTAGTGGCATTAGTGATTCGTGGTGATCATGAGCTAAATGAAATCAAAGCAGAAAAATTACCTGAAGTGGCATCACCATTTGAATTTGCTGATGAAGCGGATATTAAAGCGAAAGTCGGTGCGGGAGTTGGCTCATTGGGCCCAGTGAACTTGAATATTCCAGTGATTATTGACCGTTCAGTGGCAGTGATGAATGATTTTGCTGCGGGTGCAAATATTGATGGTAAACATTATTTCAATATCAACTGGGAGCGTGATGTGGCATTACCTAAAGTAGCTGATTTACGTAATGTGGTAGAAGGCGATCCAAGCCCAGATGGTAAAGGAACATTATTAATTAAGCGTGGCATTGAAGTGGGACACATCTTCCAATTGGGTAAGAAATATTCAGAAGCGATGGGAGCGACAGTTCAGGGTGAAGACGGTAAACCATTGGTGATGACCATGGGATGTTATGGTATTGGTGTAACACGAGTGGTGGCATCTGCAATCGAACAACATCATGATGAGCGTGGTATTATTTGGCCAAGTGATGCTATTGCACCATTTACTGTGGCAATTGTGCCAATGAATATGCATAAATCTGAAAGTGTTCAAGCTTATGCTGAAGAACTTTATAACAGCTTAAACAATCAAGGTGTTGAAGTGATTTTTGATGATCGTAAAGAACGCCCTGGTGTGATGTTTGCGGATATGGAATTAATCGGTGTGCCACATATGGTTGTTATTGGTGAGAAAAACCTGGCAAATGGCGAAATCGAGTATAAAAATCGTCGCACAGGCGAAAAGCAAATGATCGCTAAAGAACAATTGTTAGCTTTCTTAAAAGAGCAAATTAACGCTTAATACTTTCATCCATAACAAAAGGCAGATATTAATATCTGCCTTTTTACTTGGTCATCAATAGATACTTAGTTATCTATAGAATTTATAAAAATGAAAGGGAAATATCATATTTCCCCTTAATAATTTTTAAAAAACTAACCGCAGTTTGTTAATTTAGTCACTTCTGTGCTTAATATAAATGGATAATAAAAGCACAGAATGGTTTGCATAGAAACATAATTATTTATTTTCTTCTACACTTACACCATAGAAGGCACTATAACCAAATGGGCTTTGTTTAAAGTCACGTACACGAGCACTTAATGGGGCATAAGTTACTGCGTGCGCCATTGGAATCCAAGGTGCTTGCTCATGCACGATGACTTGAGCTTGTTTGTATAATTCCGCACGTTGTGCTTTATCTGTTAAGCCAATGGCTTTTGCTAATAAAGCGTCAAAATCAGCATTTTTCCAACGTGCATAATTACTATTACCAATATTTGAGCTACCTAATAATGGGTTTAAGAAATTATCGGGATCGCCATTATCTCCTGACCAGCCAAAGGTACCAGCTGTTAATTCACCAGCTTTTGCACGTTTAATATAGTCACCCCATTCATAAGTTACTAATTTTGCTTTCACCCCGACTTTTTCCCAATCACTTTGTACTAATTCAGACATACGACGTGGGTTCGGATTTGAGTTGCGCACTACAGGCTGTACCCATAATTCTGTTTCAAAACCATTAGGAAAACCTGCTTCAGCTAATAATTGTTTGGCTTTTTCTGGGTTGTATGGATATTCTTCTATGCTATCGTTATAGCTCCAGATTGTTGGCGGTAATGGATTTTTCGCAGATACACCAGCGCCTTGATAAACAGCATTTAAGATGGTTTTTTTATCTACAGCATAATTTAATGCTTGGCGTACTTTTACATTATTAAAAGGTGCTTTTTCTGTATTGAAAGCGATATAAGCCACATTCAAACCTTCTTGAGAGGGCATTTGAATCCGTTTATCTGCTTTCATTCGTTCTAAATCCGCTACATTTGGAAACTCTGCTAAATCACAGGCGCCTGTTTGTAATTTTGCATAGCGAGTTGTTGCATCAGGAGTGATACTAAACACCAAACGATCTAAGCTTGGTTTTCCTTTCCAATAATCTGGATTGGCAATAAAACGTACTGATTTATCCACTTGATAGCCAGCAAAGATGAATGGACCTGTACCAATAGGTTCTTTATCAATAGCTTCAGGTTGGTTTGCTTTTAACATTTTATCTGCATATTCTGCAGAATAAATAGATAAGAAATCCATACCTAAACTTGCTAAGAAGGTAGCATCTTTATGGGTTAAGTTAACTCGTACCGTATTATCATCTAATTTTTCCACAGATTTTAATAATTCGGGGAATTTCATGGAATTGAAATACGGATAAGTGGCATTTGAAACATTATGATATGGATGTTGTTTATCTAATTGGCGTTGGAATGAAAATAAAACATCATCTGCATTAAATTCTCGGCTTGGTGTAAAAAGTTTACTGGAATGGAATTTCACACCTTTTCTTAAATGGAAAGTATAGCTCAAACCATCTTCGCTAATTTCCCAGCTTTCAGCTAAGCCTGGCTCAATATCCACACTACCACGTTTAAATTCCACTAAACGATTATACACTTGCTGTGAACTAGCATTATAAGAGATACCATCCATCACTAAAACTGGACTAAAACTCGTTGGTGCACGGCTCGTACAGTTGATAAACGTAGTTTCTGCTTGAACCAAGGTCGTTGCTGATAAGGTAAATGCAGCAAGAATAAATTTAGTAGTTAATTGCATATTTAAATCCTAGGTTAACGGGAATAAGTAAGGTTAAAATATAACAAAACTTGGTGTAAACAAAATAATCAAATCTTATTAGTTATAACTGTTATTTATGTAAATGCGCACCATCATCTTGATGCAAGCGTAAAAGTACTAAAACAAGGAGAACACCAAATATCGCTGAACTCATATAAGTGTAACTAAATGCCTGTTGTAACTGCTCGATATTATCACCCAAAAAATAACGATAAACACTGAGAATTAAAGCAGATACGGCAATACCAATACCGATACCCACTTGCTGTACCACACTTAGCATGGTTGATCCTGCACTTGCTTGCTTATCCTCTAAATCGCCTACGGTTAATGTATTGATTGAAGAGTAAATAATCGAAATACATGCGCCATACAGGGCAACATTTAGGATCAATATCCACCACGCGCTATCGGCATGTAAAAGAGACATCGCAAAAATAGTACAGGTCATCACCATTGCCGTGCCAATAAGAACATATTTATAACCAAAACGATTAAGCAATTTTATACTAATCGGTTTCGCCAGCACTGAACTCATCGCAATAGGGGTAATTAACATACCCGCCTTATCAGCACTAAAATTAAATGCGACTTGATACATAAGAGGTAATAAAAATGGGATACCAGAGGCACAAAGACGAATTAATAAATTAGCACTCATACCAACTCGAAAAGTGCGTACTTTAAATAAATCTAATGGAACTAAAGCTTGATCAACATGTTTTTTCGCATAGGAAATATAGCAAATTAATAAAATCACACCGCCTAGAATAATTGCTATTGCTTGCCATTTTGCAACAAAGACTTCTGTCACTAGATCTAATCCGAGTGTAATACCGACTAAGCCACCACCAAATAACCAAAAACCATTCCAGTCTAATTTACGTAATTGACCTGTAATATTTGGCATAAATTTAGTCGCAAGAAAAATGCCAATTAAACTCACAGGGATATTAATTAAGAAAATCCAATGCCACGTAGTATAAGTAACAATCCAACCACCGAGAATTGGCCCTAAAATAGGCCCCATTAATCCCGCTGTGGCCATCATATTCCAAGCTGATAAAAGTTGTTTTTTGGGGACTGCACGAATAATGGTTAGTCGTGCAACTGGCATCATTAAAGACCCTCCGAAGCCTTGAAGTACCCGAGAAGCAACTAATTGATTTAATGATTCAGAAAAAGCACAAGCAAGAGAGCCTAATGCAAAAGTAATTACTGCGATACGAAAAACATTTAACGTACCATATTTATCTGCCACCCAACCACTAATAGGAATAAACAGGGCAACGGTTAAGGCGTAGCTAATAATCGCTAACTGCATTGCTAAAGGTGATTCATTAAGATCTGTAGCAATTGCTGGTAATGCGGTATTTAAAATTGTACCGTCCAAAGCTTGCATAAATAAAGCACTGGCAGCAATCCAAGCTAAGGGACGATAATCAACATCTTGCTTCATAAAATTTACCTAAATCTGACCGCACTGTTGAAGCTGCCAGGTTTGAATAAACTGAGCAATTTGAACAATATTATTAATATCTAAATGAGGAACGGTTGTGTACAAAGGGTAGTCTGTTGCTGTTGCAATGACATATTCATCTAGGTTAGGTAAAGGCTTTTCCATATTTTGACGATGCAATAGAATCTTTGCTATAGGCTCTTGTTTAAAGCCTTCAACCAGTATTAAGTCTAGTTGGTTAGGATCAAATTGTTTTGCTAAATAATCCAGCTTAGCAGGCTGTTGTGGGGTTTCGGTCATTATTGCCCAACGTTCATCGCAGGTGACTATCACTTGATTGGCACCAGCTTCTTTCATCCGCCAGCTATCTTTACCTGGTTTGTCCGTTTGTAGGTTATGATGAGTATGTTTAATTACAGCTACTCGAATTCCCAAGGTAATTAATTGAGGGATCAATTTTTCTAATAAAGTAGTTTTGCCACTACCACTGTAGCCTGTAATACCCAACATCGGAATAGGTGTGTTCATAAGGTTTATCTCATCCAAAATATTGCAGATTGATTATACCTTTTCTTGCAAATCTTCTAAAGTATTCATATTAACGAATGCCTGTTTATCTCCACTAAAGTCCACGGCGACTGCACCATGAGCTTTCATAAACCATAACATTCGACGTTCACCACTTGCTAAATAATCTGCTAATTCTTTTTTTAGAGCGGTTGAAATCAAGCAAAAAGTAGGATGATCTCGTTCACCATCATGGGCATAAGCAATTAAAATTTCTGAATTTTCTACCGCACTTTTGAGTTTTGCTACAAGGTTTAATGGCAAGCAAGGGCTATCACAAGGTACAAATAATACATAATCTGTAGTGGCCCGCTCTAATGCCGTTTGGATACCACTTAAGGGGCCTTGAAATCCGTCTCTTTGATCAGAAAAAACAGGCACACCCAATTGTGCATAAGCATCTTGATTACGATTGGCATTAATAGAAATAGCATCAATTTGGCAATGTAAACGTTGATAAATTGTTTCTACCAAAGGTTTACCTTGCCATAATTGCAAACCTTTATCCACGCCTCCCATACGGCGAGCTTTACCGCCAGCTAAAATTACTGCACTAATTGTTATTGTCATAAATTGTAAACTTCTCTTAATTCAAGTATGATTTGTAACCTGTTTATTGATGATAAGGAAAACTTTATGAAATGTCATCGTCTTAATGAAGTATTGGAACTTTTACAACCATATTGGTCTAAAGATTCCGATTTAAATCTTATTCAAATTCTACAAAAAATTGCAAAAGAGGCAGATTTCGAAAAACCTCTTGAAGAATTATCAGATGAAGTCATTATTTATCATTTAAAGATGCATGGAAAAGATAAATTAGAGCCGATTCCTGGTATTAAAAAAGACTACGAAGAAGACTTTAAAACCGCAATTTTAAAGGCTCGTGGTATTATTAAATAATCTTAGTTTTAAAGGATTACTGAAATGAAAAAACTTTTTATTGCTTGTATTGCAGCTTTAGCAACGCTGTCTTTTAATGTGCAAGCTACTGATTTAACGGAAGGCAAACAATACGAAACATTAGCTCAATCCCATTCTGCACAACCAGAAGTCATTGAATTCTTCTCATTTTATTGCCCTCATTGTTACTCATTTGAACTGGAATATCAGATTCCACAAAAAATTAAGCAAGCCATTCCTAAAGGTACCGAATTCAAACAATATCATGTCACTTTCTTAGGCGGTATTTCTGATGATTTAACTCGCGCATGGGCCCTTGCAATGGCGATTGGTGCTGAGGATAAAGTGAAAACAGCCTTATTTAAAGCCGCGAAAGCCAATACTTTACAGTCTATGAACGATGTTCGTCAGATTTTTCTTGATAATGGTGTGAGTGCAGAACAATTTGATGGTGGCATCAATAGTTTTGCAGTAACGGCTCTATATAACAAACAAATTAATCTGGCAGAACAATTTAAAGTGCGTGGAGTACCTGATTTTTATATCAATAACAAATTCCATGTAAAAATGGATGGTTTATCACATGATAATTTCGTTCAAGACTACGTAGACACCGTAAATGGTCTATTAAGTAAATAACTATTTGCAAAAGATCTAAAAAATTGGTTTAATGCGTGCCACTTAAAAGAGATATAAACAAAGAGGATATTATGGCAGAAAGTTTTAGTGTTGAACGTCGTTTCTTTGACGATAAAAACTATCCACGTGGTTTTGCTCGTCACGGTGACTATACAATTAAAGAAGCACAAGTGCTTGAGCAATATGGTCAAGCATTTAAGGCGTTAGATTTAGGTGAACGTGATCCTAGCACAGCAGAAGAAAAACAGTTTGTTGCTTTCTGTAAGGGAGAACGACCAGCAGAAACTTTCTTTGAAAAAACCTGGAATAAATATCGCTTACATACTTCAACAACGAAACGTGTATATACGTTATCTGGTGTAGTTAGCGATAATCTAGATGATTTTAATGCAAATGACTAACTTATCTTAATCATGAAAGGCTTGAATTAATTCAAGCCTTTTTCATGTATAAACAACTAAATTTTTTATTTTTTAACCGCACTTTTATCGCCTTCAAAATCTAGACATCATTGATGCCTTAATTTGTGTTCGGTTTTGGACAACTTTGGTTTTATTCTGCTCTAGAGAATGCTCCTGCTTCTGCGACTAATTGTTCAGAAGGGCGAATGCCTGTGTAGAGTTCAAATTGTTCAAGAGCTTGTAAGACTGCCACTTCCGCCCCTGAAATGGTTTGCTTACCTTTCGCTTTTGCTAATTGGATAAAAGGTGTGAGTTCAGGCATGGCTACTACATCAAAAATAGTTTTTGCTTGTTCGATCATCGCTTCAGGAAAAGCTAAATCTGAAGCTTCTTTTCCTCCAGCCATGCCAATAGGCGTCACATTGATCAGAATGTCAGCTTGTTGAGCATGTAAATTTTGAATGTGTTCATAGCCATAAAGATCAGCCAAATATTTTCCCGTAGTAGTATTTCTGGCTAAAATCTTGACTTGTTTAAATCCCGCATTTTTAAAAGCTGCAACTACTGCTTTTGCCATGCCACCACTGCCTCTTAAGATGACAGTTGATTGAGGCGATAATTGATATTTTTGAATGAGTTTTTCGATAGCAATATAGTCAGTATTATAAGCTTTGAGATAGCCATCATTATTGACAATAGTATTTACCGATTCAATGGATTTAGCAGATTCTGACAGTTCATCAATGAAAGGAATGCAACTTTCTTTGAATGGCATTGAAATTGCACAGCCACGAATACCTAAGGCTCTTACCCCTTTAATTGCATGTTCTATATCTGTGGTAGTAAACGCTTTATAGATAAAATTTAAGTTTAATTTTTCATAAAGATAGTTATGGAATCTGGTGCCACGATTACTGGGACGAGCCGCTAAGGACATACAAAGTTTAGTCTCTTTATTAATCATAATTTTCCTAGATATTTAAGGCTTCTGCATCATCAATAAAATATTGATTCATTTCAAAGGCTGGTACTGTTGTACGGTCTTTACTAATAATTTTAGCTGGCACACCTGCGGCAGTGGCATATTCTGGAACTGGTTGTAGTACGACAGAATTTGCACCAATTTTAGCATATTTGCCAACTTCAATATTGCCAAGTACTTTAGCACCTGCACCGATCATTACACCTTCACGAATTTTTGGATGACGATCACCGCATTCTTTACCTGTACCACCAAGAGTTACACCTTGTAGGATAGATACGTCATTTTCAATTACTGAAGTTTCTCCGACTACAATACCTGTAGCATGGTCAAACATAATACCGCGCCCGATACGAGCAGCAGGGTGAATATCCACATCAAAAGCCACAGAAATTTGGTTTTGTAAGTAAATTGCTAAAGATTGTCTGCGTTGTAACCATAAATGATGGGTCACACGGTAGCTTTGAATAGCATGAAATCCTTTTAAATAGAGCAATGGTGTTGACCATAATCCTACTGCTGGGTCACGTTGGCGTACGGCATTAATATCACAGGCTGCACATTCAATAATACGTGGGTCTTCTTGATATGTTTCTTCAATAATTTCACGTAATGTAATTGCCGGCATGGTGGCAGTGGCGAGTTTATTCGCCAAAATATAGCTGAGAGCACTTCCTAAATTTTTATGCTTTAAAATAGTGGAGTGAAAGAAGCTTGCTAACATAGGTTCTTGATCTACCAGACCTTTTGCTTCATTTCTAATATTATTCCAGACTTCAAGTAACATATTTTCATTCCTTATGAATGAGAGAGATTATTCATCTTTACGTTCTCGACCGAGTAGTGCAGAGGCGGCTTCTTTCACATTTTTTTGACAGAATAACACTTGATACACTTGTTCAGTAATCGGCATTTCTATGCCTTGTTGTTGAGCCAATAAATAGGCTTCTTTAGTATTGTAGTAGCCTTCCACCACTTGCCCAATTTCTTGCATAGCAGCTTCCGCACTAATGCCTTGTCCAAGCATCATGCCAAAACGGCGATTACGAGATTGGTTGTCGGTACAAGTAAGCACAAGATCTCCAAGCCCAGACATTCCCATAAAGGTATGTGCTTGAGCTCCTAAGGATACCCCTAAACGGCTAATTTCTGCAATACCTCGTGTAATCAGTGCTGTTCTTGCGTTGGCACCGAATCCCATTCCATCAGACATTCCCGCACTAATTGCAATCACATTTTTAATTGCGCCACCTAGCTGTACACCAATCATATCGGAATTGAGATATACACGAAAATGTTTATTGCAGTGAATACGTTCTTGGAACGCTTTAGCAAATTTTTCATCATTTGAAGCAAAGGTAATAGCAGTTGGTAAACCTGCAGCAAGCTCTTTCGCAAAAGTTGGACCTGATAATACTCCGAGAGGATAATTAGTACCTAATTCTTGTTCTACTAAGCTCTGTAATAAACGCCCCGTATTACGCTCTAAGCCTTTAGTTGCCCAAGCAATACGGTGTTCTTTTGTCAGATAAGGTTTAACTTGTTTAATCACATCACCAAATACATGACTTGGCACAACGATCAGTAAATTTTTTGATTTTTGTACCGCAGTTTTTAAGTCGGACTCAATTTGTAATGCTTCAGGAAAAGTAATATTAGGAAGAAAACGTGCATTTTGACGTTGTTCTGCCATTTGTTGACAAGCTTCTTGATTATGTCCCCAAAGATAAGTTGGATAACCATTACGTGAGAGGGCAATAGCAAGTGCTGTACCGTAAGAACCTGCACCAAGAATCGTAACAGAAGATGTATTTGTACTCATAAATTACCTCGCAAATGTTGAAGTAAGATAAAAAGCCATATTACGGAAATAAAATAGCACGGACAATAGCCGTGCCATATTGATTTTAAGATTAATGCTGAACTTCAGGAGTAGCTGATTCAGTCGCTTTTTGTTCTTCTTGTTCTTGGCGTTGTAAGAAATCCATGAACAATGCATCAAAATTTACAGGAGAAAGATTTAATGCAGGGAACGTACCACGGTTGACTAAGTTTGAAACTAATTCACGAGCATATGGGAACAACATATTTGGACATTGTGAAGTTAAGCAATGTGCCATTTGAATATCTGCTAATCCACTGATAGTAAAGACGCCTGCTTGTTTAACTTCACATAGGAAAGCCAGATCGCCACTGTCTTCTAATGTAGTTTCTACGGAAATATTTAATACCACTTCATATAAATCTTCAGCTAATTGTTTTGCTTCAGTGTTTAAATCAAAGTTGAGTTTAGGTTTCCACTCTTGTTGGAAAATATGTGGAAGATTAGGTGCTTCAAAAGAAATATCTTTCACATAAATACGTTGAATTTGCAGTACAGCTTCTTTTTGTTCTTCTGTTGCTGGTGTTACAGCTTGATTTTCTTCTGCCATTGGGATAATCCTTTTATTTAACTAATGGTAAGTTTTCTGCTCTCCAACCTGAAATACCTTCATTTAAGGTATAAACATGGGAGAACCCTTGTTTTGATAGAAGTTGTGCTGATGAACG
Source organism: Mannheimia massilioguelmaensis (assembly GCF_000940515.1). Classification (NCBI taxonomy): domain Bacteria; kingdom Pseudomonadati; phylum Pseudomonadota; class Gammaproteobacteria; order Pasteurellales; family Pasteurellaceae; genus Mannheimia; species Mannheimia massilioguelmaensis. Next base: position 49,232 of record NZ_CDQL01000005.1, read on the forward strand.
TGCTGTTATACCGTTTGCACAGGTTAAAATAAGGTGACGTTCTTTATATTGTTCAAGCTTGCCAAGATTTTGGTTTTTAATGTCTGTGGCACTAAATTCCATGCTACCTGCAATATGACCACGTTTAAATTCGTCACTATTACGTAAATCAATCACTATGGCATCTTGATTATTAATTAAGCTCGTTGCTTCTGCATTAGAAACAATTTTAACTTTGCTGGTTGCTGATTTTATGAATTGCACAAGTACAAAAACAAATACAGCAATCCAAGCTACAACTAATAGGGTATGATTTTTGGCAAACGTAATTGCCATTGGCATTAATTCTTCCATTTTACTCTCAAAAAATCAGTAATCAAAAATAGGGGTTAAGTATAACCGTAGTTTATTCATCTTTCAAAGAAACTATTGCAATTTAATTGATCTATATTATAGATATAATGCCCCATAATTGGTATATTAACAGCAGATTTCAAAGGGCTTTCAATTGTTATTATTTCTAATATGAAATCGCTGTCGTTAAATAGCTTAAGAAATATTAAAATACAATTGAGTTTAATAAAATATAAAATAGTAACCAGGGAGACAATTATGTCTGCAATGTTTCTTCTTCAATTTGCCATAGTTTTACTATGTATTTTGATTGGTGCTCGAGTTGGTGGTATCGGCTTGGGTGTATTTGGCGGTTTAGGTCTTGCCATTTTATCTTTTGTTTTTGGTTTAAAACCAGCTGGTTTACCAATTGATGTAATGTTTATGATCATGGCAGTTGTTTCTGCCGCAGCAGCAATGCAAGCCGCAGGCGGTTTAGATTATATGATCAAAGTTGCTACCAATATTCTACGTAAGAATCCGAAATATATTACTTTCATGGCACCTGCTGTAACATGGTTGTTTACCTTCTTAGCTGGTACGGGTCACGTAGCCTATTCTGTATTACCAGTGATTGCCGAAGTTGCACGCCATAATGGTATCCGTCCAGAACGTCCGCTTTCTATGGCAGTTATCGCATCTCAATTTGCTATCGTAGCAAGCCCAATTGCGGCGGCGGTTGTAGCAGTGGTTGCGTTTCTTGAACCTCAAGGCATTACTTTAGCTGACGTATTAATGGTTACCATTCCTGCTACTATTTTAGGGATTGCTTTAGCTTGTGTGTTTGTCAATAAAATTGGTAAAGAATTAAAAGATGATCCAGAATATCAACGTCGTTTACAAGATCCAGAATATGTAAAAGCGAATAGTGCTTCTGTATCAACTGATGAAATTAAGTTAAAACCAACCGCAGTATTATCGGTGAGTTTATTCCTATTTGGTGCGCTATTAGTTGTTCTTATGGGGGCTATTCCATCATTACGTCCAGTGTTTGATGGTAAACCAATGGGTATGGCTCATACCATTGAAATTGTCATGTTGTCTATTGGTGCATTGATTATTTTCTTCTGTAAACCTGATGGTACAGAAATTACCCGTGGTTCAGTATTCCATGCGGGTATGCGTGCGGTAATTGCTATCTTTGGTATCGCATGGTTAGGTGATACATTAATGCAAGCTCATATGAACGAAGTAAAAGAAATGGTAAAAGGTTTAGTTGAAACTGCACCATGGGCATTTGCCTTTGCATTATTTGTTCTTTCTGTTTTAGTTAATAGCCAAGGTGCAACAGTGGCAACGTTATTCCCACTAGGTATTGCATTAGGTATTTCACCAGAAATCTTAATCGCTGTATTTGTTGCGGTGAATGGTTATTTCTTTATTCCAAATTATGGTCCAATCATTGCTTCAATTGACTTCGATACAACAGGTACAACTCGTATTGGTAAATATATTTTTAACCACAGCTTCATGATTCCAGGCTTACTCAGTATGGCATTCAGTATTGGTTTTGGTTTACTATTCGCAAATTTATTCCTATAAATTAGCTTTAATTGATTGAGCGGTGTATTAACACCGCTTTTTTATTTTTTTAAACCGTAAAAGTGCGGTTAAGATTAGAAAAATTTTTCTAAGTTCTAATAAAAAACGCCTCCCTATTTATGCAGAGAGGCGTTTCTTTTAAAATATAGATTATAAGTAACGTTTGCTGATTACTTTTAAGTTGTCATCTAAAGTATAAACTAATGGTTGACCTGTAGGGATTTCTAAATCCATGATATCAGCATCAGAGATACCTTCAATATGTTTAGCAAGTGCACGTAATGAGTTACCATGCGCAGCTACTAATACACGTTTACCTGATAAGATAGCGGGTGCAATTTGGTCTTCCCAGAATGGTAATACACGTTCTAAAGTCACTTTTAAGTTTTCATTATCTGGAACCACGTCAGCAGGTAAGTGAGCATAACGGCGATCGTTATGTGCAGAGTTAGGATCTTTTGGATCTAATGCTGGAGGTAAAACATCATATGAACGACGCCAAATATGAACTTGTTCATCACCATGTTCAGCTGCTGCTTCAGCTTTATTTAAACCTTGTAAACCACCGTAGTGACGTTCATTTAGACGCCATGTTTTGATTTGTGGAACCCATAATTGGTTAGATTCTTCTAACACTAAGTTACAAGTTTTGATCGCACGAGTTAATACAGAAGTAAATGCAATATCAAATTCGAAACCTGCAGCTTTTAATTTGCGACCAGCTTCTTTAGCTTCTTCTATTCCTTTTTCACTTAGGTTGACATCTCGCCAGCCAGTAAAAAGGTTTAATGCATTCCATTCACTTAAACCGTGACGAATAAATACTAATTCCATAAAAATCTCCTAGAGTCAGTGGATTAATAAAAATACTCCGCATTTTATAGCAAAAAATGGGTAGATTTAAAAGTTAAAACCTAATGTTTTCTGATCTTTCGCAAAAATAATGCTATATTTACTGACAAGATAAAATAAGCTCAGGTAGTTTTAGTAATGCTATCAAATTTTAATAAAAAAATTTCTTTAAAATGTACCGCACTTTTTTGTGTCGGGATGTTAGGGACGTTTTCTGCACAATCTGCGGACTTGTCTAAAATTCAGCAACAAATTAAGCAACAAGAACAAAAAATTGCAGAGCAAAAACGTACCCAAAATCAACTCCAATCTATTTTACAAGCTCAGGAAACCAAAATGAGTGGAGTGATTGGAAATTTACGTCAGACACAGGCTGATGTAGAAGAAACTCGTAAAGTGATTAATGAAACTAATAAGCAAATTAAATTGCTAGAACAACAAGAAAAAACACAGAAAATAAAGTTAGCGAAACAGCTTGATGCTGTGTATCGTTCAGGTAATCCTGCCTCTGTTGTGGAACACTTATTGTCTGATAATGCACAAAAAGCAGATCGTATGAAAGTTTATTATGAGCATATGAATCAAGCTCGTATGACGGCTATTCAAGATATTCGTGATACACGTAAGCAATTAGATGAGCAAAAGAATTTACTCAGTTCTCAATTAGAAGAACAAAAAACACAGTTATCCACTCAAAAGAAGCAACAGCAAGAATTGCAGAAAGTTAAAAATGAACGTCAGTTGACACTTAATCAATTAAGTAAATCATTAGAAAAAGATCAGAATAAATTAGAAACTCTAAAAGCAAATGAAAATGCATTGCGTAATGAGATTCAACGTGCCTCTGAAATGGCACAAGAACAAGAACAACGTGAACGTGAAGCTTATACGCAGAAAAAAGCCAGTGAAGAGAAGAAAAATAACAGACCTTATCAACCGACGAATCAAGAGCAACAATTAATGCATACAGGAACAGGATTAGCTGGTAAGTATCCACGTCCTGTGATTGGCAAAACACTTTATTCTTATGGGGCAACTCAGGTGGGTGAAGTGAAATGGAAAGGCATGGTGATCGGTGCATCTGCGGGTACGGCAGTCAAGGCGATTGCTGATGGTCGAGTCATTTTAGCCAGTTGGTTACAAGGTTATGGTTTGGTGGTAGTGATTGATCATGGTAAAGGTGATATGTCTTTATATGGTTATAATCAAGCTGTTTCCGTTAAGGTGGGTAATTTAGTGCGTAGTGGTCAGAAAATTGCTGAAGTAGGAAATAGCGGAGGTCAAGGTAGAACAGGATTGTACTTTGAGATCCGCCGCCAAGGAAATGCAGTTAATCCAGCAAGTTGGTTAAGATGATTGATATTATTTGGTTTAAAAGTGCGGTAGGAAAAACCGTTATTTTATTGACATTATGTTTATTGAGCTTATTTAGTCAGGCTGCTCAACTTGCACTTGTTATTGATGATATGGGATACCATCTTCGAGAGGATCAGATAATATTGTCTATGCCGAAAGCGATTTCTGTGGCAATTATTCCTTCTGCTCCTTATGCTAAACATATTCATCAACAAGCTACAGCACAAGGCCGTGATATTTTGATTCACATGCCCATGCAGCCTATGAATAACATGAAAATTGAAGAAGGTGGGTTACTATTGGGGATGTCCCAGGAAGAAGTGGCTCGACGAGTTCAAATGGCTAAACAAATACTTCCTAATGCTATTGGTATGAATAATCATATGGGAAGTGCAGCAACGGCGGATTCAACGTTAATGCATTTTTTGATGGCGGAGTTATATAAACATCATTTATTTTTTCTAGATAGTCGAACCATTGGTCGTTCAGTAGCGGGAAAAATTGCAAAACAGCAGGGCGTTAATTCATTAGATCGTCATATTTTCCTTGATGATAGTGATGCTTATAATGATGTACAACATCAATATCAACAAGCGATTCAATATGCAAGAAAACATGGTATAGCAATTGCTATTGGTCATCCACGGAAAAATACTATTGCTGTATTACAAGCAGAATTAAAAAATTTACCTGCAGATATTCAACTGGTAGGAATGGGGAACTTATGGCGTAATGAGAAAGTGGTTCCACCTCAACCATTTATCTTTATTTTTCCTAATATGCCAGCACCGACATCTATTGCACCATTTGAATCGGTTCCGCTGTTGCGTGGAGTGCCTAAATAAGTTTAAACTTAAGACCTCTTCATTTTTGAAGAGGTTTTTTTATAAAAGAAAAAGGAAATTCAGTATATTAAGGAGGACATATGTCAGAAGTATTTCATTTAGGGTTGACAAAAGCGATGCTAAAGGGCGCTAAAGTTGCCATTGTACCAGGTGATCCAGCGCGTAGTGAACGTATTGCAAAACATATGGAAAACCCAGAATTTTTAGCCTCAACTCGAGAATTTACTTCTTGGCTAGGTTATGTCGATGGTGAGCCTGTTGTGGTTTGTTCAACAGGGATTGGAGGGCCTTCTGTTTCAATTTGTGTTGAAGAATTAGCACAATTAGGGGTAAGAACATTCTTACGTATTGGTACAACTGGAGCAATTCAACCACATATCAACGTAGGTGATTTATTGGTAACCACAGGCGCTGTTCGTTTAGATGGAGCAAGCCAACATTTTGCACCACTAGAATATCCTGCGGTGGCAAACTTTGAATGTACTAATGCATTATATAATGCTGCTGTTGCACAGGGTACAACACCTTATGTAGGTATTACAGCTTCTTCTGATACCTTTTACCCAGGCCAAGAACGTTATGATACTTATACAGGTAAAGTATATTCCAAATTTAAAGGTTCATTAAAACAATGGCAAGAATTAAATGTAATGAATTATGAAATGGAATCTGCAACCTTATTTACCATGTGTGCGGCACTTGGCTTAAAAGCGGGTATGGTTGCTGGTGTGATTGTAAATCGTACTCAACAAGAAATTCCAAATGAAGCAACTATAAAAGGCACAGAAGAAAAGGCAGTGTCGGTTGTTGTTGAAGCAGCGGGTAAAATGGCAAAAATTTAGTGAAATAATGAATAGAGCCTCTTTCATAAGAGGCTTTTTTATTATCATAAATTTGATATAGTACATACCATGTTTCAAACTGGTAAATTTTATTAGGAAAGTTTAGTTTATGGCAGATCCACATATTAAATCGCCCATGGATAGTTGGGATTACTTAACCGTTTGTATCTACCGTTCAGGGTTTGTGTTAGCCGCGATTTTTATTGCGCTTTTACCTTATCAACCTAATCTCTCATTGCTCGGATTATTAGTCGCTGCGAGTTGTTGTGCATCAAGTTTACATATTTATGTAAAGTATTTTCGTTTGATTTTACAATTTGCTACTTGGTTGGCTTTATTATGTGAAGTGTTTGGTTTTTCACAGTTAGCATTAGGCGGAGCATTACTTACTCTTGGTGGATTATGTTTTAAAGAATATTTTTGTTTTAAAGTTTTTGCATTGAATTATCAACCGATTTTTGTCGCCTTGTTATGGATAGGTTATGTATTAAATATTGAAGTTTTATTGCAGTTAACATCAGCAATTTCTGCGCTTTTATTTTTGATTGTAGCTATTCAAAAATGGCGTATGCCATTGCATTTTGATATTGGGGATAAAAATAAGTATCAGGTGTAATGAAAAATAAAAAAGGTTTTGCTTAGCAAAACCTTTTGTTTAAAAAATTAATCAGAATATAACCGCAGTTTTTGGTTATTCTTCTTTTTGATGCCCTTGATCTAAATGAACAGCACTCACTAAATCATCATTGCTGACTTGGAATGCTTGACCAAATCCTTTTACAAATAGACCAGGACCAGGTTTGAAACTAAACAATTTGAAATCTTCTAAGGTCGCTAAATCATCAATCAACTTACCGTGTCTTGCTTTAAGCATTGCAAGTCCATCTTTCCATTCTGCTGAATGGCGTTCAATAACACGTGCTGTTGCATCGAATGATAAACGGCGACGAGCAAAAATCTGACGACTTTTACTTTCATCTTCAATAATCATTAAAGAAACTTTAGGATTTTCAAGTAGGTTACGTGCATGACGAGCAATCGTAGAAATAAATACTTGGTATTCTCCCTGATTAATCGCAAATGGTGCATAGCTGATATTCGGCGTACCCATGCTGTCCACTGTAGCTAACATAATCGTTTTTGCTTCAGCTTTTAACTCTTGAATTTGAGGTCCTAAACGATTTTGAAGAACTTCTTGTTTTGCCATAACTTCCCTTGTTTTTCGATTTGATAGTTTTTTGTTAATAAAATGTAACATAGCGTTATGTATTATAATCATTTTAGAGGAGTTTACAAGCTGTGTGAAAAGTAAATTTAACAATGTTAGGCGAACAATCTTGGTAACTAAATGTAAAAATAGAAGTTACAAGTTGATAACCTTTATAAATAAAAATATTATCTTTATAATAATGATGTAATTTTGTACATTTATGATTTTAATTTTGGGGAACGTATGGCAGCAGAAAGTGCAAATCAGCTAGTTAGTGTGGTGACTTTATTAACTGCCGCAGTGTTAATTGTGCCTTTATTTAAGCGATTAGGTTTAGGCTCAGTTTTAGGTTACCTTGCCGCAGGTTTAGTGATTGGGCCTTTCGGGTTTGGACTTTCAAATGATCCTCAAGCTATCCTACATATTGCCGAACTTGGTGTGGTGATGTTTTTATTCATTATCGGTCTTGAAATGAAGCCATCTCATCTTTGGAGTTTAAGAAAGCAAATATTTGGTTTAGGCAGTTTACAGGTTTTCGCTAGCGGTGTTTTGATTACCTTAGTGGGATATTATTTATTAAATTTTTCTTTTCAAACCGCATTTATTATCGCTTCAGGCTTTGTGCTGACTTCAACGGCGATTGTGGTTCAAATTCTTACTGAACGAGGGGACATTGGTTCACCACGTGGTCAGCGTATGATTTCGGTCTTATTATTTGAAGATTTATTAATCGTGCCCTTATTTGCCATTGTCACCTTCCTTTCTCCTGTTGAGGGAGCTTCAGACGCAGAACCCATTTGGCAACAAATTTTGATTGCAATGGGAGGCATCGGAATATTATTGCTCAGTGGACGTTATTTGAATCCACTATTCCGAATTCTCGCTTCAACAAAATTACGAGAAATGATGACTGCCGCTGCATTATTAGTGGTATTAGGTTCCGCATTATTAATGGAAGCCAGTGGGCTTTCTACGGCAATGGGCGCTTTCATGGCAGGTGTATTGCTATCGGAGTCAAGTTTCCGTCACCAATTAGAGGCAGATATTGAGCCTTTCCGAGGATTGCTACTTGGATTATTTTTTCTAGGTGTTGGAATGTCACTAGATCTTTCGCTAGTGATGAAAAATTTTCGTTTTATTATCATGAGTGTGCTGTTGTTAATGTTTGCTAACGCGATTGGTATTTTTATGATTGCACGCTTAACTCGAGCAAGTTTAACAGATGCATTTGATCGGGCGGTGGTAATGGCACTTGGTGGTGAATTTGCGTTTGTGCTTTATTCTGCCGCCGCTAGCCAAAGAGTGATTACTCGTACAGAACAAGCAAATGGGGTAGCTATTGTGGTTATTTCCATGTTGTTAAGTCCAGTTTTTATTCTAGTTTATAAAAAATTAATTGAGCCTCGTCTGCCTAAAAAATCAACACGTCCAGATGATTATATTGAAGAACAGAAGCCAATTATTTTAATTGGTTTTGGTCGGTTTGGTCAGATTGTGCATGATTTGATTATTATGACAGGGCATCATGCCACGGTAATAGATCTGGATGAAAGTATGATTGCGGGAATGAAACGTTTCGGAGTGAAAGGCTATTATGGTAATGCGACTCGTCCAGAATTATTACAAATAGCGGGAATTGAGCAGGCAAAACTGTTAATTGTGGCTATTGATGATCAAGAAAAATCTACACGTATTGTAAAATTAGCACGTAAGTTTAATCCAAACCTCACCATTATTGCTCGTGCTTTCGACCGTATTCATGTCTATCAATTACAAAAAGCTGGGGCAAATAAAGAGGTGCGTGAAACTTTTGAATCTGCTTTGCAGGCAGGAAAATTTGCTTTGAGCACATTAGGGATTAGCCAGCAAAAAGTAGAGGAAATTGCAAAGTTATATGCACGTAAGGATGAGCAAGCTGTACAGTTGATGGCGGATGCTTATGATCCTAAGTTTGGGCGATTTGATAATGAAGAAATCCGTCGTATAGTATTTGAGCAAGATCAAGATCTTACTCGCCTTATTCAAGAAATTTTAGCTTGCGAAGATAAACCAGAATAATCAGCCTCAATTAAAGATAAAGTGCGGTAGAAATTTCTAAAATTCTTACCGCACTTTTATTTGTATCTGTATGTTATTTTTTATTATGCGAGGCTAAATTTCATATATTGCATCATCAGTTGGGATAAGGTAGAGTAAAATTTATTTCATTATTATTCTGAATATTGTTATTAATATGATATTGAAAAAATCGCTAAACTTTTTTACGTTATGTTTATTATCTGCTTGTAGTTTAATTACTTATCAGCCTCTTGAGACAATTAGTCAAATTAATCCGAATCAAGGTTATCGTATGAAAACGACGATAAATCAACCTGATGGAAATCTAATTATTCTCATGTTTTCTGGTGGTGGTAGTCGTGCAGCGAGTTTAGGCTATGGTGTACTTGAAGCTTTTAAAAATACTCAAATTAAGCCCACTGATAAAGGTTCTAGATTAATTGATAATGTAGATATCGTTTATGGCGTTTCTGGCGGATCGGTGTTGGCGGCGTATTATGCATTATATGGTGCAGATGCAGTTCCTAAGTTTGAAAATAATTTTTTAAAGAAAGATTTTCAACGTGAAATTATTAGTCAAGTTTTCTCTTTTTCTAATTTACCTCGTATTTCTTCTCCGCAATTTGGGCGAGGAGATTTATTACAGGAACAACTAGATTTAGCCTTATACAAAGGGGCAACCTTTGGTGACTTAGTAGCAAAGCGTAAAGGGCCTTTTGCTGTGATCAGTGCCACAGATATGAATTCTGGGCAAAAAATCACATTTACCCAAGAGTTCTTTGACGGACTTTGTTTAAATTTAAGTAAAATGGAAATTTCTAGAGCCGTGGCAGCCTCTAGTTCAGTACCTTTAATTTTTAGCCCTCTAACACTTAATAATAATGGTGGAAATTGTCATTTTTCAGTGCCTGAATTAGTGCGAATGACACAACAGATTAGTTCAGAAACACAGAAAACAAAGAACATTGAAGAAGCACAAGATTTACTTAAATATTATCAAAATAGTAAAGAATATCCTTATATTCATTTAGTTGATGGTGGATTAACCGATAATTTAGGTTTGGCTGGGTTAATTGATATTTTTGATGTGGCGGGTCAAGAAGGCATGTATCAACAAGCATTGAACCATAATATCAAGCGGATTATTGTGATTAATGTGAATGCACAAAATGAGGTTGTGAGTGAAATTAATAAAAGTGCGGATGTTCCTGGACCAGCAGATGTAGTCAATACTATCGTGAATGTGCCTATTGATCGTAATACCCAAATCACCTTGCATCGATTCCATGAATTTGCTGATGAATGGAATAAAAATATGCAAAAGAAACCTGTGAATAGACGGGTGGAAATGCACTTTGTTGATTTAGGCTTAAAAAATTTACCTGAGTCTGAATTGAAAAAAGATGTATTGAATATTAGTACCTCATTTTATTTATTGGATTCTGAGGTGAATAAACTGAAAGCTTCCGCTAAAATTTTATTAGATGAATCGAAAGAATATCAGGATATGTTGAAATCCTTGAGATAAAAAATAAGCCCATATCAATATATGGGCTTATGATTTACTAGATTAATTAGCGCTTAGTAATCGCACCTAAAATACCACGCATAATTTGTTTGGTAACTTGATTGCGTAAATTACGCCCGACTTGTTGAGCAACACTGCTAACAACTTGCTCAGTCACGGTTTGTTGACTTTTCTTCTTAGAACCAAAAATTGAGGCAATCATACCACCTAAGAAATCATTGCTTTCCTCTTGTTTAGCTGCTTCCTCTGCTTGTTGTTGAACTTGAGCTTGTAATGCTTGATCATTGAGCATTTCATAAGCAGATTCATTGTCCACTAAATCACGATAGACAGGATAGATTTCATCATCTTTTACCCAAGCCGCACGCTGTTGTTCCGTAATAGGAGACAATTGGCTCTTTGGTGGGAAAATTGTTGCAATTTCTACTGGTGAGGGCATGCCTTTTTCATCTAAGAAGGAAACTAAAGCTTGACCGACGCCTAAGGTGGAAATTGTTTCCACTACATTGACTTTAGGATTGGTTCGAAAAGTTTCTGCTGCGGATTTTACTGCTTTTTGATCTCGTGGAGTAAAAGCACGTAAAGCATGTTGGACACGGTTACCTAATTGACCGAGTACGGTATCTGGTAAGTCTAAAGGATTTTGTGTCACAAAATAAATTCCTACGCCTTTTGAACGAATTAAACGTACTACTTGTTCCACTTTTTCAATCAGAGCAGATGGTGCGCCATCAAATAATAAGTGAGCCTCATCAAAGAACATGACAAACTTCGGTTTATCTGGATCTCCAACCTCAGGTAAGCGTTCGAATAATTCAGCCATTAACCACAGCAAGAAAGCACTGTACATGCGAGTAGAATTAATTAGTTTTTCAGAGTTAAGAATATTAATCACGCCACGTCCATCACGTGTTTGGATCCAATCATCTAGATTTAATGCTGGTTCACCGAATAAATGATCTGCACCTTCATTTTCTAATGCGAGTAATGCGCGTTGAATAGCTCCCACACTAGCGGCTGATACATTACCATATTCTACTTGGAATTCTTTGGCATTTTCGGCAACGAATTTAAACATCGCACGTAAATCTTTTAAATCGATTAGTAATAACCCACGATCATCTGCTACTCGGAAGACTAAATTGAGTAAACCTTCTTGAGTTGAATTTAAATTGAGTAAACGAGAAAGTAACATCGGGCCCATTTCTGAGATAGTGGTTCGCAGTGGAATGCCTGTTTCACCAAACACGTCCCAAAAAGATACGGGGTAGCTAGTTAAGTAGTTTTCACCACCTAAATTAAATTGTTGGATACGTTCGGCAATTTTACCTTGCATGGTTCCTTTGACTGTCAGGCCTGAAAGATCACCTTTTACGTCTACTAAAAATACAGGAACGCCATCATCACTGAACGCTTCAGCAAATTTACGTAGTGTTACTGTTTTACCTGTTCCCGTTGCACCTGCAATTAATCCATGGCGATTAGCCATTTTAGCAGTGATACCGAGTTGAGAACCTTGTTCTGTTTGTGCGATGCTATATTGTGTCATAAAAATCCCTAAAAATGCGCTAATACATTTTGTTCGTTCGATTGAATATTCTGTTGTGCATAATAAGGAAAAATCAAAGTGCGGTCAAAAAATACTGAATTTTATGGTATGCTTTTTATTAATTATTGGGTTCTGTTGTTAAGGAAATAATTTTGAAAAATTTAACCGCACTTTTCACACAAGCTTGTCCTTGTCAATCAGGTAAGCATTATGAAGACTGTTGTGCCCCCTTTCATCTTTTAAAGGCTTTTCCTGAAAGCGCAGAACAGCTAATGCGTTCACGTTATAGTGCTTATGTTTTGCAGTTAATTTCTTATGTGGTTGAAACTACGGTTCCCAATCAACAAGCATTGTTAGATGTTAAAGCATTGCAAGATTGGTCAGAAAAAACAGATTGGGTTGGTTTAGCGATTTTGGCACATCACCCCAAACTTTCTAATATTCATAGTGCGGTAGAATTTAAGGCTTTTTTTAATACAAATGAAGGTGAACAGATACATCATGAAAATTCATTATTTGTAAAAATTGATGGACGTTGGTATTTTGTTGATCCAACAGTGCCATTACCCACCAATAAACAGCCTTGTGTTTGTGGCTCGGGAAAAAAATTTAAAGCTTGTTGTGGAGGATTGTTATGACACAATTCAAATTATTTTTACAGGTATTTTGGCATCGTTTTAATCAAAATAAATTACCGCAAGCAGCAGGTTCTCTCACGTATAGCACGATGTTAGCAATTGTGCCATTAGCGATGGTAGTCTTTTCGATTTTTTCTGCGTTCCCGATGTTTGCTGAAGCCACGGCAACCATGAAAGAATTTGTATTTACCAATGTGGCTCCTTCGGCAGGTGATGTTGTAGGACAATATATTGATGAATTTGTGAATAATTCTAAACAAATGAGTGCCATTGGTGTGATTAGTTTAATTGTTGTAGCACTGTTATTAATTAAGTCTATTGATAATACCCTAAACGATATTTGGAAGGTAACAAATCGCAGTACAATATTTTCCTTTGCTATTTATTGGACGATTCTTACTTTGGGGCCTATTTTTATTGGTGTAAGTTTTGCGGCAAGTAGTTATGTTCGTTCAATGAGTTTATTTGCTTCCGACTTAGATTTGCCCTTTGGTCTACAACTACTTAGTTTTGTACCTTTCTTTTTAACCTGGTTAAGTTTTACTTTGATTTATGCCTTAGTACCCAATAAAAAAGTAAGTTTTCAACATGCAGCGGTAGGTGCCTTAGTAGCGGCTGTCTTTTTCACTTTAGGTAAGCAAGCTTTTGCTTGGTATATTGTAACCTTTCCGTCTTATCAGTTAATTTATGGAGCGATGGCAACCTTGCCAATTACCTTATTATGGATTCAATTAAGTTGGTTGTTTGTGTTGTTAGGAGCACAACTTGCAGCTGTGTTAGATGATATGCGTTCTATTAAATCAGGACATTTAGATTTTCAAAGTATTCGGGATAAGTAGTAATGATTGCATTAATTCAGCGTGTTACGCAGGCAAAAGTGGATGTAAATGGGCAGACTATTGGTCAAATTGGATCAGGGTTGTTAGTATTACTTGGCGTAGAGAAAGAAGATAACTGTCTTAAAGCAGATAAGTTAGCGGAAAAGCTATTAAATTATCGTATATTTAATGACGAACAAGAAAAAATGAATCTCAATGTTCAACAAGCGGGAGGTTCATTGTTAATCGTTTCTCAATTTACTTTGGTCGCTGATACCCAAAAAGGACTTCGACCGAGTTTTTCAAATGGCGCTCCTCCTGAGCTTGCCAATCAATTATATGAATATTTTTCTCAAAAATGTGCGGAGAAAATTCATGTGGAAAATGGTCAATTTGCTGCAGATATGAAAGTCAGCTTAACCAATGATGGTCCCGTTACCTTTTGGTTGAATGTATAGCAGTTGATATAAATTGAATGCTGGTTAACCAGAATAAAAGTGGTTTTCCTAGCACCTTATTTTATTTTCTGATAAAGTACAGGCGGCTATTTAAAACAAGTCTTGTTAATTTACTGAATAGGTTTATGCTATTCAGATTTAATTTTTTGCTTATTTTGAACTAAAAGGGAAAATTATGACATTTGATACTTATGAAACGCTAGCCCTTGCTTGCTTAGTGTTATTGCTTGGTTATTTCCTCGTAAAACGTATTAAATTACTCAGACACTTCAATATTCCAGAACCTGTCGTCGGTGGTTTTATTGTTGCTATTGCATTAACTATTGTTCACCAGTTTTGGGGATTAAGTTTCAGTTTTGATAGTAACTTACAGCGTACCATGATGTTAGTATTCTTCAGTTCTATAGGTTTAAGTGCAAACTTCTCTCGTTTAGTGAAAGGAGGAAAACCTTTAATTGTATTTTTAGTTGTGGCGGCGGCTTTAATTGCTATTCAAAATACTGTCGGTATTTTGGGCTCGCTAGCACTAGATCTAGATCCTGCTTATGGCTTAATTGCAGGTTCAGTCACGTTAACAGGTGGACATGGTACGGGTGCCGCTTGGGCTGAAACCTTAACACGTGATTTTGGTATTTCTGGTGCGATGGAATTAGCTATGGCTTGTGCTACTTTTGGTTTGGTTTTTGGTGGTATTATTGGTGGTCCAGTAGCCAGTTTCTTAATTAAACGTTTACACAAACAAGAAGAAACAGAAGATGAAAATGTAGACGATATTGAAGAAGCCTTTGAAAAACCTGTTTATCGTCGTAAAGTGAATACACGTACCATTATTGAAACAATCACCATGCTTTCAATTTGTTTATTGTTTGGTGAGCATCTTGATAATCTTACCAAAGGAACCGCTTTACAATTACCAACCTTCGTATGGTGTTTATTTACTGGGGTTATTTTACGTAATGCACTAACTTATGGCATTAAATTTAAAGCACCTGATGAAGCAATTGATGTATTAGGGACAGTGGGATTATCCATTTTCTTAGCTATTGCCTTAATGTCATTAAAACTTTGGGAATTAGCAGGCTTAGCTTTACCAATTTTTGTGATATTAGCCGTACAAGTGGTCGTGATGGCGTTGTTTGCTGTGTTCGTGACCTATAAAGCAATGGGCTCCGATTATGATGCTGTTGTACTGAGTGCGGGACATTGTGGATTTGGATTGGGTGCTACGCCTACAGCAGTAGCCAATATGCAAGCGATCACCTCTCATTTTGTTCCGTCACATAAAGCATTCTTAATTGTGCCAATGGTAGGGGCATTTTTTATTGATTTACTGAATGCCTCATTATTGAAAGTTTTTGTTGAAATTGCAGCTTACTTTCACTAAATAAAATTTTCTTAAAAAATACCGCACTTTGTGCGGTATTTTTTTATCAGAAATTTGCTCAAATAGATAACAAAAGTTAAACTAAGCACCAGATAAAATCATAAGGATCATTTATGCAAAGTTTAATGCCATTTCATACCTTTTCTGTGCCAGCAAATGCTAAAAAAATCGTAGAAATTACCGCACTTGAACAACTTCAACAGCTATGGAATGAGAGTGTTGCTGAACAACAACCAGTATTATTTTTAGGGCAAGGTAGTAACGTTTTATTTCTTGAAGATTTTCAAGGTACAGTATTACTCAATCGTTTGATGGGAATTGAGAAATCTGAGGATGCAAATTTTCATTATTTACACGTCAATGCGGGTGAAAATTGGCATAATTTAGTGCAATGGTCTTTATCACAAGGTATTTATGGGCTAGAAAATTTAGCACTGATCCCAGGTTGTGCAGGTTCCGCTCCTGTACAAAATATTGGGGCTTATGGTCGTGAATTTAAAGATTTTTGTCATTATGTGGATGTGCTTGATCTGAATACTGGTAAACAATTTCGTTTAACTAATGCAGAATGTGAATTTGGTTATCGTGAAAGTGTTTTTAAACATAAATATGCATATGGATTTATTGTCATTGCGGTAGGATTAAAATTAGCTAAAAATTGGAAACCCATATTGAAATATGGTTCATTAGCCAATTTTGATGAAAATACTGTTACGGCTAAACAAATATTTGATGAGGTTTGTTCAGTGCGCCGAGCAAAATTGCCCAATCCACAAGATTTTGGCAATGCAGGTAGCTTTTTTAAAAATCCTGTGATTTCGGCAGAACAATTCACTCGCTTGCAACAGTCTTATCCTCACATTCCAAATTATCCTCAAGCAGACGGCTCAGTGAAATTAGCCGCAGGTTGGTTAATCGATCAATGCCAACTTAAAGGCTATCAAATAGGTGGCGCAGCAGTTCATCAAAATCAAGCACTAGTATTGATTAATAAAGCCCATGCGACGGGAGCTGATGTCGTGGCCTTAGCGCATCATGTTCGTCAAGCGGTAGCCGATAAATTTAAAGTATATTTATCACCTGAAGTACGCTTTATTGCTGCTCAGGGTGAAGTAAATGCAGAAACAGCAATTAGTTAATTAGTTTTATTATTAAAGATAACGATGGATTTCAAAACAAATTTAGAAACTTTACCAAGCGTTGATGGCTTGGCAGGATTAAATGTTTTAGCGAAAGGTGAAGTCATTCATCATATTCCAGCTATACCTAGCAAATTAGGTTCATTAAAGGTTTATCATGCTCTAGCACAGCAATTTTATGGAAAATTAGACCGCACTTCTGCGCAAAAAGGCATTGAGATTTTTGCTGAACATGTTGCAGATGCCGAGCAAAATCCTGGAAAACACCCTAATATTGATTTGTTGTTTAAAGTGAACAATGAAAATTTAGAGTATCAACTTCAACCCGTAAAAGCCTGATGTTAGATAATAAACCCTTTCCTATTCCTGTTAATTATTTTGCCTTAACTCTAGGGTTAAGTTCCTTAGGGTTTGCATGGCGTTATGCGGCAACTGTAATTAATGTACCTGCTTGGAGTGGAGAGCTGATAGGCCTATTTGCTTCAGTGGTATGGGCATCATTTGTTATTGTATATGTTTATAAATGGATCAATTACCCGCAATTGGCACGAGCAGAAGTCACACATCCTATCACAGGTTGTTTTGTTAGTTTGATGTTTATTTCGGGAATTTTTGTGGGGTTGCTCTTAAACCCTTATACCATATTAGGGGCATATGTTTCCTTCACTTGTATTGCTTTACAGGTTAGTTATGCGGTGTATCGTTCAGCAGGATTATGGCAAGGAAGGCAACCACAAGAATTCACAACTCCAGCACTCTATTTGCCTATTGTTCCAGCAAATTGGGTAAGTGCGATAGGACTAGTGTTATTAGGCGAACCAGATATTGCCATTTTATTTTTTGGAGCAGGTTGTTTATTTTGGATAATGATTGAACCTACGATTCAACAACGTTTACGTAATATTGCTGATATGCCCATGGCGCTTCGTCCTACTTTAGGCATTCAGCTTGCTCCAGCTTTTGTTTGCAGTTCATCGTATTTGACTATCAATGGTGGTGAAATTGATTTTATTGTTAAGATGCTCATGGGCTATGGCGTGTTACAATTCTTTTTTATTAGCCGCTTATTAGGTTGGATGGGAATTTTTCGACATTTTCATGTAGGGTATTGGGCAATCTCATTTGGACTTGCCGCCATGGCTGGAGATGGCATTCATATTTATGCTATGACCCATGGACAAGGGGCTGGGATAGTCGGTTTACCCATGTTTTGGGTAGGAAGTTGTTCTATAGGTTTATTATTTATTGCTACCTTAGGATTAGTATTAAAAGGAAAATTCCTGCTGAAATAATTGCTTATATTAGTTGATAAAATAACTCAAGAATTAATGAACTTTTTTAATGAAAGCGACGTCTAATTTAACATAAATTTGGAAAGATAAAGCGGTTGATATTCTTTCCATTTATGTTATAACTATAAAACTGTAATGACAGTCTCTGACTAAGAAGGAAGATAATGACTAAAGATGTTCAAACTATGATGTTAGTTCCGCAAGGTAGTATCGAAGCCTATATTCGAGCTGCTAATGAATATCCTATGCTAACTGCAGAGGAAGAAAAGGAATTGGCGGAACGTTTGTATTACCAAGAAGATTTAGAGGCAGCTAAAAAATTAATTTTGTCTCATCTTCGTTTTGTTATCCATGTAGCTCGAGGTTATGCGGGCTATGGGCTTCCACAAGCTGATTTAATCCAAGAAGGGAATATTGGCTTAATGAAAGCGGTAAAACGTTTTAACCCAGAGGTTGGCGTACGCTTAGTGTCATTTGCTGTACACTGGATTAAAGCAGAAATTCACGAATATGTCCTCCGTAATTGGCGTATCGTTAAAGTGGCAACCACAAAAGCACAACGTAAATTATTCTTTAATCTACGTAAAACTAAACAGCGCTTAGGTTGGTTTAGTGATAATGAAGTAGATTTAGTTGCCAATGAATTAGGCGTATCAAAAGAAGATGTCATTGAAATGGAAAGCCGTATGACAGGCGCCGATGTGGGATTTGATTTGCCAAATGATGATGGTGAAGAAGATACCTTTGTTCCTTCAATGTATCTTGAAGATAAAGGTTCAAACTTTGCGGCTGAATTAGAGAATGAAAATTTTGAAAATCAGGCAGTAGATCAACTAAGCGCAGCCATGGAAACCTTAGATGAGCGTAGCTTAGATATTATTCAATCTCGTTGGTTGAATGACAACAAAGCAACCTTACATGATTTGGCAGCAAAATATAACGTTTCTGCGGAACGTATCCGCCAACTTGAAAACAACGCATTGAAAAAATTAAAAAGTGCGGTTAGTTTTTAAATAATTTTATGATTGATGAAAAACCGGCATTTTGTCGGTTTTTTATTTATCTATTACATATCTTTCAAAATTATAACAAATAAGAAACAAATAAAGGGTGGTTTATTTGTCTCTTGTTTTATCTTATCGATCCATATCACAAAACGATTAGATTTATTACATTAATTGGTATTTTTTAGCAATAAATCAGGTACAATACTTCAATATTTATTCCTCATTTTAATTATTCAGGAGAACAAAATGGCAGATCATAAAAGACTGGCGAATGCGATACGAGCACTCAGTATGGATGCAGTGCAAAAAGCGAAATCAGGTCACCCAGGAGCGCCAATGGGTATGGCAGATATTGCAGAAGTATTATGGCGTAAATTTTTAAAACATAATCCGAATAATCCGAAATGGGCAGATAGAGACCGTTTTGTACTTTCTAATGGACACGGCTCGATGTTAATTTATAGCTTGTTACATTTAACAGGTTATGACCTTTCAATAGAAGATTTAAAAAACTTCCGTCAATTACATTCTAAAACCCCAGGGCACCCAGAATACGGTTATGCCCCAGGAGTTGAAACCACGACAGGGCCTTTAGGGCAAGGGATAACCAATGCAGTGGGAATGGCGATAGCAGAGAAAACCTTAGCGGGTCAATTTAACCGAGAAGGACATGAAATTGTTGACCACAACACTTATGTATTTTTAGGTGATGGTTGCTTAATGGAAGGGGTTTCTCATGAAGCTTGTTCATTAGCGGGGACATTAGGTTTAGGCAAATTAATTGCATTTTATGATGACAACAACATCTCTATCGATGGTCATGTTGATGGTTGGTTTACCGATGACACCGCAAAACGATTTGAAGCTTATGGTTGGCAAGTGATACGCAACATTGATGGACATGACCCACGCCAAATCAAATCCGCCATTGTACTGGCGAAAGCAGAACAAGCGAAACCGACCTTAATCATCTGTAAAACTATCATAGGTTACGGCTCACCGAATAAATCTGCCTCTCACGACTGCCATGGAGCACCGCTAGGTGATGAAGAAATCGCCTTAACGCGTAAAGCCTTAGGTTGGGAGTACGCTCCTTTTGAAATTCCTGCAGATGTTTATGAGAAATGGGATGCCAAAGTGGCGGGACAATTAGCGGAACAAGCTTGGAATGAAAAATTTGCGGCTTATGCAAAAGCTTATCCTGAATTAGCGACAGAATTTACCAGACGAATCAATGGTGAATTACCAGCGAACTGGGCGACAGAATCAAAAGCATTTATAGAGAAATTACAAGCGAATCCGGCAGCAATAGCAAGCCGTAAAGCTTCTCAAAATGCCATTGAAGCCTATGCCCACCTATTACCTGAATTTTTAGGCGGTTCAGCAGACTTAGCGAGCTCAAACTTAACCTTATGGTCAGGCTCAAAACCGATACGAGCGAAAACCAACCTTGATGGCAACTACATCAACTACGGGGTAAGAGAATTTGGCATGTCAGCCATCATGAATGGTATCGCCTTGCATGGCGGGTTCATTCCTTACGGAGCGACCTTCTTAATGTTTTACGAATATGCCCATAATGCCGTACGTATGGCAGCCTTAATGAAACAACGTTCATTATTTGTGTACACACATGATTCTATCGGCTTAGGAGAAGATGGACCGACACACCAACCTGTAGAACAAACCGCTTCTTTACGATTAATCCCTAATTTAAACACCTGGCGCCCAGCAGACCAAGTGGAATCAGCTATTGCATGGCAACAAGCGGTGGAACGCAAAGAAGGACCAAGTGCCTTAATATTCACTCGTCAAAATCTGGCTCAACAAACGAGAACGTCAGAACAACTGGCGAACGTGGCACGTGGTGGTTACATCTTAAAAGAAAGTGCAGGCACAGCAGATTTAATCCTGATTGCAACGGGTTCAGAAGTGGATTTGGCAATGAAAGCGGCAGAAGAATTAGAGAGTGAAAGCATCAAAGTACGAGTTGTTTCCATGCCAAGTACGAACGTATTTGATAAACAAGAAGAAGCTTACCGAGAATCCGTGTTACCAAGTTCAGTGACAAAACGAGTAGCAATAGAAGCGCAAATTGCGGACTTCTGGTACAAATATGTCGGAACTCAAGGACGGATTATTGGAATGAATAGTTTTGGTGAATCAGCACCGGCAGAGCAATTGTTCAAACTCTTTGGATTTACCGTTGAGAATGTAGTTGCGAAAGCGAAAGAAATCCTTTAATGAAATAGAAGGATAGTTAAATAAAACTGCGGTAGGATTTTGGAAAATTTTTCGAAAACCTACCGCAGTTTTTATGTAAATTATTTACAGATTTTTAATTCTACTGAGCTTTCTTTGAGCAATTCAATAATCTCTTTGGGTGGTTCTTGATCGGTAAGTAAGTAATCCACATCTTTGATTGAGGCTAATTTGACAATAGCTTGACGTGAGAATTTTGAGTGGTCTGTGACCAGAATGGTTTCACGAGAGCTTTCAATAATGGCTCTTTTTACTTGTACTTCGTGGTAATCGTAATCAAGTAAAGATCCATCTAAATCAATGCTGCTGATACCTAAAATGCCATAATCTAAACGGAATTGAGAGATAAAATTAACTGTTGCTTCTCCAATAATCCCTCCATCTTTGCGTAGCGAACCGCCTGCCATGGTGATTTGGAATGTTTCATTCTGCATGAGAATGTGGGCTGCGTTCAGATTGTTGGTTACGATACGAAGGTTTTTGTGATCTAATAAAGCACTAGATACCGCTTCAGGTGTGGTGCCAATGTCAATAAATAATGAGGCTCCGTTAGGAATAAGGCGAGCAGCAACTTGTGCAATATGGTTTTTTTCAGTAGAAAAGAAATTTTTGCGTTCAAAATAATCACTATTTTCAGCACTAGATGGAGAGGCAGCACCACCATGGTGGCGACGGATCAGATTATTTTCAGCTAATTCATTTAAATCACGTCTAATGGTTTGTGGGCTCACATCTAGTAATGTGACTAATTCTTCGGTACTGATATAGCCTTGTTGTATAACCAGTTCAACGATTTTTTGATGTCGAATGGATTGTTTCATACTATCCTCTAAACGCAATAAATAATTTGTTGATATTTTAAACCAAATTAAAACTTTTTGTGATCTTTTCTTGGATAAAACCAAGCACTAATCCGATAATGAGTCCACTAATATGTGCAGCATTTCCCATTTCAATGCCAAAAATAGGGCTGATGAATCCAAAAGCAATGCCGATAATTAGCATATTAAAAAAGCCTTGTGGGAGTGCAAATTGATGATGACTCAATTTATCGATGACAACAACACATCCTAGCACTGCGTATACTACACCAGATAAGCCAAAAAAATTAGGACCCGAAGCAAAGTTTTGAATAATGCCTGTTATGATAGCTGCACATAAGTAGAGAATGATTAATTTTATTGTGCCAAAAGATTTTTCAATCGCACTAGCAAAAATCCACCACCAAACTAGATTGAAAGTAACATGCATTGTTGATAAATGGACTAATGTGTGGGTTAAATAACGCCATAATTGATGATTTTCTTTAAAATCGCTAGGATAATGTGTCCATTGCATAATTTGTTCATCAAAGCCGATAATTTCAAATCCATAGACAATTAAACAAATTAAAGTTATGACTAAAGTGAAAGGGCCTGTTTTGAGAAGCTGTTGACGTAAATTACTCGTAGCATTTTTCGGTAAATCTTTAGTGATGTCTTTTGAAATGGAAATATCTCCAGTTTCCCAACTGGCTTGTTCATAGCGTTCATCAAGAGGATTGCGACTAAATTCTTCTAGATCTTGCATAATTTCGTCAAAGTGCGGTGTATTTTCAGGAAAATAAACGGCAATGATTTGTTGTTGAAATTCATTTTGTTCAGTTTTTAAAATGAGTTCTATTTGATATTTTTGGCGTATATAATCTCTAAATTGTCGAGGAAAAGTTGGGATTTCACTTCTAAACAGTAATTGCATTTGATATATTCCTAATCTAAATTTTGTTTATTGTAAGGGATAGGAAGGGAATGGAAAAGGAATCAATTAATCAACCGCAAAAATCGCCTTCAATGCCAGAGGGTTTTAGTCGTTTTACCTGGGCAATTGCAGCTTTTTGTTTGCCTATTTTTTTATGGCCACTAGCATCGTTAGTTTCTACTAACTTAGAAAAAAATCCAGCATTAAGCCAAGGTCAAGTGAGATTTATGTATCTTTGCTTATGGCTTTATCCTTTTGTATTAGCTATTGTGGCACGTATTTGTTATAAGCTGAATCAGCGTAATCATAATCTCGCTAAGAAACTATTAATAGCGAGTACAATCGCTTTTTATGGGTTACTGTATTATATCGTGAGCGTGGGGTTTGGCGCATAATATAACAAGTTATGCTTTTTATTAATCCTGTGAATAAGCGGTTTCTATTGGCATTTTTGCTTTTTCCCAATTTTCAAAGCCGCCAATAACGCTATATACATTATCGTAACCTTGTTCGATTAGGAATTTTCCAACATTGAGACTACTCACGCCGTGATAACAGCTTAGGATAATAGGATCATCAAAATCATATAAATCTTGAAACTTACCATAGGTTTGGTTTGTCAAATGAAATGCCCCTTTGGCATGGCTATAGGTAAAACGTTGTTCATCACGAATATCTAATAGCACAGCGTTTTCGCTATTCATCATGTCCCAAGCTTGTTGTGGTGTAATTTGGATAATTTCTGTCATAATTCTGAGTGATTTTGTCAACTATAAATTAGGGTGTAATATAGCAACATTTTTGTATAGGGTAAATTAAGATAGAGAAAATCTTTTATAAATTTTTTAAAATTTAACCGCACTTTGTGGCGAAGGAATGAAGATAGGAAAAATCATTTAGGTTCTTTCTCAGTCGCAGTATAATAGCTTTAGCTATATTCATTATTAAAGGGTATTTATGTTAAAAAAACTTTCTCTTGTGGCTATGATGGCGGTACTTTCCGCTTGTTCTACATCTTGGAAAACTTATGTGCCATTTATGGGCAACGATAAGCCTGTGATTAATCTAGATAAAGAGCAAATCGATCAAAAGTCTTATGCTGTAGCTTATGCGGCAACGGTACAATCTTATAAAGGTCGTATTAACTCAGATTATGATGTTAATTCTTTTGCTAGCGGAGTAAATGACTGGTATTTAAAACGTATTTTAGTGCCAGTTGAGCAAATTAGAAATAAATTAGCGAGTGGTTTAGATAGCCAATTACACGCTTATTATAGTGGCGTGGTGTTTGCTGCAGATTTACAAAATAACTTTAGCCGCTTGAGTAAAACTTGCTGGTCGAAAATTGATACAAAAAGTATGACGCAAGGTATTTACGATGCTGTCATAGACTTACGTAAAGACAAAGTACGCTCAGATGAAGATGAATATATCACTAAAGGCAGCGAAGACTTATTAAAGGTCTGTAAATAAGCATTTTTTACTCAATATTGTGAGCAAGTTCAAATTTTTTATTATTGATTTCTTTTTGAACTTGCTCATTTGTCTATTATTCGCAATAATCAACCCATTCATTTGATTTTTTTTATGAATTAAAAACTGAAACGTTTTTGCAAGTTAAAATAACCAATTTTAGAATAAGGATTCAGAATGTTTAATTTATCAGAAAGCAACATTCACTTATCAGCTCAAGCCTCAAATAAAGAGCAGGCTATTCAGTTAGTTGCACAGGCTCTAGAACAAGCTGATTATGTGGAAAGTGGCTATTTAAAAGGCATGTTAGCACGTGAACAACAAACTTCAACCTTCCTTGGCAATGGTATTGCAATTCCACATGGTACTTTAGAAACGCGTAGTATGGTGAAAAATACTGGTGTTCAGGTGTTTCAATTTCCTCAAGGTATTGTATGGGAAGATGGTAATATTGCTTACGTTGTTATCGGGATTGCTGCACGTTCAGATGAACATTTAACTTTACTTCGTCAACTAACACACGTGTTAAGTGATGAAGAAAAGGCTAAGAAATTGGCGACCTTACAAGATGCAAAACAATTTCGTGCAATATTGATGGGAGAAGAAGAAACTTTTGTTGTTAATAGAGAAAATATTCACTTAGATGTTGATACTTCTAGTTTACTGGCTCTCGTCGCAATTAATGCAGGGCAATTGCAACAACAAAATGCTGTGGATAATCAATTTGTTGCAGAGATTATTGCAAATGCGGCATTACCTTTAGGAAAGGGATTATGGCTAGCAGATAGTGCGGTAGGAAATTTGAAAAATGCGCTTTCTTTTAGTCGTGCAAAACATCCTTTCGAAAATAATGGTAAAACTATTCATGCAGTTATTACCATCGCAATGAAAAATGAGAATTTGAATGATACGCTGATTCGGTTATTAGATAAGAAGGTTCAACATACTTTATTAACAGGAAATTTAGAGCAAATTCTTGCTGCATTAAAAGGCGATCCTATCTCTATAGAACAAACACCACCTTCCTTTTCTCAAGCTTCACAATCAAGCCATAGCGTCATAGGGACTTTCACCGTGCGTAATGAGAATGGCTTACATGCGAGACCAAGTGCTAATCTTGTGAATTTGGTGAAACCATTTGATGCTAATATCACTGTGGAAAATATTAGTCGTGGTACACCTGCGGTTAATGCAAAAAGTTTAATGAAATTAGTGGCATTAGGTGTTATTCGTGGCCACCGCTTACGTTTTGTTGCGGAAGGTAAGGATGCTCAACAAGCTATTGAAGCGATTGCTAAAGAAATTACATTGGGATTTGGTGAACCCGTTTCTGCAGTACCGCCAACAGAACCAGATAGAATTGAAGTAATAGATAATCAAACAAGCCAACCAGTTAAGGCTGAAGAAACCATAGCAGAAGAGGTCGAAGGTGTGTTTGTTGTACAAAATGATCATGGTTTACATGCGCGCCCTGTTGCGGTATTAGTGAACGAGGTAAAAAAATATCAGGCATCTATTGCTGTTCAAAATCTTGATCGCGATAGCCAATTAGTAAGTGCTAAAAGTGCGATGAAAATCTTAGCCCTTGGTGCAGTAAAAGGACATCGATTACGTTTTGTTGCCACGGGTGAAGATGCACAACAGGCAATAGATGGTATTGGTGCAGTAATTGCTACAGGTTTAGGAGAATAACCATGGCGAAAGTTGCAACGATTACCTTAAATACGGCCTATGATTTAGTGGGGCGTTTAAAACGTATTGAATTAGGTGAAGTAAATACGGTTGAAACCTTAGGTTTGTTCCCAGCAGGTAAGGGAATCAACGTCGCTCGTGTATTAAATGACTTAGGTATTCCTGTTGCTGTGGGTGGTTTCCTTGGTGAAGATAATGTTGGTGATTTTGAAACTTTATTCAAAAAAGAAAATATTGAAGATAAATTCCAACGTGTTGCTGGTAAAACACGTATTAATGTGAAAATCACAGAAACTGAAGCTGATGTGACGGATTTGAATTTTTTAGGCTATCAAATTAGCCGTGAAGATTGGAAAAAATTCACAGCAGATTCGCTTATTTATTGTCAACAATTTGATATCGTGGCGGTATGTGGCAGTTTACCTCGTGGTGTGACACCTGAGTTATTTCAAGTTTGGTTAAGTGAATTACATGAAGCCGGTGTGAAAGTGGTATTAGATAGTAGTAATGCTGCCTTAACTGCTGGGTTAAAAGCTAATCCTTGGTTGGTTAAACCAAATCATCGAGAGCTAGAAGCTTGGATTGGTCATCCTTTGAATAGCATTGCAGAAATTGTTACGGCTGCAAAACAGCTAAAAGCACAAGGCATTGCAAATGTGGTTATTTCCATGGGGGCTAACGGCTCATTATGGTTAAATGATGATAAAGTGATTCAAGCTCAACCAGCAAAATGTGAGAATGTTGTCAGTACAGTAGGTGCGGGTGATTCTATGGTGGCAGGGCTTATTTATGGCTTTGTTAAAGGTTTATCCCAACAAGATACGTTAGCTTTTGCAAGTGCCGTGTCTGCTTTCGCTGTTTCACAAAGCAATGTTGGTATAAGCGATCAACGACTCCTCGACCCCATTCTAGCTAATGTAAAAATTACAACGATTGAAGGATAATCAAATGAACATTTTTCTTACTCAATCTCCGAATTTAGGACAAGCAAAGACATTTTTATTGCATCAAGTCGCTAAGCAAGTCGCAAAACAGCAAAATTATCAAGTGGTAGATCAAGCTGAACAAGCAGATATTGTCATCGTGTTTGGAAAAATTTTGCCAAATGAGACCGCACTTTTAGGTAAAAAAGTCGCTTTAGTCGATGAACAACAAGTATTTTTAGCCCCTGAATCTGCATTGTCTGAGGCGTTAACTCATGCAATAGATTATGTTCAACCAGAAAGCATTCCGTCTGCTGCCTCTTCAACTCGTGTGAAGAATATTGTCGCTGTGACTGCTTGTCCAACAGGTGTGGCTCATACGTTTATGTCCGCAGAAGCCATTGAAACTTATGCAAAAGCTCAAGGCTGGAACATTAAAGTTGAAACTCGTGGGCAAGTTGGCGTAGGTAATCCAATTTCACCACAAGAAGTTGCTGATGCCGATTTAGTCTTTGTAGCAGCGGATATTGATGTGCCATTAGATAAGTTTGCAGGCAAACCAATGTATCGTACTTCAACGGGTCTTGCATTAAAGAAAACGGCTCAAGAATTTGAGAAGGCTTTCAACAATGCTCAAATTTATGAAAGCGTTGGTAAGGTTGCAAATGCGACTGAAACTCAAGGCGAAAAAAAAGGGGTATATAAACATTTAATGACAGGGGTATCACATATGTTACCTTTCGTGGTCGCTGGTGGTTTATTAATTTCTATCGCTTGGATCTTAGGTGGTATCTATGCAGGTGCGGAAGAAAATGCGGGTACCTTAGCTTATACATTAAATAAAATTGGTGGTACCGCATTTGGTTTAATGATCGCAGCATTTGCTGGCTATGTCGCCTATTCTATCGCTGATCGTCCTGGATTAGCGGTTGGTTTCATTGGTGGAATGTTAGCCAATGGTGCAGGTGCGGGTATCTTAGGTGGTATCTTTGCAGGGTTTCTTGCCGGTTATATTGTGAAAGCCTTAAATGACGTTATTAAATTACCTGCAACATTCAGCTCATTAAAACCTATCTTAATTCTGCCATTATTGGGTACAGCTATTGTTGGTTTAATCATGATTTATGTGATTAATGAACCTGTTGCTACCATAATGAAAAGCTTGGCTGAATGGTTAAAGACAATGGGACAAGCTAATGCCTTAGTTCTTGGAGCAATTGTTGGTGGTATGATGTGCGTTGATATGGGCGGCCCTGTAAATAAAGCTGCTTATACATTTGGTACGGGGTTAATTGCTTCACAAGTTTATACACCAATGGCAGCTGTGATGGCAGCAGGTATGGTACCACCTATTGGTATGGCGATTGCTACATGGATTGCTCGTTCTAAATTTACGGCGAGCCAACGAGATGGAGGTAAAGCTTCATTTATCTTAGGCTTATGCTTTATTTCTGAAGGCGCATTGCCTTTTGTTGCAGCAGATCCAATCCGTGTGATTGTTACTAGTATCATCGGTGGTGCAATCGCAGGAGCAATCTCAATGGGGTTAGGCATCACATTACAATCACCACATGGCGGTTTATTTGCACTAACTGCGGTATCTCAACCATTAATTTATTTAGGTGCAATTGCAATTGGTTCGGTGGTTACAGGTGTACTTTATGCAATTATTAAACCTAAACAAATGACAGCTGAATAATTACTTAATATGGAAAGTGCGGTCAGTTTTGGCTGCATTTTATCGTAATATTAGCCAAGCCATGAAAAAAGTTAGTTATTTTTCAATTACTAAAAAAGCCACCCTAAGGTGGCTTTTTAATCTAAAACAATGAGGCAATATTCCTATTTATAAGGCATTTTTCAATTATCTTTTTTGTGCTTTACAGCCTTTATATAAAATCTCACTAGCTGGATTTTGGATATTTACATCTGCTTTGCGGAAGTTATCGAATTCCATTGGATCACCATAAAGGCTAAAATTATTTTCATCGCCAAATGTTGTACCTGAAGCATCTGTGGTATTTAGATTAATTGGCATAAAACGAGTTTTACCATTTAATTTGGCTTCTGCATAAGTTGGAATACCTTGTTTATTAAAACCATATTTTACTGCTAATTTTTTACCATTTTGGCAGCTATATTTTACTTTTGCTGTTTTTACTGTACTTTCGTAAGCTTCCCGTGGGTCACTTTGTTCACCTGCTGCGTGTGCTAAACTACTTACCATTAAAGCGGCTGTCGCTAATACAATAAATTTTTTCATAAAACTCTCCTAGTTTAAAATTAAAATTTAGTACATCTGCTGATCAGATGCAGATGACTTATGCCTTTAGAAAGTAACTTTTTTAAAAAGTTTCTTAATTTTTTTTAGTTGCTTAATTTTTGCCCTCAAGTTCTTATGGTTATTTATGGCTAGATTATACTGAAAATCTATTACAGTTTAGTGGGATAGTATGAGTTTTAAATATGAATAATGTTTACATTTATTTACTATTTTAAAGTGAACTAAGGAGAGAATAAAGGGACAAAGAGAATATCTATATACAGGAGGAACAGTATGGATTTCAACTCAGTTTTAAATCAAGTATTAAGTGTCGCTCAAGAACAAGTCAAAAAAACTATCAATGGTAATTCAAATACAGATAAAGTGACAAAAATTGGTGGCGGTGCAGCTGCCATTGGTATTCTTTCAATGATTTTTGGACGTAATGGTGGCGCGGGGTTAGCCAAATTAGGTTCATTAGCTGCATTAGGTAGTTTAGCTTATCAAGCTTATCAAGATTATCAAACTAAACAAGTCAAAGGAAATTCCTCCGTGACTGAAAAGGAATTTACCCAATCAGCAGAGCATTCATCAGCGGATGTGAGTAAAGTTATTTTACAAACCATGATTGCAGCAGCAGCGGCTGATGGTGCAATTACAGAAGAAGAAAAGCAAGCTATTTTAAGTCATGCGGGTGAAGATCCTGAAGTCCAACAATGGATTCAACAAGAAATGTATCAACCTGCAACTGTACAAGAAATTGCTGAGCAAGTTGGCGATAATCCTGCATTAGCCACACAAGTTTATCTTGCCGCACGTGTTGTATGTTCAAATTTGGAACGTAAAGAAATTGTATTTTTAGCTAACTTGGCACAAGCATTAGGCTTAGAAGATGCTTTAGTTGAGCAATTAGAAAAACAAGCGGGTTTCTAATATTATTTTGTTTTTCTACGGCCATCATTCTGAAAAGTTTTATGGCCGTTTTTATTGATATATTGAGAAGAAAACGACCAACGTTTTTTGTAAGATTGATTCCATTTCTATTTAGTATTAAAGTAATCAATAATTAATTCAAACGAGGAAGAATAATGAAATCAGATAAACCTATTGAATGTGTCGGCTGTAATACTTTTGACGTTGGTTCAATTTTAAATAATGATGAAGTTGAGGCAAAGGTTGAAAAAGTTTTTGCTACTAAAGATCAGGCAGAGCAAGCTTTATCTCAGTTAATTCAAAAAGCACGCGATATTGAAAGTGACCCTTGTACAATTACCAGTGATATTTCTGAAGTTGAAGCTGGTTATAAATTAACTGCAAGTTTTGTGTTTAGTTGCCAAGCAGAATCAGTCATTTTCCAATTAGCTTTACGTTCATTTTAATAAGCTAGAAAGAACAAAGTGCGGTTAATATTTTCAAAAAATTAACCGCACTTTTTTTAATGTAGAAAACCGCATTATTTGCATCAATTGTTTATTGCAGGTATTTTATGCTGGTGGCAATAGAATTGATTTTATTCAGTTTTTTGATGATTAATCCTTTTTAAAATTTTTTGTGCATGAGTTCAAAGGCAAATAATATGAAAGTTGGTTTAGTGTTAGAAGGTGGCGCCATGCGTGGCATGTTTACGGCTGGTGTATTGGATGTATTTTTAGACGAAAATATTCATATTGATGGTGCGGTAACCGTATCCGCTGGCGCCTTATTTGGTATTAATTTGCCTTCAAAACAGCGTGGACGAGTGATTCGTTATAATAAAAAATATCTCAATGATAGACGTTATATGGGGCTATACAGTTTACTGACCACGGGCAATATTGTGAATAAAGATTTTGCTTTTTATGAATTGCCGTTTAGCCTGGATCCTTTTGATCAAAAAGCTTTTTTGCAATCAGCAATGGATTTCTGGGTGACGCTTACTAATGTAGAAACCGGTGAAGCTGAATATTTTAAAATCCAAGATGCCTTTAAACAAATGGAAGTATTACGAGCTACTTCCGCTATGCCTTTTGTTTCAAAGATGGTAGAAATTCATGGTCAGAAATATTTAGATGGAGGCATTGCTGACAGCATTCCACTGCAAAAATGTTTTGATCTCGGTTATGACAAAATTATTGTGGTTTTGACACGTCCTTTGGAATATCGTAAAACCCCAAGTTCTATGGCATTGTTTAATTTATTTTATCGTAAATATCCCAAATTAGCGGAACGTTGGGAAAATCGTTATGCGGAATATAACCAAACCGTGGAACGCATTATTGAGCTGAATAATCAACAACAAATCTTTGTGATTCGCCCTTCTCAAAGCCTTAAAATTAGTCGATTAGAGAAAGACCCTCATATGGTACAAGCGATGTATGAATTAGGCTTAGCAGATGGTAAAAAAGCCATTGAAGGGCTCAACGGCTATTTAGCAAGATAATATTATTTTTATCGATGCGATAACTACTAGCCTGATAGTTATGCTCAAAAGTGCGGTGTCGTTTTAAAAAATTTTCGTCACAATTTGTCGTTATAAAATCAACTGCTTCTAATACCAAATTGTTTACGCCAAGCTCTCGGGCTGATTTGGTGCTTTTTCAGAAAATGTTGTCGGAAACCTACCGCACTTTTAAAGCCAATTTGTTCAGCAATATTTTCGATAGTCAGTTGGCTACTTTCTAATAAATCTCGCCCTTTTTGTAATCGAGTCTCAATTAGCCATTGCGCTACGGACATGCCTGTTGCCTTACGGAAATGACGAGTAAACGTGCTACGGCTCATGGCTAGGCGAGTGGCCAGTTCATTAACAGAATGTGGAGATGGTAAGTTTTCTCGTAAGTAATCCAACAGTTGATTAATGTTTTCATTTGAGGTTTTTCTTGGTAAGGGCTGTTCAATAAATTGTGCTTGTCCACCTTCTCTATGGGGCGAGGTGACAAATAATCGAGCCATATGATTAGCAGCTTTGACACCATATATAGAACGCACAATCGCTAAACAGCAATCTAATCCTGCCACTGTACCCGCAGAAGTTATTAAGCGTTCTTCTTCCACATAAAGAGAATTCATATCTAATTTGATTTGTGGAAAACGTTGATGAAAATCTTCCTCAGCTTTCCAATGGGTTGCTGCCCGTTTGCCATCTAATAAGCCTGAATAGGCAAGGGCATAAGCACCATAGCATAAACCGACAACGGTTGCTCCTCGTAGATAGGCTTTTTGTAATGCAATTTTCAGCGCTTCAGTGGGCGGTTCAGCTGGATTGTTCCAAGCAGGGATAATGATAAAATCCGCTTGTTCAAGTAAGCTGAAATCACCATCAATATGTACCATAGTTCCGCCTGAAAGAGGAATCTCAGGTTGCTCTGCTACAATTTTCAAATCAAATAAAGGTTCACCATTTAAGCCACGTTCAGAAAAGACCATTTGAGGAATAGCAAAATGGAATAAACTGAAATGTGGATAAAGTATTAAAGCGACAGTTTTCATAATCATCTTTGTTATTTTTTAATAATTGACCCAATTTTTTCTTTTTATGAATAAAAAGTCAATTTTTATCTTTTCTATCATCTCGCAAAATAT
This sequence comes from Mannheimia massilioguelmaensis, assembly GCF_000940515.1. Lineage (NCBI taxonomy): Bacteria > Pseudomonadati > Pseudomonadota > Gammaproteobacteria > Pasteurellales > Pasteurellaceae > Mannheimia > Mannheimia massilioguelmaensis. The sequence goes on from NZ_CDQL01000005.1 coordinate 82,033, forward strand.
TTTCTGATTGCATCAGTAGAACATTTGATGATTAGGAATAAAGATGAAAGGTTACGAACAAGATTTACAACAAGCATTTGAATGTATTCAACAAGCGGAAGCTGTGGTTATAGGTGGGGCTTCTGGAATGTCTACTGCGAATGGCCATGATTTTTATCATAACAGCGATTATTTCAAAAAACACTTTAGTGAGTTTCAAGAAAAATATGGGGTCACGGGGTGTTTCAAGGCATTATATTATGCCTATCCTACCTCAAAAGAGCGTTGGGCATATTTATCTAAGCATGCTACTGCAATGTTTGATGAACCCGCAGGACAAACTTATTTAGATCTGTTTGAATTGGTTAAAGATAAACAATATTTTGTGATTACTACCAATCAAGATATGCAATTTTCAAAAGTATTCGATGAAGAACGTATTGCTTATCCACAGGGTGATGCGCATTGGTTGCAATGTAAACATCCTTGCCATGATGGTATTTATCCTGCGGAAGAAGCTGTACGTAAAATGTCTGCGAGTATCATAGGCACAGAAGTCGATCCTGATACGATTCCTCATTGTCCACATTGTGGGGCTGAACTAGAACCTTGGATCCGTTCTTATGAATTTTTAGAAGGTAAATTTTGGGCTGAGCGATTAAATCGCTATGAAGATTTTGTCATTAAAAATCATCATAAAAAGATTTTATTTATTGAATTAGGTGTAGGAAAAATGACCCCCAATATTATCAAGTGGCCATTCGCTAAGATGGTAAATAGTTGGGCGAATGCCTCATTAATTCGAATTAACAAAGATGAAGATCATTTTCCTATGGTAGAAGAAAATAAATCAGTCATTTTTGATCACAATATTGCGGAAGTTCTACATGATTTAGTAGCAATGAAAAAACAGAATCAAGCAAAAGTCGCATAAAAAAGTGCGGTTATATTTGGCGAAATTTTTATTTAAAGAGACTAAAATGAATACCATCTATCAACATATTGCCGAAAAAATTAAACAAGCTGATGCGATTTTAATTGGCGCAAGCAATGGATTGTCTATTTCCGAAGGTTTTAATATCTTCGCTGATAATGTATGGTTCCAACAACATTTTGCAGATTTTCGTAGTAAATTTGCTATCCATAGTATTTTGCAAGGCTATTTTTATGATTATCAGAAAGCCAATCAGCATTGGGCATATATAGCACGTTTGGCTAATTTAAAACGTTTTCATGAGCATTCAACTTCCATGATGCAGAATTTATATCAGTTAGTGTCTAATAAACCGCATTTTGTCTTAACTAGTAATACTGAAGATCATTTCACGTTAGCTGGCTTTAAATCTGAAAATGTTTTTGAGCTTGAAGGTAAAATAACCGAAAGCCATTGTGCTGCTCATTGCCATGATGGTGTTTATGATAATTCAGAGGCATTAAAAGCCATGGAAAATCATACGCAGACCACTGAACTTCCCGACTATTTATTACCTAAATGTCCTAAATGTGGGGGAGATATGAAAGTAAATATTGGCCATGGAGAACGCTTTTTTAGTACTTCTCATTGGCAAGTGAAACAACGAGATTTACAAGGCTTTCTGCAACAACATTCGGGTAAAATTATTTTAGTTTTGGAATTTGGTATTGGTTTTCGTAATCAATTAATTAAGGCACCGTTAATGAATTTAGTGGCAAGCCAGCCAAATGCGTTTTATGTGACTTTTAACAAAGGTGAACTTTATATTCCAGAACAAATTGCCCATCAATCTCTGGGCGTTGATGGCGATATTGCAGATGCATTGGAGGCTATTATCAGCTATCTTTAGGCACTACTCAGTATTTTAAAAGTGCGGTAGGATTTTTAGAAATTTTCTAGAAAAGAACCGCACTTTTATACTTTTTGTTATTTCAGTCATACTATAAAAGTACAGATTTTTTTGTTTTGGCGCTGTTCTTGCCGATAGATTAAATAATGTTTATGTAGATACAAACTTTTTCCTTTTAGTTAGAAATCTATTTTTTTAATAGGTGGCTTTTGAATGCCAAAATAATTAATACGAGTGCTACCATTGCCAATATGGCTAATAACCAAAAGGCGTTTTGACTACCTTGTAAGGTAGTCTCAGCAAAAGATGATGAAGTTGTTTGTTCTACAGCGATGAGACTTGCAGCAACTGATGTACCAACGGCGCCACTTAATTGTTGTAAGGTATTAATAATGGCATTGCCATCTGCAGATTGTTCATGGTTAAGTTGAGATAAACTAAAGGACATACTGTTACCGATGGCTAAACCCTGGCCTACGGTAAATACGATATAGAATATCATAGTAATTAACGTAGTTAATTGTTTCACAAATATGGCAAATAAAAGTGTTGCTATAACTAATAAAATAGCCCCTGTTAAAATAGGCGGTTTTACTCCGAATTTATCGTATAAACGACCTGCGATAGGAGCAATAAAAGCACCAATCAGGCAACCAGGAAGCAATAATAATCCAGCAATAAAAGTTGATGAGCCTGAAACAAGTTGTGAATAGTTTGGGATTAAAAACCCAAGGGATAATACATTAAATTGACCGATTAAGATAAATAATAATGAGAAACTGAAAGCATTATTGCGAAATAGGTAGAGATTTAACAACGGGGAAGATAAATGTATGGAACGCCACACAAATATTCCCAAGGCTAAAACAGCGATAGACATTAATTCTAAAACTGTTGAACCAACCCAACCCACAGATGCACTCTGCTCAGTAGCATAAACAAAAGCAGTAAAACCAATAATTAAAAGCACATAGCCGACTTTGTCAAATTGTGTTGTAATAGGTTTGCTGATTGGAGTGATAAATTTACTGCCTAAGATTAATGAAATCATCAATATGGGCAATAACACAACAAAGATCATTCGCCAACCATAAGTGCCAACAATAAATCCACCTAAAACGGGTCCTACTGCGGGTGCCATTGATGAAATTAACGAAGCAACGCCCATCATAAAACCAAGCTTACTTTTAGGAGTGATTGCCAAAATAATGTTAAACATTAACGGCAATGCAATTCCAGTGCCTGCTCCTTGCAATAATCGTCCTAACAACAGTATGGTAAAATTTGGAGCAATGATGCAAACTAATGTACCTATAATAAATAGCCCAATAGCCATAAAAAATAACGTTCGTATATCAAAGCGTTTTTTCAAAAAAGACGATAATGGCATAATCAATGCTAATACTAGTAGATAGCCTGTGGTTAACCATTGCACGCTTGAAGTGGTAATCTGCAAATCTTTCATTAATGTGGGAAAAGCGACGTTCATTGCCGTTTCACTAACGATACCACTAAATGACATTAATGAAGTAGAAGCTATAGGTAAAACTAAGCGAAGAGAAAGCCCTTCGTTATGTTGTGAATAAATATGTTGCATAACTTATTACTTGTGAGATTAGCTGAATATTTGAGAAGGGCGTTTGATTATTTCAAACGCCCTGATGGAGTTAAGCATTACTTAGAGATTTTATCAATCCAAGAGAATAGCTCCAGTAAATCATAATCACCTGAATGTGGTATTCCCCAAGGTAAGGCATAATCTACTTGTTTGCCATTCATACGCAATTTTATTGCCAGTATGGCGGAAATAGCGTGTGATGTATCGTAATCAGACGAACCAGCACGGATACGCCAATAGGTTGCTGATTGTGGATTATCAATATAATTCATCGCATTTATAATATGAATAATATTACTATCTGCCATTTTGCCGTTTACTTGGCTATTTTCGAAACTGTAAGCAGTAAAATGTTTATTGTTGGTGGTTTTATCACCAAATAAATTATTTTCTCCAGAGCTTAAATCCAAAGCATCAAAAGCAGGCGGTGTTTTCATACGTTTTTTGTGTGCTATAAAGGCATCGAAATTAACAGCGGTTACTTTGCCATTCTCAATAGTTAAGTATTTTTCATTTGATAAATCTATACCTTCTGAGATAGCTTTATTTGCCGAAGCGACAATCTGTTCAGCAATATAATCTTTGAAGCTACCATTACCATCAGCATCTAATTGCAAAGGCTGACCGTTGCTGTCTTTAAGATTTAAACTGTTTAAATAAGCAGGGAATTGTGCTTTGAGTTGCTTGGAGACATTGCGCTGTTTGCTATCTAGACTTCCTGTTATCATAGGCATAGCTTTAGAGCGATCATTATAGGTTTGCGCTGTTAGTTTAGACATGTCCATTCGTTCATAATCAGTTAACGTATGAAATTGCCATTCATAAGCCATATCTGCGTGTTCTAAATTTGTGATAGGGCAATACGCAGATACTGCGAAAATGCTATCGCTTGCTTGAGCAGCGCCTAATTCTGCGAAATAGTTTTCATAATCCGTACTATTTCCACTTGCACCCAATAATGCCGACATCGCTCCGCCAGCAGAGGTGCCATTAGAAATAATTTTATTTGCATCACCAGGCATTTTGGCATCATTTGCATGTAGATAACGAACCGCTGATTTTAAGTCAATAATTACGGCAGGTGCTTTCCCCGTATAATTGCCATCATGACCAAGAGTACGCCCTCTTGCCCCAACTGAGGCCACTACATAACCTTGTTTTAAGGCTTGTAAAATAGTACTTGTTTTTCCACCCATACCTTTTGCTTCCGCTGTTGCGGCAACCGCTGGCATATATCCGCCAATGCTATTAGGTAAGAAAATAGGAGCTGTTTCTGAGCTGTAGCCATTAAGTTTTTTAGCTAAGAAATAGGCTTCAGGGACATAAAAATTAATGGTTTGATATTCTGCTTCAACAGGATTTTTTACATACACAATTTTTTCAATCGCACGATAAGAAATCACTTCTCCATTTACGTTAGTGCTACGTTTTACGAATTTACTTCCATCAAAATCTAAACTAAAACCATGATTAGTTTGATTAGCAAAAGGGACATTTTTTAATGGATTATCACCCATTGGCACGGCATGAGCGGTCATCATAAAACTAGATAACAAACAGCTTGTTAAGATTTTATTAAAGCCCATTATTACTCTCCTAAAATTGAAATAAATGAAATAAGATAAGACTATTTTGAGCCAATATTCTTGGCAATAATCTTCTGTAGCGTAGAAAAATAATGGATAAATGCATGCATATTTTCTACGCCAAATTCAGCAACGGATTGATATTCTAGCTCAAGTAAAGGTTCTATAATCGGCAATGCCAAAGTTTGTCCTTTTTTACTTAATGTTAGATTCTTTTCACGTTTATCTTCAGAATTATCAAGTACATTAATTATTCCCTCTGCAATCCATTTTCGGCAAATGTTATGCACAGTCTGCTTGGGTAATTCCCGAATTGCTCCTATCTGCTTTTGCGTACAGACTTTCTGGGTAACAAGAGAATACAAAACGATCAATTCGTTATAATTTAAATGAAACCGTTTAGCATATTCACTGTAACTTTGATGAATTAATGTAGTATTTAAGGCTGCTTGATTAATTTGTTTATTGGTAATTAGCATAAATTAGTCCTAAAGTTTATTATTAATATAGTAAATTTTAGGACTAATTACAAGAGGTAAATTTTGCTAAAAAATAATCATCAAGATCTTTAATGTATATCTAAATCTTTTACTATTGTTATTTAAAAATTAACATATAAAATATAATATATAACGGTTCTAGTTATGGTGACATTTATATGAAAAAACAACTATTTTTTAAAATAATAGCGTTTTTATTTTTAAGCTTCACATCATGGTTTTCGGTAGCAAAAGATCCATTAATTGTTGCACATTATGGTGAAATTGATCCTCAGCAAGTTCGACATGTATTTAGTGCGGGTAAAGTTTCTGATGTGATGTTAATTTCTATTGCACCTGAGAAGCTGATAGGTCTATCTAGTGCTTTATCTTCTAAAATTCAGCCCTATTTTGATCCAAATATTGTGAAATTACCTGAAACTGGGCGTTTAGCTGGGCGTGGTTCTACTGCACCAATAGAAAAAATTGCCAATTTAAATCCCGATCTTATTTTAGATTTAGGTAGTACTACACCGAGTTATATTGCTACCGCAGAACGAGTTTATCAGCAAACTAATGTTCCTTACGTATTGATTGATGGGCGTTTTTCACAAAGTGCAGAACAGATTAGAAGCATTGGTAAATTACTAAATAACCAGGATAGAGCGGAAAAGCTAGCGATTTTTGCTGAACGTATTTTATCAATTACTGAAAATATTGGTCGGCAAGATAATAGCTTGTCAGTTTATGTTGCTCGTGGTGTTGATGGGCTTGAAACAGGATTAGAACATTCTATTCATACAGAGGTGATTGAATGGGTTGGCGCAAAAAATGCTGCGGCTGTCATTGGACAGAATAAAACGGTCCGCATTTCTATGGAGCAATTGTTACAATGGCAACCTGATTTAATTATTACCCAAGATCCTAATTTGTATAAAGCTATTCAGACTTCAGAATTATGGCAGAACTTAACTGCGGTCAAAAATCAGAAAATTTATTTAGTACCTAATGAACCATTTGGTTGGATCGATAGCCCTCCAAGTATTAATCGTTTATTAGGTGCCATATGGCTAGGACATTTACTCAATCCACATAAATTAGATCAAAGTACTTATAGCGCCTTAATCACAGAATATTTTGAATTATTTTATGATCATAAATTAACGGAACAAGAAGGTTTAGCTTTTGGAGTAAAATAATGCAAAATCTTAAAATGGGCAGTTTACCCATTCTCTTGTTGATTAGTATGTTAGTTGCTCTAAATTTGGGGCAATATCCTTTATCTTTAGCTCAATTGTGGCAAGCGTTTATTCATCTTTTTCAAGAGAATATATCAACAAGTGCTGAAACTGTTTTATGGAATATTCGCTTACCTCGCATTATTACGGCAATACTTGTTGGCGCGGCTCTATCTGTAGCTGGGGCAACTTATCAAGGAATGTTTAAAAATCCGCTGGTTTCACCTGATATTCTTGGAGTAAGTTCTGGGGCAGGTTTAGGAGCGGTGATTGCGATTTATTTCGGTTATAATTTATTTATTATTCAAATCGCTGCTTTTTGTGGTGGTTTAACAGCTGTTTTCCTTGTTTATCTTATTTCTCAAACCGCACGTCATCATGCTCCGCAGCTCGCTTTAGTGTTATCAGGTATTGCTATTGGCTCTTTGCTTGGAGCGGGCATTTCATTATTAAAGATTTTATCTGACCCTTATAGTCAACTGACGACCATGACTTTTTGGTTGTTAGGTGGACTCAATATGGCAACTTGGCAGGATATTCTTACTACGTTGCCTTTTATATTAGTTAGTTTAATTCCGTTAATTTTGTTACGTTGGCAAATGAATGTCCTCAGCCTTGATGAAGAAGAGGCTCAAGCTTTAGGAATTAATCCAAAACGTACACGTATCATTTTTATTTTTTCCGCAACATTAATGACTTCTGCGGTGGTTTCCATTACGGGAATTATCGGCTGGATTGGGTTAGTGATTCCACATATGGCTAGATTATGGATTGGGGCGGATTATCGACGTTTATTGCCAGCAAGTTTATTTATCGGAGCGAGTTTCTTAGTGCTGACAGATACTCTTGCTCGTAGTTTATTTCAGATTGAAATTCCATTAGGAATTCTCACTTCTGCGGTTGGTGCACCATTCTTTTTGAGTTTGCTGGTTAGAGGCGGTAGACCATGATTTTAGCTACAAGAGATTTATCCATTGGTTACCATAAAAGTGCGGTAGGTTTTGACCTAAATTTTACCTTAAATCAACAAGAAGTAGTGTGCTTATTAGGGGCGAATGGTTGTGGGAAAACCACATTCCTAAAAACTTTATTAGGTTTATTAACGCCTATTGCAGGTGAGGTTTATTTAAATCATAAAGCATTAAGCACATTCTCGGTTAGAGAAATTGCCCAAATGATAGGATATGTGCCTCAGGCTCATCAGTTATTCCCTTATTCAGTAGAAGAGGTGGTATTAATGGGCAGAACCGCACATTTACCTTGGTATAGCACGCCTAATAAACAAGATATTGCCATTGTGCATCAGAGTTTAGAATCGTTGAATATTGCTCATTTAACTCAGCGTGTTTATACCGAGTTAAGCGGTGGTGAACGTCAGCTTGTACTGATTGCAAGAGCGTTAAGCCAACAAACCAATATTTTGATTCTTGATGAACCTACTTCAAATTTAGATTTTGGAAACCAAATTAAAGTCATGGAACATATTCAAAATTTAAAACAACAAGGTTTTACAATTTTACTGACCACTCATCAACCTGAGCAAGCAGAACAAATTGCCGATCGTGTATTGTTGTTTCATCAGGGGCATATTATTGCAGATGATTCTCCAGAGAAAACACTGACCATTGAGAATTTGGCACAAATTTATGGCTTGGAAGAACAATTATTACGTAAATATAAGGATAAAAGATGAAAACTATCAGAGATGTTGCTTTTGATGAACTTTATCGTAATCATTTTAAATTAGCAGCGAGAAAACCAAAATGTCCAGAAGATTGGGATCGTAAAGCGGAGAAAATGGCGGAATCGAGTTTCGATACAACCGACCAATATGTGAGTGCCTTTTTATCAAAAATGGATCTTAATTCTACGGATACTGTTTTAGATGTTGGTTGCGGTGGTGGTGCAATTAGCCTTGCAGTTGCACCTAAGGTAAAGCATGTATATGCTTTAGATTTTAGTCAAAAAATGCTCGAACTTCTGCTAAAACGTGCTGAAAAACTAGGTATTACTAATATTACACCAATTAATTTAGCTTGGTTTGATGATTGGCATGAGATTCCTCAATGTGACATCGCCGTGTCTTCCCGTTCTTCAATGGTAGAAGATTTATCTGTTGCGCTTAACAAACTCAATGAGAAAGCAAAACGTGCAGTTTATATGACCATGACAGTTGAAAAAGACTTTATTTCTCGTGATATTTTACAAGCCATAGGACGTGATTCAGTGGGTTTTCCTAATTATATTTATGCGGTCAATATTCTTTATCAGCAAGGTTATTATGCTTCTGTGAGCTTTATTCAGTCTGCTATGGGTATGGTAGAAAATAAAGCGATGAGTTTAGCCGATTTAGAACGTTCAGTCAGTTGGTCTATAGGTGCATTAACCGAGTCTGAGAAAGCCCGTTTGAATGCCTATTATCAAGCCAATAAAACCCAATTACAACTTTATCTATGTTCAAAACAATGGGCTTATGTGAGTTGGAAAAAATAAGGAGATCACAAATGATCTATTTTTCAGAAAAAGAACTCGATGATCTTTTATTAGAAGATATTTACCGTGGTGATTTAACCACACATGCACTGAATATTGAGAATATTCCTGCAAAAATGCTATTTAAACGTAAAAATTCAGGGATGGTGGCAGGTATTCAAGTTGCAGAGAAATTACTAAAAAAATTAGAATTGTGTCCACAAGTTTATGTAAAAGACGGTGAACTTGTGGATAAAGGCCAAGTTTTGATCGAAGTTAAAGGTACTGCGGAACGATTACATCAAGCTTGGAAAGTCGTCCAACTGGTTTTGGAATGGTCTTGTGGTGTTGCACAATATACTTATGATATGGTGCAAAATGCAAAGCTAATTAATGCCAATGCGGTGGTGGCTTGTACAAGAAAAAGCATTCCTAATACACGTAAACTAGCAACTAATGCAGTATTAGCTGGTGGTGGGCATATTCATCGTCAAGGAATTAGTGAAACCCTATTAGTTTTCACTAACCATCGTAATTTATGTAGTCAACCCGAAAATTGGCAACAAATTGTTAGCCAAATTCGCAGTGAAGCCCCTGAAAATAAAGTTACGGTGGAAGCGGATAATTTAGAGCAATTTTCAGCAATGCTTTCTGCCGAACCTGATATTATTCAATGTGATAAATTTTCTATTGAACAAACTAAAACTGCTGTCGCATTATTAACTCAGTATCATCAAGTGCACCCAACAGCTAAAATCCAGATTTCTGTGGCAGGCGGGATAAATAAAGATAATGTGGCTGAATATGCAAAAACAGGTGTGAATTTATTTATTACTTCTGCACCTTATTATGCTATGCCCGAAGATATTAAAGTGGTTATTGAAAAGGCGTAATAATGTACTAAAAATGCGGTAGGTTTTTAAAAATTTTTAAAAATCTTACCGCACTTTATTTTAGCGATTAATAGAAATCAATACGTATATTGGCGTAGTAGTAACGACCTTGCGATGGATAGTAATCATCATAACCTTGATAGTTTTTATTTGACAGATTATCTATGCCTACATTAAATGTCACATATTTCCATGCTTCAGGGGAATAGGACAATTTTAAGTGATAAAGTGTATAGCCTGGGTTGCGAGCGGAACCATTATTCGTGGCTAAGCTACTGCTACGTGCTTCTAGGGATGGCGTGATAGAAATAGATTCTATTGGACGGAATGTCGCATATAAGTTACCAAAATGTTTTGGAATATCTATTAACTGACCATTAGGATTATCACGATTTTTAGCTTGCAAATAAGTATAGGCTCCGCCTAAACTGAAAAATGATGACACATCATAGTTCGCCCCTAACTCAAAACCTTTGCGTTCAATCACGCCTTCAATATTCATATTTTTACGCACTGCAAAACCAGGGTAGCTATCAAAGTCATACCCACTACGTGTAATGGCATCTTTCGAGCGACTGAGAAATAATGCAGCTTCAAGATTTAGTCCTTCAAGAGGTTTTCCTTGATAGCCAATTTCATAATTCATTGCTTTTTCAGGGGATAAACCAGAATCTTGCACGGTTACTGCGGGTACACGTTTTCCTGTTTTAGGATTTTTTGTCATATTTCCAGCAGAATAATTTGAATATGCTTCTTTAAAGCTAGGGAAACGGGTACGTTTAGCAATACTTGCGTGGAATATATGGTTTTCTACTGGCTTATAGAATAATGCTGTTTGATAATCCCAAGCATCAATATTAGGAGCAAGCATGGCACTAATTTGTGGATAAGCTTGAATAATGCTTTGTACACCTGAACCTAAGTTAGTGGCTTGCGCTTTACGTTTAGTATAAAGAGCACCAATTTGCCATTCAAATTGATCGCTGAGTTTAATGGTATCTTCTACAGCGACTGAATAGAATTTTTGTGTTGCTTCTGAGTCACTATTAGCTAACACACTGCCTGTCGTTGCATCGGTATCAAAACTGCGGTGTTTTTCACGTTTATAACTCACCATAGTTTTAATCAAATGATCTGCTATTGCCGTTGTACCTAATTCAACAGATGAACCAAAGGCACTATCATCATAATGGCTACCATTACGACTACCACCCCAGCCTACTAAAGTATTTTCGAATTTATCATAATAAATACGAGGTTTGATATAGAGTTGTTCATTAAAGAATTTTGTATTTGACACAAAAGAAATGGTTTCACGATCCCAAGTAGGCCATTCCCAAGTAGTTGGTGCAAAACCATTTTTCACAGGACGAGGATATTTTTCTGCAGTTTGTTTTGAGTAGCTAATGACGTATTCATCAGAATCATTGGGAATATAGCCTATTTTCATGTTTGCTCGACGATCTTTTGTGTAATAAGCATATTTATCAGAATGGACAGGATTACCATTAGCATCTTCGGTAGCTTGTTCTGAAAGATCAATAAAACGACGTTCTAATTCAGAAGCACCAGCTTGGAAATACCATTTATTTTGTAAGCTGCCCAGATTGGCCGATAATTCACGAGTATTACCAGTGGCATAGCCTAGCGTGCCTGTAATATCTAATTCAGAGCGTGGTTTTAAGGTTGTAATATTGATAACTCCACCCATGGCATTATGTCCATACATCACGGAGCTATAGCCTTTTGAGACTTGAATAGAAGAAAGATCTGCGGTGGTGAAACGACCTAAATCGGAATAACCATCATAGGGAATATAAACAGGAATACCGTCCACATAAATCGGCACATAACGCATACCATAGCCACGTACAGTCACAGCGGATTCATAACGATTGCCCTGAGCATAACTGTAAACCACACCAGGTACACGTGATAATGCAGTACCAATATTTTTATGTTCAAAACGTTCCATTTCCTCTTTAGACACCGTGGTTTCTAAACGATCTGCTAAGGTTTTATTGCTATCGTATACATAAATAGTGCCGAGAGAGAAAACATCATTAGCGTCTTTTTGTTGTTCAGCTAATGCAGGGAGAACACATGCCAACGCTATAGATATGGTACTAAGTTTAAATAAAATTGAACGCAAAATAGACTCCTTAGATTGATAGAAATTTTAGTCTTGTCACAATATCAATCGCTAAGAAAATTTTCTCATCATCATTTTTTGTGACTTGACGTAGAGTGTGTTGATTAGATTGAATAAAAATTCGATTTTCTTGGAAGGCATTTTTCAATTGTGTTTCATCTAATTGAAGAGTATCGATTAGTTGCTGAATAGTCAGTCCCTCAAACGTCATAATGAGGCGATCTAATGTGCAATAGCTCGGATATTTGCTATGCATAATGACATCATACATTTGGGTTTTTAGTTTACGAAATTTACTACGACGATTAATAAAATGTAGGACGGCAAATAGAACAAGGATGCATGCACAAGTAAGATGTAGATAAAGTGATAAAGAGAAGTTAAAACCTAAATATAGGCTTATTCCTGATGCTGCCACTAAACATAGGGAGCATAGTAATAAGCAAATCACCATAAATTTATAAATCACAGGGAAGCTTTTCATAATATATTGTCTTATATAAATAAATTTGTTTGATTATATACTTCTTTATATATTTATCAATATAACGTTTTGGCTGATTATAAAAAGATTGTTTTGTATTTGCAGAAAATTTTTCAAAATTTTACCGCACTTTTTGATAGCTTATTTTCTTGCTCATTGTATTTATGGTTTTGCAGAGGAAAATAAGTGATTTTTGTTAGGGTAAAGAAAAACTTTGCTATCTAAACTTAAAGCAGATTATTATATTTGCTTAAAATTCATGCAAAAGGAAATAAGATGAGAACGCTTAATGTGGCAATTGCGGGGAGTGGCTATTCTAGTCGTTTGTTTCATGTACCATTTTTAAAAGATGATGCACGTTTTGCTATAAAAAAATTCTATGAACGAACTACTGAGCGTGGTTTACAATGGGTTCCAACTGCTGAAGTTGTACGTGATTATTCACAATTATTAACAGATGATATTGATGCTGTCATTATTACTACGCCAAATCAAACTCATTATGAAATGGTGAAACAGGCAATGGTTGCAGGTAAGCATGTGTTAGTGGAAAAACCTTTGGTGGCGACGGCAAAAGAAGCATTTGAATTAGGTGAATTAGCTAAACAACATAAGGTTGTTCTGTATGTCTACCAAAATCGTCGTTGGGATAGTGAAATTGCTACCGCCAAACAGATTATTGAACGAGGTTTGTTAGGTGAGTTAGTGGATTGTGAAATCCGAATTGACCGCTATGCAAAAACTAAAAATCCGAAACTTTGGAAAGAACTCGGTGATAAAGGCACAGGCTTAGTATATGACTTAGCTGTACATTTAATTGATCAGTCAGTGTATTTATTTGGTCAGCCTAAAGCTGTTTTTGCGGATATTCGTTATCAACATGAAGGAGCCTTAGTGGATGATAATTTTGATATCCATCTTTATTATGAAAATGGTTTAAAAGTTTCCTTATTAGCGAGTAAATATGTGCGTGAAACAGGCAATCATTTTTCACTGCATGGACGTTTAGGCTCTTATGTGAAGAAAGATGTGGATATTCAAGAAAGTTTATTAAACAAGGGGGTTCTCACTAAAGGCGACTGGTTTATGGAATCAATCTCTGGATGGGGAATATTGCATACGGAATTAAATGGTGAACTGATTCGTCAAAGCTATCCCAATGTGAGCTGTAGCTATCAAAATTTATATGATAACTTTTATGAAAGTATTGTGCATCACCAACCACAGATTGTAACTATTGAACAAGTTATTGCAGTATTAAATATTATTGAAAAAGCTTTTGAAAGTGCGGCGCAAGGAAAGAAAATAGCATTGTAATATATAAAAAAGTGCGGTAGCAATTTTAAAAATTGCTACCGCACTTTTTTATTTGCTGTTTGGTGGGTCGTGAGAGGCTCGAACTCTCGACCGACGGATTAAGAGTCCGCTGCTCTACCGACTGAGCTAACAACCCAAATCATGTTTATTATATTAAAGAAAAAAATTGGAAAGTGCGATTAAATTTTATAATTTTTTTATAATTATTTGATCTAAACACAAAGTTTATTTGTATAAATATTAACAGGTTTGAATGCTGATTCCTTTTTGAAGAAAGATTATTTATTTAATTTTCTATGTAAACAATATTAATTCGTCGTGTCATGGAATATCCACTTTTTAGATAAAATAATTATTATTTAATTTAATGTTATTAAATGTTAAATTATTATCGATTTTGATTAATTTTTAACTATTTAGAGGGAACCATGAAAACAACATTAAGTTATATTGCACTTTTTACTGCTGCCTGCTTTACACAGCAAGCATTAGCGGCTGAAAATGAAAAATTTGAGAAATTAGAGAATATTGTTGTCACTGCAACAGGTACAGTTCAAGAATTAAAAGATGCCCCAGCCAGTATTAGTGTGGTAAATCAAAAAGCCTTACAAAGTAAACCCGTCAATAATCTTGTGGATGCATTACAAGATGTACCAGGCGTGAATATTGGCGGTACTGGACCAAATAAACAAGATGTATCAATTCGTGGTTTACCTGCCGATTATACTTTATTTATGGTTAATGGACGTCGTCAAAATACTCGTGAATCCCGCCCAAATGGTAATGGTGGTTTTGAATCTGGCTTTATTCCGCCTGTCACAGCAATTGAACGTATTGAGGTAATTCGTGGCCCGATGTCATCACTCTATGGTTCTGATGCAATGGGTGGTGTAGTTAACGTTATTACTAAAGATAGTACAAAAGATTGGACTGGAGCTTTATCTTTCGGTGGCTTTTTACACGAGGATAATGAATCAGGTAATGGTTATAATGGCAACTTTTTCTTATCTGGTCCATTAGTTCAGAATTTATTAGGCATCCAAGTTTACGGTGGTGGTAATTTACGTAATGAAGATGAATTTGTGGGCGGTTTTAATAAAAATAATAATAAAAACATTACCACTAAATTGACCTTTACGCCAACGGAAAAACAAAAATTTGAATTAGAAGCTGGGCGTAATGTTCAGAAAAAAGAAGAAACTCCAGGAAAATCAGTTGCTACTCAAACATGTCGTGGCTCAAACTGTACAGCAAATAGTTGGTCAACAACACTGGCTAGCCGTAATCATTGGGCATTAAGCCATTATGCGGATTGGGGCTTTATGAGTTCTGAATTTAGCGTATATCAAGAACAAGCTAAACGCCAAGTGAAATATTATTCTGGTTATAACAGTCGTCAACCTGAAATCACTAACTCTGTAGTTGATGCCAAATTTATGGTGCCAGCAGGTATGCATTTCTTGGTATTTGGTGGTCAATATTTACATGCTAAGTTAGATGATGATTCAGTATCAGGTGTTACAAGAGTGACTAATCCTCGTACGGGAGCCGTTCGTTCAGTGGCAAATATGGCGTTGACTAAAAATAAAGCAATTCAAAAAGCCTTGTTCTTAGAAGATGAAATTTCATTCACTGAAGATTTATTATTAACTTTAGGCGCACGTGTAGATCATCATGAAAAATATGGCTCTCACTGGAGTCCTAAAGCTTACTTAGTGTATCACCTAAATGATGAATTTACTTTAAAGGGTGGCGTAGCGAAAGCATTTAGAGCGCCTGGCATTCGAGAAGTCAGCGAAGGGTATGTCACTTCAACTCAATCTGGTGCTGGGGTAATTTATGGTAATCCAAATATTAATCCTGAAACCAGTGTGAATGAAGAAGTGGGTGTAACCTATGTTCATAAATCAGGATTTAATGCGAATTTAACCGTGTTTAATACAGACTTTAAAAATAAACTAACTAGCTATAGTACAGGTACCCGAGATCCTATCACTGGAGCAAATTTATACGTGTATGATAATGTGGGTAAAGCGAATATTAAAGGGGTTGAATTCTCTTCTCATATTCCATTAATGAAACAATTAGGATTAGATTTAAGTTATACCTATCAACATTCAAAACGTGAATCTGATGAGGATTTATCAGCTTCAGGTCTTTCATTAAGAGGTTTACCATTAGATTACACACCTAAACATTCAGGAAGTGCTAAACTTACTTGGACGGTGAATGATAATTTAGATGTTTACACAAGACTTCATTATCAAGGTAAACAAATTTGGGCAAATCCACGCAATGGCGATAATAAAAATATTGCCCGTGAACGTTCAGGTTTCTCTACTGTCGATTTAGGTGCAAATTATCAAATCAGTAAAAATGTCTTATTAAATTTAGCCGTCTTAAATTTAGGTAATGAACGTTTGGATGTTATTGATACCAATGGTGGTAACTGGGCTCGTGAAGATGGTCGCCGCTATTGGGCTAATATGACAGTATCATTTTAATTGAGTTTAATTATATGATTGCACAGGGTTTTTACCTTGTGCAATTTTTTCTATTATGAGTAAAAAATTTTTTCTTTTATGGGTATGGAGTATCGCTTTTATGTCAGTAGCTCAGGCTGAACCTATTTTAAAAACTCCTGCGATAGACACTGATAAAACGCCATATTTTAATTTTGTTACACAAAATATCGAATTTAATCAGCATCAATATCGGTTATTCATCGCTATTCCGAAACAAACAAATGGACCGACCCCTGTCTTATATTTATTGGATGGCAATACACAATTTCCTTATGCGGTAAATTCTGTAAAAACAGACCGCACTTTACCGATAATTGTTGGGATTGGGTATAACACTGATTTATCTCAAGTGATTGCGGAACGAACTAGGGATTATACTATTCCTGCATCAGGAGAACGTTTCTCTAAAGGCGGACAAGCAGCTAATTTTTTGGCATTTATTACCCAGAAAGTTAAGCCAAGTATTGAAGCAACATATCTTATTGATAAGGAAAAAGAATATTTCTTTGGGCATTCATTTGGTGGTTTATTCGGTCTTTATGTTTTATTTAATCAGCCCGAGTTATTTGATCACTATATTATTGCAAGCCCTTCACTTTGGTGGGGAAACGGCGCCATTATTCCTAAACAGCAACCTTGGGTGAGTTTGTCACCTCAATCTATTTTAGTGACTTTTGGGGAATATGAAGAACACCCAGAGTTAGATCCTAATATGTATAAAAAGCGCTTAGAAAAGATTAAACATCGTCAACATTTTCTCACAACTAGAGAATTTGCTTCCCAATTAAAAATGCAAGGATTACCTGTTCAGTTTGAATTAATTCGTCAAGCTGATCACGGAGCGGTTATTCAACCTTCTATTCAGGCGACGATAGAAAAAATTCAAAAATGATATCAGTGTGAGGGAGAAAATTATTCTCCCTCATTTCTTGAAAGAAAGTGGTTATATTCTCAACCTTTACTTGCTATATTTTGCTTACGAACTTAAACTCATCAATAAATTTCTTATGACAGTTAAAACCTTTCTTTTATGAATTCATTGTTAAAAAAAATTAGTTCTGATTGGCTTTCTGAAAGCATAATCAAAACCTTACCTATTTTTATTGCATCTAATTTAGTAGCTATTGTGATTTGGAATTTACAGATTTCTGAATTAGCGATGCCATTAATATTGGGCGTTATTGCGGGCGGGCTAGTTGACTTAGATAGTAGTATATTAGGTCGGATCAAAAACTTGATTTTGAGTTTACTGGCATTTGCACTTTCCTCCATTGGTGCTCAAATCTCTTTAGGTTATGGGTGGATTTTTATTCCTGCGGTGATGGTGAGTGCTTTTTTATTAGTCATGTTAGGGGCTATTGGGCAACGTTATAGCACGATTGCTTTTGGGACTCTTGTGGTGGCGATTTATACCTGTCTTAGCTATAACCCTCAATTGCCTTGGCACAGTAATATGACAATGATTCTGATTGGTGCAACGATTTATGGTTTAGTGAGTATTGTAGTCTACTTATGTTTTCCCAATCGAATGACTCAAGAAAATTTAGCTAAAGCCTATGATGCACTGGCTGCTTATTTACAGGCAAAATCAGAATATTTTGATCCTGATGATGATAATTTAAATGCAAAACAACTGGCTTTAGCTAATGCTAATCGTCAAGTGATGTTGTCTTTTGATATGACGAGAGCATCCTTATTTTATCGCCTTCAGGGGCATAATCGTCAAGCAAGAACCCATCGTTTATTACGCTATTATTTTATTGCACAAGATATTTTAGAACGAGCTAGCTCAAGCCATTATCAATACCATGAACTATTTAAGGAATTAGGCAATACAGATTTAATGTTTCGTTTCCAACGAGTAATGGAATTGCAGGCAATAGCTTGCCAACACATTGCAAATGCTTTACGCCATCGAGAAACTTACGAACATAGCCCAAGAGGTCAACGAGCATTACAGGGTTTACTCACTTCACTTCAATATAACCAAGAGAATGGCTTAGTGAATGCTTATCGTTGGCAAATGATTGCCGAAAATTTGCGTCATATTGAAAGCCAAATTGCACAAATTGAGCAAGATAATGGAGAGAATGCACAATCAGAAGTATTATTATCTTCTACTCGCCTTACTGCTGATAATGTATCAGGATTAGGTAATATGCTACGAGCTATTTATCATCAATGTACCTTCTCTTCACAATTGTTTCGCCATGCAATTAGATTATCCATTCTTATGGTAATTTGCAGTGCTATCGTGCCTTTATTGAACTTGGATAGTAAGGGATATTGGATCGCTTTAACCGCACTTTTTGTTTGCCAACCTAATTATTCAGCTACTAAGAAACGTTTAGTACAGCGGATTATTGGCACTATGTTAGGTGTGATATTTGGGTTTGCTTTCCAATATCTATCACCAAGTTTGGAGGCTTCTTTAGGGCTTATGGTGATTAGTAGTAGCCTTTATTATTTTTTCCGTTTAAGTAATTATGGTTCATCTACATTTTTTATTACTCTACTCGTATTTATGAGTTTAGATATTATTGGTTTAGGTTCCCATGAAGGGATTTTACCAAGATTATTTGATACTTTATTAGGCACGGCATTGGCGTGGTTTGCAGTATCTTTTTTATGGCCAGACTGGAAGTATCTTAATTTACATCGTAATTTAAAAAATACTTTACAGGCATGTTCAGAATATCTGCGCCATATTATGGCGCAATTACAATTTGGTTATAATGAACAACTTGCTTATCGAATGGCTCGTCGAGAAGTGCATAACCATATTTCAGCACTAAGTACAGTGATTTCCAATATGCATAGTGAACCTAAGAAATATCAAGCGATATTAAGTTTTGCACCTCGTCTTTTAGGTATGACTTATACGTTATTAAGTTATATTTCAACTTTAGGCGCTTATCGAACAGAGAGTGCAGATTTGAATCATCATGTGGAATTTTCCGCATTATTCTTTCAAAAAGGCAAACAGACCAGTGAGATTCTAGATTGTATTACTAATCTGGATTGTTCCACAAAACATATTAATACTCAGGTAGAAGAAATAGATCAATCTTTGGCTACATTTGAAATTGCTCGCCAAAATCATCACGATCAAGTAGCGTTAGTACTGATACAACAACTTCGAATGATCGTACAGTTATTGCCACAATTAGAGGTATTGGTAAGAGAAGAACAGCATTATGCTGCTGATCAAGTATAATTAATAAAGGGGTAAGTGATTAAATTACCCCTTTAGAATCTATCTATTTAGAATTTTTGTACGAAGTCAGCGTAACTATTAATAAAGTTTTGTACGCTTGATTTTACTGCTTCTACAGTAATTTCACCTTGTTCATCAAATACACCATTAAATAAACCACCTACATTTAATGCAAATGGTGCCGTTGGCATATTAATAAATGAACCTGATGCAATGATGCGTAAGTGATCTGCTGCACGCATGCCGCCCGCCATACCCGCACCTACTGTAGCAATCCCTAATGGTTTGCCAATCCATAAGCTTTGTCCCATTGGACGAGAGACGATATCAATAGCATTCTTTAACATCGCTGAATATGATCCATTGTGTTCAGGGCTTATCCATAACACGCCATCTGCTTTAGCAATTTGTTGACGGATACGAATATATTCAGCTGGGCTATTTTCATCTAAATCACGGTTATAAAGAGGAAGGTTTGAAATTTCCACAATATTTAATTGAATAGAGGCAGGTGCCATTTTTTGTAAGTGAGATACTAATAATCGGCTGAAAGAGGTTTTACTTGCACTACCGATTAATACTGCAATTTGTTTAGCCATAATAAGTTCCTATTAAAATAAATTGTTTATTGAATCATTTAGTCATTGTATGAAATCTGTTAATTGTTAACAATACAGGGATTTATTGAAAAACTATAAAATTTTAGTAAATAATCTGTTGAATGATATGCTATATATAAAAAGTGCGGTAAATTACCGCACTTTTTTAAGAAGTTGGAAGAGCTAAACATCGTAAGTTGTTGATGCGGTATCTCCACCACGACCCGTCCAGTTAGTGTGGAAATATTTACCACGTGGTTTATCTGTACGTTCATAAGTGTGAGCACCAAAGTAGTCTCGTTGAGCTTGCAATAAGTTTGCTGGCACACGTTCTGAAGTATAGCCATCTAAGAAAGTAATTGCAGACGCCATACAAGGCATTGGAATACCCACTTCAATAGATTTCGCTACTACTTTACGCCAATCCTTAAGAGCATCTTCTAAAATGCCTTTGAAATAAGGATCTGAACCTAAGAAAACTAAACCTGGGTTTGCTTCATAAGCATCACGAATATTACCTAAGAACGCACTGCGGATAATACACCCCTCACGCCATAATAGCGCTGTTGCACCGTAGTTGATGTTCCATTCAAAGTTCTCAGAGGCTTCACGAATTAACATAAAGCCTTGAGCATAAGAAATAATTTTTGAGGCTAATAACGCTTTACGAACCGCTTCAATCCATACTTTTTTATCGCCTTCAACTGGCTCAATAGTTTTGTTGAACAATTGTGATGCGGCTACACGTTGATCTTTGAAAGAAGATACACAACGAGCGAACACAGATTCTGTGATTAGGGTTAATGGAATACCAAAATCAAGAGCATTAATTCCAGTCCATTTGCCTGTACCTTTTTGCCCCGCCGTATCTAAGATTTTCTCAACTAATGTTTCACCATCAGCTTCTTTGTAACCAAGAATATCAGTAGTGATATCGATTAAGTAGCTATCTAATTCAGTTTTTTTCCATTCTGCGAAGATAGATTGCATTTCTTCGTAGCTCAAACCTAAACCATCTTTTAAGAATTGATAAGCCTCACAGATTAATTGCATATCACCATATTCGATACCATTGTGAACCATTTTTACAAAGTGACCAGCACCTTCTTTGCCCACCCAATCACAGCAAGGTTCACCTTTATCCGTTTTGGCTGAAATTGCTTGCAGAATCGGTTTCACATAAGGCCATGCTTCTTCATTACCACCAGGCATAATAGAAGGTCCATGACGTGCACCTTCTTCACCGCCTGAAACACCCGTACCGATAAAACGAAAGCCTTTTTCTGCTAATGATTTCGCTCGACGATTAGTATCTGGATAGTTTGAGTTACCACCATCAATGATAATGTCGCCTTCTTCTAAATGTGGAAGCAATGCATCAATGAACTGATCTACTACATCACCTGCACGCACCATTAACATCACTTTACGTGGTTTTTCCAATTTAGCTGCTAAATCTTCTAATGAATAAGCACCGATAATGTTTGTGCCTTTTGCCGCCCCTTCTAAGAATTCATCGACTTTTGAAGTCGTGCGGTTAAATGCGACTACCTTAAAGCCGTGATCATTCATATTTAAAATAAGGTTTTGTCCCATTACCGCTAAACCGATAACGCCGATATCGCCTTTTGTTGACATTTTACTCTCCTGTTTTGGTTAATCTGTTGGCGGAAAATTTTGGAAATTTTGACCGCACTTAATTGGTTATAATTTTACGCTCAATAGTATGAATCTCCCAGTTTATTCCTTTAAAGTGTTATGCAAGCATTCATAAGGAGACATCACTGTCTAAAAGTTATTTTGTAAAAATTGTTGTTAACTGCTCTTTATCCAAAATTACGTCCCCATTTTCTAACACTAATGCTGGAATACCAATATATCCGTTTTTCTTCGCATCATCGAATGCAGAATGGCTATCTCGTAGTTTTAAAAAGGCTTTTAGGCCAGCTGAATTTTCCACCATATTCACTTTTTCCACATCAGCATTTAAGCGTGCGAGTTCAGTAAAAAATGGCTCAGTGTCAGGACACCATGGTGCATAGTAAACAACAGGTTTCATAAAAATTCCTTAAATTATGACCGCACTTTACAGTAATTTTGCAGCCTCATTATCCAAATACCACTGCGTTTCCCCATTTTTTGCTTTAATTTTTGCCGCTGGGTAAGGCAGATTTTCCGCTTCAGTATTTTGGATTTCTCTTAAAATTTCCGCTTTCGCTGATCCTGTGACCAAATAGGTAATCCGTTTGGCTTTTTCAATTAGTGATGCCGTTTTGGAAATGCGGAGTTGCCCTGTTTCGGGGTGTTTGGCAATCACAGCAACATTTTGATCGTCAAAATCCGTTTGGTGTGGGAAGAGTGAGGCGGTGTGTCCGTCATTGCCCATTCCTAGAATAATCCAATCGAACGCCAAATTTGGCACGCAGGCAGTCAATTCTTGTGAAAATCTTGCAAGTTCTTGCTCTACGTTTTCTTCGCCACGAATGCGGTGAATGTTTTCTGTTGGGATTTGAATATGATCAAATAGCAGTTTTTGCACTTCGCCGTAATTACTTTCTGGATCTTGTGGCGGAACCATACGATCATCGCCCCACCAGAAATGCAAGTTTTGCCATTGGATTTCATTTTTAAAAGGAGATTGAGCCAAAGTTTTGAATAGCAATTTTGGGGTTGAACCGCCCGAAAGCGAAATATGCACAGGGCGATTTTGCTCACTGTAAGCTTTAAACTCTTCGGCAATTTTTTCAACAGCAGCTTGGGCTGTAGGAAATATAAATTTATTCATGGTTTTTCCTGATAGCTCTTTATTTACAAAGGAGAGCTATGTAATATCAATAAATGAATGTACTTGTCAGAATAGGTTAGTTATCATTTAATTATGACTTTTCTTTCATAGCCCCTGAGGGTTTACGCCATATGCGGCCTGTATGAGCAATCAATTTGTCAGCTTCGATAGGCCCCCAGGAACCCGCTTCATATTGATAAACTCTACCACCATTTGCTTTATAATCTAAAATAGGTTGAACAAATTTCCAACAAGCATGTACGGCATCAGTACGCGCGAATAGAGTAGCATCGCCTTTCATTGCATCTAATAGTAAACGTTCATAAGCGGTTAATAAGCTCGCACCACTTAAATCAGAATAACTAAAGTCCATGGAAACTTCTTGGGCATCAAATCCAGCACCTGGTTTTTTCAAACCGAAACGCATTGAAATACCTTCATCAGGTTGAATTCGTAAAATTAATTTATTTTCAGGTGCTTCTTGGCTAAATACTGGATGTGGTGTTTTCTTAAAGTGAATTACCACTTCTGTGACACGAGTTGGTAAGCGTTTACCTGTTCGCACATAAAATGGTACGCCAGCCCAACGCCAGTTGTCTATTTCACAACGTAATGCCATATAAGTTTCAGTTGTTGAATCAGCTGGAACCCCTTTTTCTTCTAAGTAACCATTAATATGTTCACCATCATGTTCTGTGGGCGCATATTGACCAAGCACTAGGTTATTTTGTAGGGTTTCTTGTTCTAGTGGATGCAAACAATAAAGTACTTTAGCTGTTTCATCACGCATAGAATCTGCATTAATAATTGCAGGTGGCTCCATCGCAACCATTGCTAAAACTTGTAATAGATGGTTTTGGAACATATCACGCATTGCACCAGAGCCATCATAATAGCCACCACGTTGTTCTACACCAATTTCTTCAGCACCAGTGATTTCTACATAGTCAATATAGTTACGATTCCATAATGGTTCAAATAAGCCATTTGAAAAACGTAAAACTAATAAATTTTGAACAGTTTCTTTACCTAAATAATGGTCAATACGATAGATTTGATGCTCTTCAAAGAAGCGATGAATTTGTATATCTAATTCTTTAGCGGTTTTCATATCGTAACCAAAAGGTTTTTCAATGATAATACGTTTCCAGCCAAATTCTTCAGTATTGAGACCATGGGCAGCTAAACATTCAGGAATAACACCATATAAACTTGGTGGTGTTGATAGATAATAAAGGGTATTTCCACAAGTTTGATAAATATCATGTAATTCATCAAGGCGAGGTACCAATTTAGCATAGTCAGAGGCATCTGAGGTATTTACTGCTTGGTAATAGAGATGTGAACAAAACTTTTCTAAATGTTCACCCTCAGCAGACTCATGCTCTACTAAGGCTTGATGCATTTTAGAACGGAATTCTTCATCTGTCATATCAGTACGAGCGACACCTAAAACTGAAAAACTTTCATTTAGACGACCGATTTTATAAAGATTATAAAGTGCTGGAATTAATTTTCGGTGGGTTAAATCGCCTGAGGCACCAAAAATAACGATACAATTATTTTTTGCGTTCATTTTGCTTCCTAAATATATTTAATTATGAAATTTGCATACTATGCAGTATTTCACATGAATTATCTAATAGCTATTACGTATTAAATTGAAAGATTTTTTGCCAATCTAATTTGCAATTGCCCATTACAAAATAGGGATTAATTAATGTTTCTCTTTGATTATAAGTCAGAGGTTGAAAAGCTAAATCAAAAATTTTACAATCGACTTCATGTAGTAATATGTCAGCTACTGCGGTATCCCATTCTCCAGTATTTCCAAAACGGACGTAGCAATCTACGATACCTTCTGCCACTAAACCCGATTTTAAACTACTTGAACCATAAACGATAAATTCAGGTTGATATGGCGGCTTAATAGATTGTCGGATTTTTTCTGGATTAGATGAGCCGATGGCAATTTTTATTTGGGTTCGATTGTGCGGTTGAATTTTGGGTAATTTTTTTGTGATACCATTTTCAATTAAAAATGCACCATGTTCACGCCATGCATAATAAGTTCGATTAAGCATAGGTGCATGAATAACACCAAGCATAGGTTGGTTATTTTGAACTAAGCAAATCATTACAGAGAATTGATCGGTATGATTGATAAACTGCTGTGTGCCATCAATAGGATCGATCAACCAATAAGCTTGCCATTGTTTACGTTCATTAAAATCAATATGGCAGTTTTCTTCAGAGAGAACAGGAATATCAGGTGTAATAGAGGTGAGTTTTTGGGTAAGAAATTGGCTAATGAATAAATCAGCTTCAGTCACAGGCGTATTATCAGATTTTGTTTGTACAGTTAGATTTTTTGCATAAAAAACTTTGCTGTGTTCACCAGCCTGTTTAGCAAGCTCCAAAACGTCATTAAGAAGTTGTTGTGTGATTTCCATTGGCATATTCCACCGAAACTGTAATGTAACGATTCTAGCAAATCTTTTGGAGCTTGACGAGAAAAGAAATTGATTAATTTAGTCGGAAAAGTGCGGTAGATTTTTCAATAATTTTTGTGTACATATCGTCTTTTCTCGTATAAATCTTAAGTGAAATACACTTTATTTTGAGGTTTTTAAATAATCTCTTAAAGTATAGAGTGCTACTAAATTTTTAGCTTCATAAAATTCGGGATCGTTTAATAACTTATCTATATTGGCTAAAGGATAACGAATTAGCTCTAAAGGTTCAGGTTCATCACCTTCTAATTTTGATTCATAGAAATCGCTGGCTAATAAGATATGCATTGGGCTATTCATAAAACTTGGTGAAGTATTTACGGTACGTAAAAAGATAATAGATCTTGCCCCTAAACCGATTTCTTCTTGCATTTCACGATTCGCACTTTGCTCAGGTGTTTCTCCCTGTTCCATCAGCCCTTTGGTAAAACCCAGTTCGTAACGTTCAGTGCCCACTGCATATTCACGCACCATCAGTAAATCATCACCATCAATAGGAAGTACCATTACCGCCGCTTTACGACTAGGCTTTATTCGCTCATAGGTGCGTAATTGTCCATTTGAGAATTTTAAATCCACTGCTTGAATTTCAAGAATACGAGACTTTGCAGCAGTAGAGATATTCAGGATTTCGGGTTTTTGTAATGCTTTCATATTGATCTCTTTATTTTACAAACCTGTGTATTAACGATACCATAAAGCAGCAGAAATAAGGATCAGTTATGGCAAAAAATTTGCATAAAGATAATGAAAAAGAAAACTCTGATGACATCATTCGTTTAGATAAATGGCTATGGGCTGCTCGTTTTTATAAGACTCGTAGTATCGCTAAAGAAATGATAGATGGTGGTAAGGTTCATTATAATGGGCAACGTACTAAGCCAAATAAAGCGGTAGAAGTAGGGGCGAAAATAAAGCTTCGTCAAGGTAATGAAGAAAAAGAAGTTGAAGTGACTGCACTTTCTACACAACGCAGAGGTGCTCCTCAAGCACAATTGCTTTATGCTGAAACTGCCATGAGTGTGGAGAATCGTGAGAAAATGGCATTAGCACGTAAGATGAATGCGATGCCTCATCCAGATCATCGTCCAAATAAGAAAGAACGACGGGATTTAATTAAATTTAAAAATCAAAATTAAATGATTTTGTTTGCAATGAACAGAATCAGTTGAAATTTTGATAAGGATCCCAATATACAGCAACAATAATGATTAAAATGGGCATTATGTCCGTTTTCAACTAAGGAAAACTATGACTTATATTCAGGATAACGACAAATTATATCGTTATTTATTCCAAAATAGAGCCGTGCGTGGTGAGTGGGTTCGTTTAAATCAAACTTTTATTGATACATTAAATACACATCATTATCCTCAAGTCGTGCGTCATTTATTGGGTGAGATGATGGTGGCAACTAACTTGCTTACTGCTACTTTAAAATTTGAAGGCGATATTACCGTTCAAATTCAAGGTGATGGTCCATTACGTTTAGCTTTAGTTAATGGCACAGATGAACAAAATATTCGGGCTTTAGCACGTATTGAAGGCGATATCTCTAATGATATGGGGCCACATCAATTAATTGGTAAAGGCGTGTTAGTTATTACCATTGCTCCTAAAGAAGGTGAACGTTATCAAGGCATTATTGCACTAGATAAACCAACGATCACTGAATGTTTAGAAGAATATTTTGAACGTTCAGAACAGCTTCAGACACAGTTATTAATTAGAGTTGGGGAATATGAAGGTAAACCTGTTGCGGCAGGAATGTTATTACAGATTATGCCTGATGGTTCAGGTTCAAGAGAAGATTTTGAACATTTAGCCACTTTAACATCGACTGTTAAAGATGAAGAATTATTTGGTTTAAATGCAGAAGAATTGATGTATCGTTTATATCATGAAGAAACCGTAGAAGTGTTTGATCCACAAGTTGTAAAATTCCATTGTGGATGCTCTCAAGAACGTTCAGGGTCTGCGTTATTATTAATTTCTGATGATGAAATTGATGAAATTCTCGCAGCACATAATGGTTCCATTGATATGCAATGTGAATGTTGTGGTACGCATTATTTCTTCAATAAGGAAGCCATTCAGAAATTAAAACAAGCCAGTGATGATGTCATTCATTAATTATTGATGATATTTGCAAAAGAGGATTTTATATCCTCTTTTTTTATGTGCTAAATTGAAGAATGATACTGAGCTAATTCCGCAGAATAAATATAATTAAAAAAACCGCACTTTGATTTTCAAAGTGCGGTTTGATTTTAGAAAATTTTTACGAATTAAGCTTTAGGACCAGCAGCCACTAATGCTTTACCTTCAGCATTTGTAGTGTATTTTTCGAAGTTTTTAACGAAACGGCCAGCTAAGTCTTTAGCTTTAACTTCCCATTGAGATTTATCTGCATAAGTATCACGAGGATCTAAAATTGCAGGATCAACACCAGGTAATGCTTTAGGAATTGCAAAATCAAAGATTGGTAATGAACTCATTTCAGCTTTATCAATTGAGCCATCTAAGATTGCATCAATGATACCACGAGTATCTTTGATTGAAATACGTTTACCTGTACCATTCCAACCAGTGTTCACTAAATATGCTTCTGCACCAGATTCTTGCATGCGTTTAACTAATACTTCAGCGTATTGAGTTGGGTGTAAGCTTAAGAATGCTGCACCGAAACATGCTGAGAATGTTGGTGTAGGCTCTGTGATACCACGTTCTGTACCCGCTAATTTTGCTGTGAAACCAGATAAGAAGTAGTATTTAGTTTGTTCTGGAGTTAATTTAGACACTGGTGGTAATACACCGAATGCATCAGCAGATAAGAAGATGACTTTAGTTGCAGGGCCTGCTTTAGAAACAGGTTTAACGATATTTTGAATGTGATAGATTGGGTAAGAAACACGAGTATTCTCGGTTTTTGAACCATCAGCATAGTCAACATCGCCATTTGCTAAAACACCGACATTTTCCAATAATGCATCACGTTTAATTGCACCATAGATATCAGGTTCGTTTTCAGGTGATAAATTGATAGTTTTAGCGTAGCAACCACCTTCAAAGTTGAATACACCTTCATCATCCCAACCATGTTCATCGTCACCAATTAATTGACGTTTAGGATCTGTTGATAATGTTGTTTTACCTGTACCTGATAAACCGAAGAAGATTGCGGTATCACCATCTTTACCTACGTTTGCTGAACAGTGCATTGATGCGATGCCACGAAGAGGTAAGAAATAGTTCATCATTGAGAACATACCTTTTTTCATTTCACCGCCGTACCATGTACCACCAATTAATTGGATACCTTCAGTAATATTAAAAGCAACAAAGTTTTCTGAATTTAGACCTTGTTCTTTCCAATTTGGGTTAGTACATTTAGAACCATTCATGACCACAAAATCAGGCTTAAAGTTTTGTAATTCAGCTTCACTTGGACGAATAAACATATTTTTCACAAAGTGAGCTTGCCATGCAACTTCAGTAACAACTCGAACAGATAAACGAGTATCTGGGTTTGCACCACAGAATGCATCAACAACAAATAAACGTTTATTAGAAAGCTGTTTAGTTACGATAGATTTTAAACTTTTCCACGTTTCTTGATTCATTGGTTTATTATCGTTTTTAGCGGCATCTGAAGTCCACCATACAGTGTCTTTAGTTTTGTCATCTAAAACAATATATTTATCTTTAGGTGAGCGACCTGTAAAAATACCTGTGTCAACAGCAACAGCGCCTTGATTTGTTAAGGTGCCTTTTTCGAAACCTTCTAACCCTGGTTTTGTTTCTTCTTTAAATAAGAATTCATAACTTGGGTTATAGACGATTTCAGATGCGCCTGTAATACCAATAGCAGCAAGTTCTTGTGTGAGTTTGTTTAGATCTGTCATACAGTACCTCATTAATGTTAAAAAATTAAAAACTAATAATTAATAGGTAGATTCTACTCTAATAAAAAATAAAAAAACGTTATCTAGATCAAATTATTCATAATAAAAATCAAATTTTAAAAAATATTTTCTAAAATAAAACCGCACTTATTGGCATATTAAGTGCGGTTTATCGTTTATTGATTCATTGACATGGAAAGCAATGTAATAGGATGAATACAGGTCACATTACTAGACATATCAATTTGCCATTTACAGGTTTGGCATTCGGATATGACGTAATCAAATTGTCCCTCATTAATATGTTCAAATAAGTTCTTACCAATGGCTTGTGAGGTTTCATAGTTTTCTTCCTTAAAGCCATAAGTTCCTGCAATACCACAACATTGTGAAGGTAACATCACCACTTCAAGACCAGGAATTTGTTTTAATATTTCTAAGGTGTAAGCTGCCCAACCTGCTTTCTCAACGTGACAAGCCGTATGATAAGCTACTCTTAATTTCAATGGCTTCAATGGTAAGGTTTTACCTTCTTGGAGTAATTTATACAGAAAAGGGGTGACCATATGAATATGTGGACGTACTTTAGCATTATCAATACCTAAAATATGATGATATTCATCTCGTAAATTTAAGGCACAACTTGAGGCTTCGCTAATAACATCTAAGCCATTTTCATCCACCATTTTACCGATATAGTCAGTATTAAATTGTGCAATTTTTTTTGCTCTTTCTGGAAATGAATTTACACTTAAAGGTAAGCCACAGCATTTTTCTTTTTCAAGTAAGACTACGCCAATATTCATAGCATTGAATACTTCAATAAATTCTTTACCTAGTTGAGGGTTGTTGTAATTTACATAACAACCATGATAGTAAGCTACTTTTTGATCGAATTTGGCTTGTTTTTCTAATTCATTTTTCATATACCAACTACGGAATGTACCAAAAGCATACTTAGGTAAGGTTCGGTGCTTACTGACTTTTAAAGTTTTTTCTAAAATAAATTTAGTCGCTTTTAGCCCTGTGATGGTATTTACAACTGGTGCAAATGGCGTAGCCAATGTTCCCATAATATCCGTGTTACTTAATACTGCATCACGTAATTTATAAACTAAAGGTTTATTTTGTTGTTCGATATGTTTATTACGAGCACGAACAATGATATCACCAATTTTAACATCGGATGGACAGGCAACTTCACAACGTTTACAGTTTAAACAGTATTTTAATGCTTCATCATAATAAGAGGCATTTTTAAGACGTAAACGTTCGCCATCTGGACCAGACTGTTTCGGACCTGGATATAATGGGTTATTGCGTGAAACAGGACAAACTGCAGTACAAGCAGTACATTTAATACAACTTTCAAAGCTTTTATCATGAAAAGCTTCCATCACAGCAGGAGATAACATTTCTTGTTTTGCGTGACTAATTAATTCTTGAATATTCATCATCGCCTCCTAGTTCTTAGTTTGTGCTGCAAGAATATTGTCAGCAGTTTTTAAGGCTGTAGCCACTGCAACACCTGAACCACATCCGAGTTCAATGCTGTTATAGCCACCAATGACGGAACCAATAGCAAATAAGTTATCGATGGTTTTGCCTTGTTTTTGAACTTGACACTGTGCATTGATTAAAACACCAGCAGATTGGTATGGCTGTGGCGCTGAAAATCGTTTATTGATCCATGAAAAACGATTGGTTGCATCAAATTGTTCTGTTTTAATAATATCGGCTCGGAATAATGGCTCATAGATTTCTTCAAATTCAGAAACTAAGCCATTACTGAAGAAACTGCCAGAAGCTAACACAAAATATTTTGCGGTAATTGCATTTTCAAGGTGAAGTTGAGTATAAATTCGAGCAACTTTATTTTCTTCAAATTCTGCACGTAACGCTCTATCACCATTAAACATTACACCACCTAAACTTTCAAAACGTGCACGTAATTGACGATGTTGGCGAATACCTAATAATGAAGGAGGGAGAGTCGGTAATTCATAAAGCTCAATACCTGTTGCTTGACGTAATGAATCGAAGAAAACTTGATCATCTAAACCAAAACATGCGGGCAAAAATGCGGCTTCGGCTTCACCTACGGCTTCTTTTATTTCTGCTACTAGATTATTAAAGGATAATTTATGCTCAAGAACTTGTGCAATATTAACACTACGGAATTCACGACTGCTTTCACGTAAATGATCTAACTCAGGAATATTTAAGTAGCCAATAGTCAATTCACAATGTGTAAATTGAGGATTTTGTTTGAGATTCTCCGCTAATAATTGTGGTTGAAAATCGTGATAACCTTCAATGCCTAATAATGCAATCTTTGAATAAGGAAAGGCTTCTTCATCCATAATTGTTGGTACACTGGTTGGTGAAAGCCATGTACCTCTTAAACCACCAAGTGCGGTGACTCTTTTATGATTTTTTTGGGTTGACCCCATCAATGATAAATTGAGGGATTTTGCTAGTGCTTCAAATTGTTGTGCTTTTTCTAATACCACATCTTTACCTAAGATAGCATAAGGATGTTGTGGTGCTTGTTGAACTAAATCTGCATAAGATTCAGAGAAAGAACTTACTGTTTCACCATGAGGTAAACGGGTCAGTAAATCCATAGAACCTGAAGAGAAATCAATAGCTGCTTGACCATTATTGATAATGGCACAATGTATTCCTTTTTCCTGTAGCGTGAGACCACAAGTAAGACCTGCGATGCCTCCGCCAATAATCACGACATCAAAATTCATTGTTATTCACTCCCTGTGCTTTTTCTAGAATCACATCATTTAAGCCAAGTAAGCTGTAATATATCCAGCTTGTGAATTCGGCCTCACGCACCGCATCGCCCCACGCGATTGGACGGATACCTTTCCAACGTTCTTCCATAAAAGCAATTAATTGATCTGTTGATTGACGAGGTGTAGCAACATCAAAACGAGCCATTAGTCCAGCAGCACGACAGGCACATAATTCAGCTTGACATGTTCCCATACCTACTCGAGTGCGACGACGTAAATCTACTAAATTATTTACATTGAGTTCATTTACCGCATAATTGATTTCGCCTGCGGTAACGGATTCACATTCACAAACTAAAGAACGATCTAAACGCTGATTATCTAATAATCGTGTTGCTCGTGAACCATGTCGATAAACAGCAGAATTACGAATAGTGGCAGGTAATGAAATCATTTTTTCACTGGTTTCTTCACGACTTTCATTAGAACCAGGTAAAACTCGATCTGCGGTTTCACATGTTTTGCTATTATTGAGTTTTTTACAAACTAAATCAGTTGCCCATTCAGCCATAAGACGATATGTCATCAATTTACCGCCAGTAATTGTAATGAAACCGTCTAAACCATCACGTTCAGCATGATCTAATAAGACGATACCACGGCTAACATTACGACCTGATGGATCATCATCACTTGCGACTAATGGTCGAACGCCTGCATAAGCACGTAAAACTCGGGTATGGCGTAGGCTCGGGGCAAGTTTTTCACCTTCACGGAATAGAATATCAACTTCTTCAGGCGTTACTTCCATATTATCAATTTGATCATAAGGAATACGATCAGAGGTCGTACCGATAACGCAAATCGTATCGCCAGGCACTAAGATATCTGCATCAGCTGGTTTACGACAACGATTAATAACCATGTTATTAATTCGGTGTCCCATAACAAGTAATGCACCTTTGGCTGGGAACATACGGATTTTTAAATCGGCATATTCTGCAATACCTTGACCCCAAATACCGCCAGCATTAACGACAATTGGTGCAAAAAATTGACGATCAACTTTATTTTTATGATCATATACTTTCACACCAATTACTCGACCACCTTCACGAATCAACCCTTTTACTTCACAATAAGTAAAAATTTGAGCACCATTTTCTACGGCATCAATAGTATTTGCGGCAGTTAAACGGAAGGGATCAATAGAACCATCGGGAACAACTACAGCACCGACTAAGTCAGGATTGACAGAAGGCTCCATATGGCGAGCCAGTGCTGGATCAATCGATTCGGCTTCAATACCAGAGGCACGACAAGCTTCAATAAATTTCTTTTGATAATCAAGATCGTCTTCTGGTAAGGTGATAAATAGACCTTTGGTATCATCTACGCAATGGCGGGCAATATGCTTTAAGATCATATTTTCTTTAATACATTCTTCAGCAGATTCACGGTCATTAACTGCATATCGACCACCACTATGTAATAAGCCATGGTTACGTCCAGTTGCTCCAGTAGCAATATCGTGTCGTTCTAACAATATGCATTTTAGCCCACGTAATGAGCAGTCTCGAGCAATACCTGCACCAGTAGCACCGCCACC
The DNA here is from genome assembly GCF_000940515.1 of Mannheimia massilioguelmaensis. Classification (NCBI taxonomy): domain Bacteria; kingdom Pseudomonadati; phylum Pseudomonadota; class Gammaproteobacteria; order Pasteurellales; family Pasteurellaceae; genus Mannheimia; species Mannheimia massilioguelmaensis. Next base: position 115,977 of record NZ_CDQL01000005.1, read on the forward strand.
AATGATGATTACATCTGTATTGATAGGAGAAAAATCCCCTACATTTCTATAGAGTTGAGATGACATTCCCATATGATGCCCCACAAGATGAATAAATAAATTGAGTATTTGAAAAGTAAATACCTTAATAAACGCTTGTTATTTTATTGTAAATGAGCGTTTTAGAATAGTATTTTGAGCGAAAAAGAATATTTATTGTGAGAGAGATCACAAAATAATGAGATAAATAATGATCTCTAAAAAATTTTATCTTGCGATTTGATAAAAATTTTGTAAAAAAAGACCGCACTTTCATCTACACCTTAATCAGTGGGGCTAGGTGTCCAACTTTTGGGGTGCAGATGAAAGTGCGGTTGTTTTTAGAGGAATTTTTTATTAGAAACGATATTCTAATCCCATATGCAATGTTCTGCCAGGTGCGGTGTTTAATCCCATATTATTGGTATCCAAATAATAACGGTTGAAAACGTTATCCATGGTCATTGTAAGTTTGAGGTTATTGGAAACGCTATAGTTAGCGTATAAATCTACGAGAGAATAAGCATTCCAATCAATACTTGAAGTATCGTCTCTTAATACTGGTACAACACGTTTTCCGTAGTAACTATAACGCACGCCAATATCAAGTTTTTCATCTAACCAGCGAGTGCCTAAAGTCAGTTGATAATTTAATTTTGGCGGTACGGTATTGTTAATGTTGCTAGCGTAAATGTAGCCATCGTAACATTGTTTATCACCACTACCAACTTGATGAGGCATTAAGCAATATTGGGTTTTAGTGTAATAAGTGCTTGCAAATTTAGCGTAAAATTTACGCATATCATAATAAGCTGACACTTCAAACCCTTCAAGTTTTGCTTTTTGTAAATTAATGGTTTGAGTTTTTCCACTAATTTTATCAAGGCTTCTGGTCAGGTAATTATCAATATTGTTATTGAAATAAGCGACTTTCACACCAAGTACATTATCTTGTCCACCTACATTTTCATACAATCCGTTGATACCAAACTCCCAGTTTTTGGCTCGTTCAGGTTTGAGTTGGTCCAAATTATCACTGGTATCTTGCATGCTCCAACCTTTAGTCGCTTGGAATAAACTTGGCGAACGTAAGGCTTGAGCATATTTAGCATACAATGTTGTGTCTTTTGCGACTTCCGCACTTAACATGACAATTGGTGAAAAACCTTTGTTTTTGATTGGATTTTGTTTATGTGAAATTGTCTTATAAACAATGTCACCAGTGGTTAAATCAACATGATCTTCCACTTGCTCAGAATGAACTACATAATCATTGGTGGTAGAACGGAAATAGCGTACCCCACCATCTGCTTTTAGCCAATGATTAAAAGGATAACTCGCATTAATGAAGCCACTGATTTCTTTACGTTTTCCATCTCGTATATATAAAGGTGCAATAGCATCTTCAGGATACCCTTTAGCTAATACCCGAGCTTGTGCATCTTTCGGTAAATAAATGCGTTCATAACTGTGAGCCACCCCATATTTGATAGTAAGTGGTTGATTATTCAGTTGGAAAATACTGGTATTATCAATGCTCAATCCTTTTTGTTTTGAGGCTAAGAAATGCGCATGACGTTGGGAATAATCATAACCAAAACTATCCAAATAAGGGGTAAAGTTTGAGGAATCACTGTCAGTGTAATAGGCATTGATATTTAAATTGATATAAGGTGTATTCGGATTATATTGATAACTCAAGTTGTAACGATTCACTTTAACTTCTGAGCCTTCTCCTTGTAACGCTCCATAGCCACGGAAACTTAAAATTGAACTCATTATTTCCCCAAAACGACTATGGTAATGGCTATAGCCTAATCCTAACTTGTGGTGATCATTATAGAAATTTGCTTTCGCTAAATAAGAGGTATTTAGTTGAGAAGTGTTCAATGCTTCTTCGCCTGGTCGATATAAAGTGCTACGATTTTCCTTAAAATGCACTTTTGACACTTCAACGGTTTCGTATTGATCATTAATTTCTACATAATCTTTGTCTTCTTCTACTTCAATATGATCAATTTCAGGAATTTGCCCATGTTTGCCAACAAAATAGTTGCCTTGTCTGCGTTTAGCATAAGCGAATAGCACATCTGCATTTTCCCATTTATTAGCAAAGGCAATGCTGTAATTATAAGAATTTAAATTTAAACCATTAGATGAGTAGCGGGCATTAGGCGAGTGGCTTTGCGTTTGGCATAAACCTGAATCATTGCTTAAACAATTGCTAATATAACGGGTTTGATAACCACCTTTGGTATAATTTGCTGGTGGTGAAACAGTATTTGTCATGGTGCCTAATTTAAGTAGTACACCCCAAGTTTTGCCTTCAGGGATAATATCTTTCCAACCTAAGGTATTCATTCGCACAACACCACCGATTGCACCTGTAGCATCTGCAGAAAGAGAAGGACCTTTTTCGATTTCCACTTGGCTAATAAAATCAGGGTCTAAATAAGAACGAGTAGATGAACCCGCATAACCTTGCCAAGAAGGGACAGATTGCAAACCACCATCTACATAAATTGGTACACGGTTTTCGTTAGCAACACCACGAATGTTAACGGATAATGCACCACTATTACGTTTGTTACCAGCAATCACGCCTGGCACACCAGAAAGAAAATCGCCTACAGAACTGCCTCTGAACGTATTAATATCAGATTTTCCTAAATAGGAATAAGAACCTGTAGAAACATAGGTTTTTAACAGGTTTTCATCATAGTTAGATTTCTCTCCTCCTTCCTCATTCACAAGGATGGTATCCAATTTTTCAGATTTTTGAGTTTCTGCTTGAGCAAAAGAAAGTAATGGGATTAAACAAGTTAATCCCATTAAATTCAAACTCCATTTTTGCTGCATAAAATTTCCTTTAGGTTATAAATAAGAATAAAAATCATTTGAAATTTTAATTCATGAAATTTAGAAAATCAATAGTAAAAATTCATTCAAAAATTTCAAAAAAAAGGACCGCACTTTGAAATTTATCCTAAAACTTGGATAACGAATTTATTGCCATAATCCTTTAAAAAAACTCAAACTGATGCGGGTTTATTTATATGTGAAGAAGAATTATCTAAAAAGTGAGAGTCGCTTGGCTATCAAAAAAGAGTACATAAGATGTTAGGATATGGATAAAAAAGGCTGAATGGGCTAGCCGAATTACAAAGCAAGCTGCCAAAATAGACAACTTAAAACCAATTATACTTGATTAAAAATGACTGGGCTCTGCATAATACAGAGCCCAGTATTTAGTTTATTAAGCTGTCCAACTTTGGGCAGCTTAAAGTACAATCAGAAAGTATGATTATTTTTCTTTTTTAGGTTGATCTTTACCTAAGAATTTTACGGCTAAATCTGGGAAGTCAGTAAAGAGACCAGTTGCACCAGATTTATTGAACATTGCATCATACATTTGATTTACATCAGAGAAGAAACTCGGTACATCATCTTTACGGATAGTGTATGGATGTAGTTCAAGTTTAGTTTTGGCAATATCTTCAACCATTGGTGTATATTTTACATCACCAAGTTTTGAATTTTTATCATCGACTAACATATACCAAGCTGGACCAACACCGTCAGCATATTTAGCTACTTCCGCCATTGCACCTGGTTTGAACATCCATGAATAATCATAGTTTTCCCATTTACCTTGAGCATTTTTAGCTTCAGTTTCATGCCAATCTGAATATGCAATTAATTGAACAAGTTTGAGATCCATGCCCATTTTTGGAAGCAATTCAGTTTTAATACGTTTAAGTTCATTAAAGTCGAAGGTTTGTAAATAAACCATATCATCTTTACTGTCATAGCCGTATTTTTTCAAAACTTTTAAAGTTTCTGCTGCGATATCTTTACCTTCTTTATGGTGTAACCAAGGTGCTTTGATTTCAGGATAGATACCAATTTTCTTACCTGTGGATTTTTCTAGACCTTGAATGAACTCAATTTCGTCTTCAAATGTATGAATGCGGAAGTGAGAACCCCATAATGGAAAGCGATTTGGATAGACTTGAACTTGTTTGCCATTTTCTGTTTTAAAGTTTTCAGTCATTTCTAGAGATTGAATTTCTTTCAACGTAAAGTCAATAACATAGTAACGTCCATCTTTACGTGCGCGTTTAGGGAATTTTTTAGCTACATCAGTTAAGCCATCTAAGAAATGATCATGAATAACGATTAAACGATTATCTTTTGTCATCGCTAAATCTTGTTCGAGATAATCTGCTTTTTGACCGAAAGCAAGAGCTTTACTTTCAAGGGTATGTTCAGGTAAGTAACCACTTGCACCACGATGAGCAATAACGATTTTATCTTGTGAATTCATAGGCTGCGTTTGTTTTGAGGTTTGAGTTGAGCAAGCAGCTAAAGTGGAAAAAGCCAATGCGATAGCAAGGTTTTTTACTCTAAATTTCATTACAATTCTCCTATTGTTTTAAACATACTTGGTAAAGTGCGGTCAAAAACCGCAATATTTTTTGTGAAAAAAAGGAAGAACAATTTAGGTACCGCTCTTCCTTTTAATAAATCAGATTGACTAGAAATTAACTGCCATAGTGGTCATTTAATTGAGCTTTGTGTTTACCCTCAGCAACCATAACGATGAACATTAAGATAACTGATAGGATACCACCCACGATCATGACATAGAAACCACCGTCCCAGCCATAATGTTCTGCTGCCCAACCAACAACTGCTGATGCAGAAACTGTACCACCTAAGTAACCGAATAATCCTGTGAAGCCAGCAGATGTACCTGCCGCTTTTTTCGGTGCTAATTCAAGTGCATGTAAGCCGATTAACATTACTGGACCATAAATTAAGAAACCGATAGTTGTCATTAAAATAAAGTCTGTTAATTGATATGGGTTTTCATACCATGCAGAGTATTGTGCTAATTCTGCTTCAGGTGTTGCTGGGTTTTTCCATAAGGCAACAACAGCAATGGTAGTTAGAATCATGAACACGAAACCAGTTAAACCACGTTTACCTTTAAAGATTTTATCTGATACCCAACCACATAGTAATGTACCAGGGATTGCAGCTAATTCATAAATAGTATATGCCCATGCAGTACCTTTAATGTTAAAGTGTTTCACTTCACCTAGATAAACTGGAGACCATTTTAAAACACCATAACGGATTAAATATACGAATACATTAGCAATTGCGATGTACCATAATAATTTATTTTTTAATACATAAGTTACTAGAATTTCTTTTGTACTTAATTCATTCTCATATGATTTTTCATTATAGTCATCTGGATAATCATTACGCCATTTTTCTACTGCTGGTAAACCGCAAGATTGTGGTGTATCTTTCATAACGAAATAAATTGGCACAGCACAAACCATTGCCGCAATACCAGGATAGTAAAGTGCTTGTTGCCATACATCTTTCGCAGTTGCTTCAACGCCAGTATTACTGAAGTATACTGCACTTGCTAATAGCACCATTGCACCAGGCATCATACCACCCACATTGTGAGCACAGTTCCAAATAGAAACAATAGAACCACGTTCTGATTTAGACCACCAGTGAACCATTGTACGACCACATGGAGGCCAACCCATACCTTGGAACCAACCATTTAAGAAGATCATGACAAACATCACTAAAATACCTGATGTTGCCCATGGCATGATTCCCATAAGAGTCATACATAAACCAGAAAGTAATAAACCGAATGGTAAGAATACTCTAGGATTTGAACGGTCAGATACCGTTGCCATAACGAATTTTGATAAACCATAAGCTAAACCTGCACCAGTACCAATGATACCTAGTTCAGCCTTGTTATACATACCTGCTTCAATTAACCCTTTTTGTGCCAAATCGAAATTAGCACGTACAAAGTAATACGCCGCATAACCAAAGAAAATACCCATAAACACTTGCCAGCGTAAGCGTTTATAAGTTGAATCAATTTTATCTGCCGGTAGCTCTGGGATTGCAGCGGCTGGTTTGAATATACCAAACATACTATTCTCCAACTTCACGTCTGTTGTTATTAATCTTTACTACTTGAATATTTAAATAGAAAGTAGTTATGTCTAAAATTAGCCCTGAAAAAACTGACTCAAAGAAAATCACAAATCTTCAGAGGTTTTTAAGTTTTTATGACAGCGTAAAGATACCGCAAATTCCATTAATAGAAAAATTAAATGTTATTAAATTGTGATATAAATCACGTTTTATATGAGCGTTTACGAATTAAAAGGAAAATAAAATGGTCTTTTAATGATTTTTTTGAGCTTTTTTGAATGGTGCTTTATTTACAACATAGCTGAGAATAATTAATAACAATTTATTAAACATTTTTATTCAAGAAAAAGGGCTAGCAAAATATACCAACCCTTTTACTAAGTAAAGTAAGATTACATAATAAAGTTATAACCTAGAGCGGCTATTACGCCACCAATCATTGGTCCTAAAATAGGTACCCAGCCATATCCCCAATCTGGAGAAGTATTCAATTTTTTGCTTAATAAACTTAATGCAATGCGAGGTCCAAAGTCACGAGCTGGATTAATTGCATAGCCAGTAGTTCCCCCTAAGCTTAAACCAATTGCCCATACTAAAATGGCGACAGGTAAGGCACCTACTGAACCTAAACCAATAGGTACAGTGCCTTGTGCATTAGGTAATGTCATTTCACCACCTGAAATATAGAAAATAACCGATACAAGAACTACTGTGCCGATAATTTCACAGAAGAGATTGGTTGAAAAATGTCGAATAGCGGGTTCTGTAGAGAAACAAGCTCGTTTAGCTGCTGGATCATCAGTGACAGCAAAGTGATCTGAATAGAATAAATAGACAATTAAACCACCAAGTATGCCACCTATCACTTGTGCAATAATATAACCAGGAACCATTTCCCAAGCAAAGCTACCTTTTACGGCTAACCCTAATGTCACTGCTGGATTTAAGTGTGCTCCACTATATGGACCTGTTGCTACTACGGCAACATACACGGCAAATGCCCAAGCTGTGGTGATTACAATCCATCCAGAGCTGTTACCTTTTGTTTTGTTCAAACAAACGTTGGCGACAACGCCATTACCCATTAATACTAACAATGCGGTACCTAAAAACTCGGCTAAATATGCGTTCATATTTAGTTCTCCTATATATGATGTATGAGAATAAAATAATATTGTCAATAGTTGTGATTTATCGCTAATTAAATAAGTTATTTCTCATTTTTATCAGCATTTTCTAAATTAATGACATAGAAAATGTGATTCTATTATTAAAATTTTCTGATAAAAAAAAAGTCCTTTTATAGAAATTTGTTAGTCAGTTCACATTTTTATTTTCGATTTGGAAAATAAATGTGATTAAATTCAAATAATCAATAAATGTATCTTTATTGTTTTCAGGTTTTTAATTAACTTACTCTGGTGATTTTTCGTTTTTAACCAAAATAAGTATTTGTAGTCCATATTCACACATATATTTTAGTGGAGATTCACCATGTCTGAAAAAAAATACATTATTGCATTAGACCAAGGGACAACAAGTTCAAGAGCCGTTTTATTAGATCATGATGCCAATATTATTGAAATTGCTCAACGTGAATTCACGCAGATTTATCCGAAAGCGGGTTGGGTGGAACATAATCCAATGGAAATTTGGGCAACACAAAGCTCAACTTTAAATGAAGTGGTTGCAAAAGCTGGTATTACTTCTGATGAAATTGCAGCTATTGGGATTACTAATCAACGTGAAACGACGATCGTGTGGGAAAAAGAAACGGGTACACCTGTTTATAATGCGATTGTGTGGCAATGTCGTCGTACTGCGGATATTACCGATAAATTAAAAGCAGATGGCTATGAAGATTATATTCGTAATACAACAGGTTTAGTGGTTGACCCTTATTTCTCTGGTACTAAAGTTAAATGGATTTTAGATAATGTAGAAGGCGCAAGAGCAAAAGCAGAACGAGGAGAATTATTATTTGGTACAGTGGATACTTGGCTGGTTTGGAAATTAACACAAGGCCGTGTACATGTGACTGATTATACTAATGCATCTCGTACCATGTTATTCAATATCCATACTAAACAGTGGGATGACAAAATGCTTGAGATTTTGAATATTCCACGTTCAATGCTACCTGAAGTAAGAAATTCTTCTGAAGTTTATGGACAAACCAATATTGGTGGTAAAGGCGGTGTGCGTATTCCTGTTGCAGGTATCGCCGGTGACCAACAAGCTGCACTTTATGGTCATTTGTGTGTGAAAGCGGGCCAAGCCAAAAATACTTATGGTACGGGTTGCTTCATGTTATTGCATACTGGTGATAAAGCCATTACTTCAAAAAATGGGTTATTAACGACCATTGCCTGTAATGCGAAAGGTGAACCAGAATATGCATTAGAAGGTTCAGTGTTTATCGCAGGGGCTTCTATTCAGTGGTTACGTGATGAACTTAAAATCGTACACGATAGTTATGATAGTGAATATTTTGCTACAAAAGAATCTGACAGTAATGGGGTCTATGTCGTTCCTGCCTTTACAGGATTAGGTGCACCATATTGGGATCCATATGCTCGTGGTGCAATTTTTGGTTTATCTCGAGGTGCAAATCGCAATCATATTGTTCGTGCAACCCTTGAATCCATTGCATATCAAACTCGTGATGTATTAGAAGCTATGCAATCAGATGCTGGTGATAAATTAAAATACCTTCGTGTAGATGGCGGTGCAACAGCCAATAACTTCTTAATGCAATTCCAAGCAGATATATTAGATGTTAATGTAGAACGTCCTGTGGTCAAAGAAGTGACAGCTTTAGGTGCAGCCTATCTTGCAGGTCTTGCTACTGGCTTCTGGAAAGATTTGGATGAATTACGTGATAAAGCACGTGTAGAGCGTACATTTACACCAGATAATGATAATGAAAAACGTGAAAAACGTTATAAAGGCTGGAAAAAAGCTGTTCGTCGTTCGCTAGAATGGGCGAAAGAGGACGCTGAATAATCTTATTGAATAAGAAAAGTGCGGTTGGTTTTAAGAAAATTTTTTGAAATTGAACCGCACTTTTAATTCTCTAATTTTGTTGATTGAGTTTTTGTAATAGTCGATCCATGGCACGATATCCTAATGCCTCAGCAAGGTGTTTTTGATTAATTTGGTTTTCTTCATTAAGATCAGCAATTGTACGAGAAACTTTCAAGATTCGATGATAAGCTCGTACTGATAAGCCTAGCTTGGTTAAAGCATTTTCTAAGAATAAGGCATCTTTATCTTTTAATTTGCAATCCCGTTCAATTTCTTTACTCGTCAGATGTGCGTTGATTTTTCCAGATCTCGCTAATTGAATTTCTCTTACTTTTAATACTTTAGTACGCACTTGTTCACTACTCTCACCGCGATCGCCTGTATTTTGTAATGCACCTTGAGGAAGTAGTGGAACTTCAATAGATAAATCAAAACGATCTAAGAATGGGCCAGATAATCGATTCAAATAGCGCATAATTTGCTGAGGGGAAGTGCGGTTATGTGTGCCTTGATAATTTCCTGTTGGACTAGGATTCATTGCTGCAATAAGTTGAAATTTTGCTGGAAATTGGATTTTTGCGGTAGCACGTGAAATGATAATTTCGCCACTTTCTAAAGGCTGTCTTAAGGCATCTAATACCCGTCGTTCAAACTCGGGTAACTCATCTAAAAATAATACTCCATTATGTGCTAAAGAAATTTCACCTGGTTTAGGGATAGTTCCTCCTCCCACTAATGCAGCTAAAGATGCACTATGATGTGGTGCTCTAAACGGGCGTTGTTTCCAGTTACTAAAATTAAGCTCATTATGAATTAAGCTGGTCACCGAGGCTGTTTCAATCGCTTCATGATTAGTCATTTCAGGTAAGAGCCCCGTCAGCCTGCTGGCTAACATGGTTTTGCCTGTTCCTGGCGGACCGATAAAAAGTAAGTTATGTTGCCCCGCCGCCGCAATAGTTAATGCTCGTTTGGCATGTTGTTGACCAATGATATCTCTGAGATCTTGAATGGGAGAGTGGTTAGTTTGATCTGAGTTTGATGGATTAATGGATAGGGTAGAGGGAAGTTTGATTTGGTGATTAAGAAATTGTACAACCTCTAATAATGAACGTGCTGTATAGCTTTGATGATCAGATATCAGTGCAGCCTCATTTGCATTTTGATGAGCAATAATTGTTGTGCGTTTAGATTGTAGAGCTGCAAGAATTGCAGGAATAACCCCATGGATACCACGTAGATCCCCTGTTAATGCGAGTTCACCAATAAACTCAAATTGATGTAATTTTTGTGCATCAATATGACCCATTGCGGCAAGCATACCGATGGCAATAGGCAAATCGAAACGTCCACCTTCTTTAGGTAAATCAGCGGGGGCTAAATTGACAGTAATTCTTTTGGCTGGATATTTAAATTGTGCGTTAATCAATGCACTACGAACTCGATCTTGAGCTTCTTTGACAGTTTTTTCAGGTAATCCAACTAAAGTAAACCCAGGCTTACCATTACTAATATGAACTTCAATGGTAACTAAGGGGGCTTGCACACCCATAGATGCTCGAGAATAGACAACTGCTAATGACATATGATCTCCTTACAATATGCAAATAGCAGAAATATAAAAGTGCGGTAGAATTTTGAAAAATTTTACCGCACTTTTTGGGAGCAAGATCGCAAAAATAAAATATTATTCAGTGAAAAGTGGTGCAAACCAACTATTTAGTTTTGAAGAAAGTTTATCAATACCTAATTTGTTTTGAGCTGAAAAAGCCTCAACTTGCACATCGCCTTGGAAGGGGAGGATAGCTTCCCGTACCATTTTGACTCGTTTGCTTCTTTCACTTTGGCTCAATTTATCTGATTTTGTTAATAGTAATAAAACCGGTAAATTTGAGGAGACGGACCATTCAATCATTTGTTGGTCAAGATCTTTGAGCGGATGGCGAATATCCATTAGAATTACTACACCTTGCAAACATTCACGATGTTGTAAATATTCTCCTAAAGATTTCTGCCATTGTAATTTCATTTGCTCAGGAACCGCAGCATAACCATAGCCTGGTAAATCCACTAATTTACATTGAGGTTCAACTTCAAATAAGTTGATTAATTGTGTACGACCAGGTGTCTTTGATGTACGAGCCAAGTTTTTTTGATTAGTTAATGCGTTAAGTGCAGTTGATTTACCCGCATTGGAACGACCAGCAAAAGCGATTTCAATACCACTGTCTTCGGGAAGTTGATTAATCTTTGCTGCACTGGTCATAAAATGAGTTTTATGATAATTCAATTTGAATTCTGACATTATATTTCCTACCTTTACAATTACCCTATAGGATACCTTATAAAATAGATAAGAACGATAAAAAAATACAAAAGGTGCGACTTTTATGGCAAAATATCGCCCTTATCTAAGGGGAATATATGACAGTTAAATACAGTTGGCCAAAACCGATGGCTATTTATCCTGATCGTGGTAAAAAATCATACCGTTTGAAACGTTTACGTTATCGTTTACGTTCGATCTTGCATTTAGGAAAAATTAAGCAGTTTACTGACTTTGTTAACAAACATGATGAATTAATTCCATTATTAAATGCTCGTCCCAATTATAGTTACCCGTTAGTGCATCGTTTTTTAGATAAACGCTTTGGTGCTTCACAACGTTTCTCAGCAATTTGTGATAATTTATTATTTTTATCACAACGCTTGACTACATTGAAATTACCTCAACTTTGGGAACAACCTATTAGTTTTGGTGAAGTTATTGATGGATTTGAAATAATATTAAACATCAATGAACATCAGCCGATGGAAGGATTTTGGGCATTAGAATTACGTCAGAAAGATACACAACAATTAATTTATTTATTGACCTTTGGACAAATTAAAGATGCATTATTGATAGCCGTAATTCAAGGGCCTAATTTTGAAGGGTCAAAAGAAATTGTTAAGTTACTCACTAAGCAATGTCATGGTTTACGGCCAGCATATTTAATGGTTGAAGCGATGAAAGGATTGACCCAAGTACTTGGTTATAAACGCTTGCTGGGTATTCCACAGAAATATCAAAATAAATCTCGCCTAGTGAATAGTAAACGCTATGTGGTAGATTATGATGCTATTTTTAGCGAAAGCGATGGAGTTTTACAAGAATATTGGGAATTGCCTTTAGCATTTGAAACAAAAGATATTTCTGAAATCACCAGTAAGAAACGTTCAATGTATCGAAAACGTTATGCAATGCTGGAAGAACTTAAAGCAAATATGGCTAAACAATTAAGCTAAGAAAAAGCCCTAAAGAAATTCTTTAGGACTTTTTTTATTTTCGATTTAAATTAATTGCACCTTGATATCCAAGTTGTCGCCATGCTTCATAAACGGTGACGGCAACAGAGTTTGAAAGATTCATACTGCGACTATTAGCGGTCATAGGAATACGAATTTTTTGTTCCATTGGCATTTTATCTAAAATACTCATTGGAATACCACGTGTTTCAGGACCAAACATAAGATAGTCCCCTAATTCAAATTTCACTTCACTATGGGCAGGCCCACCTTTGGTTGTTAATGCAAATAAACGTTTAGGTTGTTCTGACTCAAGAAAAGCTTCATAAGTTTTATGCTTTTTGATTTCAGCAAATTCGTGGTAATCCAAGCCTGAACGACGCAGACGTTTGTCATCCCAAGTAAATCCTAGTGGTTCAATAAGATGTAATCTAAAACCGCAGTTTGCACATAATCGAATAATGTTTCCTGTATTTTGAGGAATTTCTGGTTCATATAAAACAATATCTAACATAATTATATCAGTATAGTGAAAAAGATGAGTGATTGTAGCTCAAATTGAGAGAGATTTATAGCGTATTAAAATTTTCTAGATTGATACCGCACTTTTCTCTCTGTTTAACTAATTTTAAACCAATAAAAAGGGACTCAAATGAGTCCCTTTTTCATAATCTTTCGATTAGCTATTATTTGATGATACGTGCAACAACACCCGCACCCACTGTACGGCCACCTTCACGGATAGCAAAACGTAAACCTTGGTCCATCGCAATTGGGTGGATTAAGCTTACTGTCATTTTGATGTTATCTCCTGGCATTACCATTTCCACACCTTCAGGTAATTCGATTGTACCTGTTACGTCTGTTGTACGGAAATAGAATTGTGGACGGTAACCTTTGAAGAATGGAGTATGACGACCACCTTCATCTTTTGATAATACGTACACTTCTGATTCAAAATCTGTGTGTGGTGTGATTGAACCTGGTTTCGCTAATACTTGTCCACGTTCGATTTCTTCACGTTTTGTACCACGTAATAATGCACCAATGTTTTCTCCCGCACGACCTTCGTCTAATAATTTACGGAACATTTCTACACCTGTTACTGTGGTTTTCGCTGTATCTTTGATACCAACGATTTCTACTTCATCACCAGTACGGATAATACCACGTTCTACACGACCGGTAACTACTGTACCACGTCCTGAAATTGAGAATACGTCTTCAATTGGTAAAAGGAACGGTTGGTCAATCGCACGTTCTGGTTCTGGAATGTAAGTATCTAAATGATTCGCTAATTCAAGAATTTTTTCTTCCCATTCAGCTACACCATTTAATGCTTGTAAGGCTGAACCACGTACGATTGGTGTATCGTCACCTGGGAAATCATATTGTGAAAGAAGTTCACGAACTTCCATTTCCACTAATTCTAATAACTCTTCATCATCTACCATGTCGCATTTGTTTAAGAATACGATGATGTAAGGTACACCTACTTGGCGACCTAATAAGATGTGTTCACGAGTTTGTGGCATAGGACCATCTGTTGCCGCTACTACTAAAATAGCACCATCCATTTGTGCAGCACCTGTAATCATGTTTTTAACATAGTCTGCGTGTCCCGGACAGTCAACGTGTGCGTAGTGACGAGTTGGAGTATCGTATTCTACGTGTGAAGTGTTGATGGTAATACCACGAGCTTTTTCTTCTGGTGCGTTATCGATTTGGTCGAATGCACGAGCTGCACCACCGTAGTGTTTTGCTAATACTGTTGTGATAGCTGCGGTTAAAGTTGTTTTACCATGGTCAACGTGGCCAATTGTACCCACGTTTACGTGCGGTTTTGTACGTTCAAATTTTTCTTTAGACATTGCTAATATTTCCTAAAAGAGTGCTATAAACATGCGGTTTATAGCACGTTGTTTTACAAAAATTATTTTTTACGCGCTTCGATAATTGCTTCAGAAATATTTTTCGGAGCTTCTGCATATTTCAATGGTTCCATTGAGTATGATGCACGACCTTGAGTTTGTGAACGAAGGTCAGTAGCATAACCGAACATTTCTGATAGTGGAACTTCAGCATTGATTTTTACTGCAAAATCAGTTGCTTCTTGTCCATTTACCATTGCACGACGACGGCTTAAGTCACCAATTACATCACCTACATATTCAGGAGGCGTTTCTACTTCAACTTTCATGATTGGCTCAAGTAATACTGGGTTTGCTTTAGCGAACGCTGCTTTAAAGGCAATTGATGCCGCTAATTTAAACGCTAACTCAGATGAGTCCACATCATGATATGAACCGAAGTGTAAACGTACACCTAAATCAACTACTGGATAACCAGCTAGAGGACCAGATTTAAGTTGTTCTTGAATCCCTTTATCAACCGCAGGAATGTATTCACCAGGAATCACACCACCTTTGATTTCATTAACGAATTCATAACCTGGACCTTCAGGATCTAATGGATATAGGTCGATAACTACATGACCATATTGACCACGACCACCAGATTGTTTCGCGTGTTTACCTTCTACATCGTTTACACGTGTACGAATAGTTTCGCGGTAAGAAACTTGTGGTTTACCAATGTTTGCTTCCACTTTAAATTCACGTTTCATACGGTCAACGATGATATCTAAGTGTAACTCACCCATACCAGAAATGATAGTTTCACCTGATTCTTCATCAGTTTTAACACGGAATGAAGGGTCTTCTTGCGCTAAACGACCTAATGCTAAGCCCATTTTTTCTTGGTCAGCTTTAGTTTTTGGTTCTACCGCAACAGAGATAACTGGCTCTGGGAATTCCATGCGTTCAAGAATAATCGGTGCATCTGATGCACATAATGTATCACCAGTACCGACATCTTTTAAGCCGATTGCTGCTGCAATATCACCTGCGCGAACTTCTTTGATTTCTTCACGTTTGTTAGCGTGCATTTGTACAATACGACCAAAACGTTCACGTTTTTGTTTAACTGAGTTGTAAACTGTTGCACCTGATTCAACAACGCCTGAATACACACGGAAGAACGTTAAGTTACCTACGAATGGGTCAGTTGCAATTTTGAATGCTAATGCTGCAAATGGTTCATCATCACTTGCGTGACGTTCACCTTCAGTTTCATCTTCATTAATACCTTTGATTGCTGGGATATCTACTGGAGATGGTAAGTATTCAATTACTGCATCAAGCATAGCTTGAACGCCTTTATTTTTGAATGCAGAACCACAAGTTACAAGAATAATCTCGGTGGCTAATACACGTTGACGTAATGCACCTTTAATTTCTTCTTCTGTTAACTCTTCACCACCTAGGTATTTTTCCATTAATTCTTCTGATGATTCAGCGGCTGCTTCAATTAGGTTGTTACGCCATTCTTCACAAGCTTCTAGCATATCTGCAGGAACATCTTCATAAGTGAAAGTCATACCTTGATCTTCTTCATTCCAGTTGATAGCTTTCATTTTGATTAAATCAACTACACCTTTGAAGTTATCTTCTGAACCGATTGGAAGTTGTAAAGGAACTGCATTAGCGCCTAAGCGAGCTTTTAATTGTTCAACAACGCGTAAGAAGTTTGCACCAGTACGGTCCATTTTATTTACAAACGCAATACGTGGAACTTTATATTTGTTAGCTTGACGCCAAACTGTTTCTGATTGTGGTTGAACACCACCTACAGCACAGTAAACCATTACTGCACCATCAAGAACACGCATAGAACGTTCTACTTCGATAGTGAAGTCTACGTGTCCCGGAGTATCGATAACGTTGATACGGTGTTGATCAAATTGTTGAGACATGCCAGCCCAGAAAGCTGTAGTCGCAGCAGATGTGATAGTAATACCACGTTCTTGTTCTTGTTCCATCCAGTCCATTGTTGCAGCACCATCGTGAACTTCACCGATTTTGTGGCTAACACCAGTATAGAACAAGATACGCTCTGTAGTAGTTGTCTTACCCGCGTCAATATGCGCACTGATACCGATATTACGATATCTTTCAATAGGGGTTGTACGAGCCATTATTATTACCTTGTTTGGGGTTTAATATTAATTTTTTAATATGGGTAAGGCTCCACCAAAGATGAAGCCTTGAATATATTTTGCTACGCAATTACCAACGGTAGTGAGCAAACGCTTTGTTTGCTTCTGCCATACGGTGAACATCTTCACGTTTTTTCACTGCTGCACCTTTGTTTTCTGATGCATCAGATAATTCATTAGCTAAACGTAAAGCCATTGATTTATCACCACGTTTACGTGCAGCTTCAACGATCCAACGCATACCTAATGCGTTACGACGTGCTGGACGAACTTCTACTGGTACTTGATATGTAGAACCGCCAACACGACGAGATTTAACTTCTACGGTTGGACGTACATTTTCTAATGCTTCTTCAAATGCAACTAACGCTTCTTTATTAGTACGTTGAGCAAGTGTTTCTAAAGCACCATATACGATTGATTCTGCGATAGATTTTTTACCATCTACCATTAATACATTAATAAATTTCGCAAGTAATTCTGAACCGAATTTCGGATCTGGAAGAATTTTGCGAGGTTCAATACTACGACGACGTGGCATTGCTATTTCTCCGTTTTTATCATTCAGGATATCCAAAACTCATCTAGTGCGATAATTATCGCCGTTGACTGGAGTTTATGGTTTAAATATTTAATTTAGACGTTTGGCCTTACTTAACGGAGTTCCATTAAGCTTTAGGACGTTTAACGCCGTATTTAGAACGTGCTTGTTTACGATCTTTAACGCCTGCGCAGTCTAATGCACCGCGTACTGTGTGATAACGCACACCTGGTAAATCTTTAACACGACCACCACGGATTAACACAACACTGTGTTCTTGAAGGTTGTGACCTTCACCGCCGATATAAGAAGTTACTTCAAAACCGTTTGTTAAACGAATACGACATACTTTACGTAATGCTGAGTTCGGTTTTTTAGGAGTTGTAGTGTACACACGAGTACACACACCACGTTTCTGCGGGCAAGCCTCTAATGCAGGAACGTTGCTTTTTACAACCTTTTTCACACGCGGTTTGCGTACTAGTTGGTTGATTGTTGCCATTTAATAAGCTCCAGTTAAATATGATTCATAATAGAATTGTTTAGTTAAATCTGTCCTGATACTAGAACAGACACGGAATTTTAGACTTGAAAAGAAGATATGTCAAGGAATAGTCAGTTGGCTTATTAAGATAAGTTAATTGGTTAAAGTGCCAATTGAGGATAATATTGTTCTGTTAAAGCAACAAATTGAGAAAGTGTCAGTTGTTTGATGGTAGGCAGCGTGTTTTGTATGATCTCTGTTAATCCTCTAGCTTGAATATCTACTTCTAATAAATAGATTTGTTGAGCATATTGAGATACTAATTGCGGATATTTTACCGAAATAATGACCGCACTTTGCCAAAGTACTACGGCATCATTTGGGGTGATTTGAGAGAAATAATTTTCTAATTCTGTTTGACTGTAATGTGATTCTGAAAACGTGTATAACATATTAAAAAGTAATAATTTTTTCAAATTTCTGAAGTTTCTGTAAAAATAAAGTGCGGTCTATTTTTTCGCAGTTTATAACTAGTGCTTGATTTATGAGTCCTAGATCATTTAATGATTCGCTACAGATATAACGCTGTTCTATATCATATAAATCCAGTAATTTAAATCCACTTATAAAATCTTTTTGTAGAATGATTTCAGGCTGTTGATGAGGTAGTAAATTTAACACTCCGTCATCAATAAAGAAAACAGCAAGTTTATTTTCATCACAAAATGCACTGGCAGCTAATAAGGCATCTAAGCCTTCTCGACTAATTGTTGAACCATGAGGGCTGTGTCTAAATACAAAGGCAAGTTTCATAGGCTGATGACCCTATCTGCTTCAAGTACTGCTTTGCTAAATTCACCAAGCCCAGCCAAAACAAATCCTTCTGCAAGGTTACTTGTTTTAGCATCAAAGGCAGTAAGTTCGTCGACGATTCCTCGTCGTTGTGAGGCCGCAACGCATAAATGTAAAGGCACATGATGTTCTAGTGAAAGCTTTTGCCAGGCTTTGACTAAATTGAATTCATCGTTTGCTGGATAGACCAAGGCATTGCCATTTGATACGCCTGCTTGAGAAAAGAAAATTTGCGTAATTTGATGACCTTGAGCAAGCAATTCTTGAGCAAGTTGATAGGCAAGATAAGCACCTTGTGAACCATATATAGGCTGTCTTACTGATAATACATAGCGCATTAGCGTTGGTCATCCTGTTTGATTTGACGGATATAAAGATACACAGTATGACGAGAGATATTTAAGCGCTCTGCCACAAGGTTGATTGCATCTTTAATATCAAAGATTCCTTTTTCAAAAAGAGTAATGACAATTTGACGATTTTTATTATTATTTGCCACTAATCGATCTGCAGTAATTTCCTCGATGGTATTTTCTACTGTTTGCAAGACTAGGTCTTCGACAGAACTTGCAAAATTATTGGCGTTAGCCACAGTATGTTCTTGGGTTGGAATAAAAGCTTGCATGAATTGTGAAACAGGTACTTCTAAATTTAGATTAACGCATAACAATCCAATGATTTGTTGTTTACTGTTACGAATTGCCATTGTAGCGGACTTCATTAAACCATTATTACCTTTATGACGAGTAAAATAAGGTTTTAACTCAATGCCATGCTCCATAGTTTGTAGCGATTGTAAATCTATTTCGGTTAATGTCGCACCAGCTTGGCGATTGGTGTTATGTCCATTAACAATATATAAAGTAGAATGTTCAGGATCTTCTAAAGAATGTAATACGATTTCACAATGGCTTCCCATCAATGCACTTAACCCATCAATAATGGCTCGGTAAGAATTCAGGATTGCACGATCTTCGTCAGTAAAAGCTCGCTTGATATTTGTCATCATATTATTCTCGAAAAGAGTACCGCACTTTTTTATTAAAGTGCGGTGTATTTTTTATTATTTTTTCTCTGCAATTACATCTAAGACTTCAACATCAAAATGTAGTGTTGAATTTGCTGGAATTTGACCTAATTCTTGATCACCATAAGCAAGTTCAGCAGGAATGACTAATTCAATTTTGCCGCCTTTTTTGATTAATTGTAAACCTTCTGTCCAACCAGGAATAACTTGGTTAAGCATAAATTCTGCTGGTTGATTACGTTCTACTGAACTATCAAAAACAGTACCGTTAGTTAGTTTACCTGTGTAATGTACTTTTACTGTATCAGTAGCTTTAATAGGATTACCTTCCCCTTCTTTTTCAATACGATATAAAAGACCTGATTTAGTTTCTTTCACACCATCTTTTTTCTTGAATTCAGCAATAAATTTTTCACTATCGGCTTTTGCTTGTTTTGCTCGAGCTTCAGCTTTAGCTTGAGCGGCATTTTTTAATTTTTCATCCATTCCTTTTAAGGTATCTACAACGTCTTGATTTGTTAAATCAATTTTGCCATTTAATGCATCTGCAACACCAGCTAAAACTTTTTGGTTATCATAAGTGAAGACTTCTTTTTGTGCATCTACTAGGCCTTTTAAATCATTACCAATTAATACGCCAATTGCATAAGATGGATCTTTTGCTTGAGAGTTATTTGCCTGAGAAGCTTGAGCTGTTTGTTTGGCTGGCTCTGCAGCTGCTTGAGTTTCCGCTTTTTTATCATCTTTACAAGCTGAAGTTGCTAATACAGCACTCACTAATAATGCGATTGCCGTAATTTTTTGAAATTTTACCATTGAATATGTCCTTTGGCGTGGATAATCACGCTGTTTGTTTTATGAATTTATAACTAAATAAATAGGTTTAACCCCAAGTTTTGTATAAAATAGGGTAAAGCCAATTTTATTATTGTACAACATTTATTTAGGATTACTATGCAAAACTCATCAAAATTAGAACAACGAATAGCAGAATTGGAAATGAAAATTACTTTTCAAGAAGGGGTATTAGAAGAACTCAATGAAGCACTTGTACAACAGCAATTTATGATGGATAAAATGCATTTTCAATTACGCAATTTGGCAAATAAGTTGAAAGATATGCAACCTTCTAATGTGGCAAGACAATCGGAAGAAACGCCACCGCCTCATTACTAAAAATTTGCCAAAAAGAAACCGCACTTTAGTTTTATAAAGTGCGGTTTTAATTTTTATGATCTGTTATCGATTAGTTTTTAGAAAAATATGCTTCTAAATCATCACTACCACCGATGTATTGACCACCGATGAAAACTTGAGGAACAGAGGTTTTACCTGTGATAGCACGAACAGAGATAGTACTTGCATCTTTACCTAAAACGATTTCTTCAAAAGTATAACCTTTAACTTTTAATAAACCTTTTGCTTTAGCGCAGAAAGGACAACCAGGTTTTGTAAAGATAGAAACAGAAGGTTTTGCAGTCCAATCAGGTTTTAAGTATTTGATCATGGTATCTGCATCAGATACTTTGAATGGATCGCCTGGCTCTTGTGGTTCAACAAACATTTTTTCAACTACGCCATTTTTAACAAGCATAGAATAACGCCATGAACGATTACCGAAACCTAAGTCTTCTTTACCAACCAACATACCCATACCACGAGTAAAATCGCCATTACCATCTGGAATCACAGTGATGTTTTCAGCTTCTTGGTCAGCTTTCCATGCGTTCATTACAAAGGTATCGTTTACAGATACACAAATAATATCGTCAACACCTAAGGCTTTAAACTCACAAGCTAACTCATTATAGCGTGGTAAGTGAGTAGAAGAACAAGTTGGTGTAAATGCTCCTGGAAGAGAGAATACGACTACAGTTTTGTTATCAAATAGTTCGCTTGTTGTTACATCAACCCATGCATCGCCTTGACGAGTACGAAAAGTTACTTCTGGTACATGTTTACCAGTCATATCTGCTAAAGCCATTTTTTTCTCCTATTAAATTAGAAAGTTAACTTATTAACGGGATGGATTATAGATAAAATTATGGTATAGTTACAATCAATTAATTCTATCCTTTTAATCGTTTTTTTCTATAACGAGGCCAAATGAATATTCGTGACTTAGAATACTTAGCAGCCCTTGCTGAGTATAAACACTTTCGACGTGCGGCAGATGCATGCCATGTTAGTCAACCAACTTTAAGCGGACAAATTCGCAAATTAGAAGATGAGCTTGGCATCACATTACTGGAACGCACAAGTCGTAAAGTCTTATTTACTCAGTCAGGTCTTATTTTAGTCGAACAAGCTAAAAAAGTCTTGCGTGAAGTGAAATTATTAAAAGAAATGGCAAGTAATCAAGGTAAAGACATGACAGGTCCTTTACATATGGGCGTGATTCCAACGGTAGGGCCTTACTTATTGCCTTATATCATGCCAATTTTTAAAGAGGCTTTCCCTGAATTAGATCTTTATTTATATGAAGCTCAAACTTCAAGTTTATTAGATCAATTAGAATCAGGGCGTTTAGATTGTGCGATTGTAGCGAGCGTCCAAGAAACAGAAGCCTTTATTGAAGTGCCTATTTTTCATGAACGCATGTTATTAGCCGTTTCGGATATTCATCCATGGGCAAAACAAAAACAAATTAAAATGCATGAGCTTAAAGGTCATGAAGTATTAATGTTGGATGATGGACATTGCTTACGAGATCAGGCTTTAGGTTATTGTTTTACTGCGGGAGCTCGAGAAAATTCTCATTTTCAAGCAACCAGTTTGGAAACATTACGTAATATGATTGCCGCAAATGCGGGCATGACATTAATGCCTGAGCTTGCCGTTCTCAATGAAGGTAATCGTGATGGTGTGAAATATATCCCTTGTATTGAGCCAGAACCTAAACGTACGATTGCTTTAGTTTATCGTCCAGGTTCACCACTTCGTAATCGTTATGAACGAGTTGCGATGGCTGTAGGTAAAGCGGTAGAACCTATTTTATCAAAAGAAGGTAAATAATAATGGCTGGTGTGCGTGCAATCCAAAAAGAGAGAACCCGTCGAGCTTTAATTGATGCGGCTTTTAATCAATTAACGGCTGAAAAAAGTTTCTCTAATTTAAGTTTACGTGAAGTGGCAAGAGAAGCAGGAATTGCACCCACATCATTTTATCGTCATTTTAAAGATATGGATGAATTAGGATTGACGATGGTTGATGAGGCAGGATTAATTTTACGTCAATTGATGCGACAGGCACGTAAGCGTATTGAAAAGGGTGGTAGTGTCATTGTTATATCGGTAGAAACCTTTTTCGAATTCATTAGCCATAGTCCAAATGTGTTTCGTTTATTGTTACGTGAAAGTTCAGGGACTTCACAAGCTTTTCGTACTGCCGCTGCTCGTGAAATTAAGCACTTCGTAGATGAATTAGCAGAATATTTAATGATGACTAATGACTATTCTCAATATGTTGCTTATGTACAAGCGGAAGGTATGGTAACGATTGTGTTTACTGCGGGTGCCAATGCCTTGGATATGAGCAATAAAGAGCGAGAATTATTAACTGAACGAGTTATTTTGCAATTGAGAATGTTAGCAAAAGGTGCACATTATACCTTGGAGAAGAGTTTAAAATCTTCTGCCTAAAAAACTGCGGTTTATTTTTATAAAATTTAATTTATTAACCTTTTCAAATAATTAGGGATAAATATTATCCGTTTATAATCTGTCGGTGTTTTGACTAGCTGACTAACTTGTCTTCCCACTAAAGAGAGGCTGAACACATATCCATAGCTTGAGTACACAATTCTCATAAAATCTATTACAATATCACATAATTTCATAACAAGAGGGATAAGATTATGATTATCGTAACTGGTGGCGCTGGTATGATCGGTAGCAATATCGTCAAGGCATTAAACGATATTGGTCGTAAAGATATTTTGGTCGTAGATAATTTAAAAGATGGCACAAAATTTATTAATTTAGTGGATTTAGATATTGCGGATTATTGTGATAAAGAGGATTTTATTTCATCTATTATTGCTGGCGATGATTTAGGTGATATTGATGCTATTTTCCATGAAGGTGCTTGTTCAGCAACCACGGAATGGGATGGCAAATATCTCATGCACAATAATTATGAGTATTCAAAAGAGTTGTTACATTATTGCCTTGAGCGTGAAATTCCTTTCTTTTATGCCTCATCTGCAGCAACTTATGGCGATAAAACAGATTTTATTGAAGAACGCCAATTTGAAGGGCCATTAAATGCCTATGGTTATTCAAAATTCTTATTTGATCAATATGTACGAGCTATTTTACCTGAAGCGCATTCCCCTGTTTGTGGTTTTAAATACTTCAATGTTTATGGTCCACGTGAGCAACACAAAGGCTCAATGGCAAGTGTGGCATTCCATTTAAATAATCAAATGTTAAAAGGTGAAAACCCAAAATTATTTGCAGGTAGTGAACATTTTATTCGTGATTTTGTTTATGTGGAAGATGTCGCCAAAGTGAATATTTGGGCATGGCAAAATGCAATATCTGGCATTTTTAATCTTGGCACAGGTCAAGCAGAGAGTTTTAAAGCAGTGGCAGAAGCGGTGATTAAACATCATGGTAAAGGGGAAATTGAAACTATTCCATTCCCTGAACATTTGAAATCTCGCTACCAAGAATATACACAAGCAAATTTAACCAAACTCCGCCAAGCTGGTTGTGATTATAAATTTAAAAATGTTGCTGAAGGTGTTGCAGAATATATGGCTTGGTTAAATCGCAAATAAACCAGATATAACAGTTTGAATGAAGACAAAGTGCGGGTAAAATTATGAAAATTTTCACCGCACTTTTTACTTTAGGAATTGGGTAAGTATGAATATTTTAATCATTGCACCTTCGTGGGTCGGCGATATGATGATGTCGCACAGCCTTTATCAAACACTTAAACAACAGTATCCCAATTGTGAAATTGATGTGTTAGCACCAAACTGGTGTAAGCCCTTGCTCGCTCGAATGCCAGAAGTGCGTAAAGCCTTGACGATGCCTCTTGGGCATGGTGCCTTTAATTTAATGGAGCGTTATCGTATTGGAAAATCTTTGCGTAATCAATATGATATGGCAATTGTATTACCGAATTCATTGAAATCAGCCTTTATTCCTCTGTTTGCAAATATTGTAGTACGACGTGGTTGGAAAGGTGAAAGCCGTTATTTGTTGTTAAATGATTTGCGTACAAATAAACAAGATTATCCGATGATGGTTCAGCGTTATGTGGCGTTAGGTTATGAAAAAAGTGCGGTGCCTAATGCAGAAAATTTACCAATTCCAACACCTTATTTACAGGTCAATACAGATCAGGTGGCGGATACTTTAAAAATTTTTGAAAAACAAACCGCACTTGCTGAACACCGCCCCGCTATTGGCTTTTGTCCTGGTGCAGAATTTGGTCCAGCAAAGCGTTGGCCTCATTATCATTACGCTAATTTAGCTCATCAACTCATTGAAAAAGGCTATTCTATTCGTTTATTGGGGTCTACAAAAGATGAGCAAGTGTGTGAACAAATTTGTCATGCATTGCCTGACAATTTACGTGGTTACTGCATTAATTTAGCTGGGCAAACTGAACTGAACCAAGCAGTAGATATTATTGCCGATTGTGTGGCAATGGTGACTAATGATAGTGGATTAATGCATATTGCTGCTGCGGTCAATCGCCCGCTGGTGGCATTATATGGACCAACCAGTCCGCAATATACGCCACCATTATCAGATAAGGCGGTGATTATTCGCTTAATTGAGGGCGGTTTAATTAAAATCCGTAAGGGTGAGGATAGTGCAGAAGGCTATCATCAGAGCCTAATTGATATCACACCTGAGATGGTGATGGAAAAATTGAATACTCTTCTTAGTTAAGCATTGCTGGTAAATAAAATTAGATTGGGCGTTTTTTAATCAGATGATAGCTGGATTATTGTACTTTATACATTAACTAGTTCAAAATACAACCCTATTCGCAAAGCAACGGTTATTGAAATAAATAACCGTTTTCTTTGAATAACCCAAATTCAATACTTTCTACTTGGTTTTAACTTTATTGATTAATTTTATGAATACTCAAGACTTTATGGAAACTAAGTTACCAGTGATGGTGACTAATATATTACGCATCATTTTAAGTACAACGGTGATTATGTTGGCAGTGATTGATTTAGTTGCAGTTCTCAAAGTGATTTATGGACTCAGCATCATGATTTTTACTACTGATAATGTTGTACCTGCTGCCTTTGCAGAACAAATCGTGATGTTCTTTTTATATTTCGGATTTTTGGCGCTGATTTCTCAATATTTTAAAAGTGGCTATCATTTCCCACTGCGATATTTTATTTATGCGGGAATTACTGCTATGTTGCGTTTGATTATTGTCGATCATGAAAGTGCGGTAAATACTATTTTATTTGCAGGGGCGATTTTATTAATGGTGATTGCACTCTGTTTAGTTTTTTATTCAGATAAACTTAAAAACTTCTAACCAGATAATGAAAGTATTGATTGTAAAAACATCTTCCATGGGAGATTTATTACATACCTTACCAGCCTTAACTGATGCTCAACAAGCTTATCCAGATATCCAATTTGATTGGGTGGAGGAGGAGAATTTTGTTGAAATTCCGCATTGGCATCCAGCGGTAAAAAATGTGATTCCAGTTGCGATTCGTCGCTGGCGTAAGCATCCTTTTTCTAGTGAAAATCGATGCCAATGGAAAGATTATCGTCGCTTATTGCAATCTACAGAATATGATGCAGTAATTGATGCACAAGGCTTATTTAAAAGTGCTTTTTTAGTGACACGTTTAGCAAAAGGTAAAAAGTTCGGTTATCACTTTTATTGTGCACGAGAAGCTGTGGCATCATTTTTCTATGATCAAAAATTTATTATTCCCTATCAGCAACATGCGGTGGAACGTATTCGTCAATTATTTGCTAAAAGTTTAAATTATAGGTTGCCACAAACCCAGGCTAATTATGGGCTTATTCAGCGTTTTGATGATACTTCTTCTCTACCTTATGTGATTTTTATTCATGCGACAACGAGGGCTGATAAACATTGGTTCGTGCAGGAATGGATTAGTTTAGCAAACAAGTTGATGTTAAGTTATCCTAGTTTGCGTATTTATTTACCTTGGAATAATGAAACAGAGCGAGCAAGAGCTGAACAGATTAAAAGTGCGGTATCAAATTGTGAAATTTTGCCTAAATTATCTTTAACCGAATTAGCAAAATTTATTGCCCAAGCGAAAGCTGTGGTATCCGTAGATACTGGGCTAGCTCATTTGACGGCAGCATTAAATAAGCCGAATATCACACTTTATGGGGCGACGGATCCTTTATTAGTTGGCACTTATGGTTTACATCAATATCATATTCAACAACAGAATATGGCAGCAATTAAAGCAGAAATGGTTTTTCAACAGTTGAAGAATATTATTGATTCGGATTGAGTAAGCAAACCATGTAAACAAGAATAGTGCGGTAGAATTTTGAAAATTTCTACCGCACTTTAGTTTAGAGAAGACTAAATAATTCTAGAGAATTGTTGACGTCTAGCAAGTTGTCTCGAATAGCTATCAAAACACATACAAATATTTCGGATCAGTAAGCGTCCACGAGGCGAGACTTGGATAGTTGTTTCATTAATTGAGACTAACCCATCTTTTTCAAGAGGTTTAAGTAATTCTAAATCTTCAGCAAAATGGGATTGGAAATCAATATGATATTGTTTTTCAATGGTTGTCCAGTCAAGTTTAAAATTACAGATCAATTGTTTAATAACATCACGACGTAAACAGTCTTCTTCGCTCAACACTAGGCCTTTATGTAATGCCAGTCCAGTGGCATCGACATCAGCATAATATTTTTTCAATTCCTTTTGGTTTTGTGCATAAGTATCGCCTAATAGACTGATTGCTGATACGCCTAAACCCAATAAATCATCATCTTCTTGGGTGGTATAGCCTTGGAAGTTACGATGTAAGACGCCATTTTGTTGAGCAATGGCTAATTCATCTTCAGGTTTGGCAAAGTGATCCATACCAATAAATTTATAACCTGCATTGCCTAAAGTCGAAATAGTTTCTTGCAGAATTTGTAATTTAGATTCTGGTGGAGGCAACATATGATCTTTAATTTTTGCTTGGCCAGGGAAACGGCTTGGCAAGTGAGCATAGTTAAATACACTTAATCGGTCTGGATTTAAATCAATGACTTTTTTCAGTGTAAACAAGAAACTTTCTGGAGTTTGTAAGGGTAAACCATAGATTAAATCAAGATTAGTGGATTGGAAACCGAGTTCTCTTGCTTTTACCAATAACGCACCAATAAATTCTTCATCTTGTTCACGGTTAACTGCTTTTTGTACCTCTTTATTGAAGTCTTGCACGCCCATACTGATGCGGTTAAATCCAATTTTTCGCAGATGTTCCAACATCGATAATTCAATTTCACGAGGATCCATTTCAATACTAATTTCGGCATTAGCATCAATATGAAAATGGGTTTTTAGCATATTCATTAAACGTGAAGATTGTGCTTCAGATAAATAAGTTGGCGTACCACCACCCCAGTGAATCTGAGTGACATTACGGTTAATAAATAATGGAGCACGAGTTTTGATTTCTTGTTCTAAATAATCAAGATAAATATCTGCTTTGTGCTGGTGGCGAGTAATCACTTTATTACAGCCACAGAAATAACAAAGTTTGTGGCAAAATGGAATATGCACATAGAGCGAAAGCGGACGTTCAGGATAACGTTCTGTTGCCGCTTTAAAATCTTCATGAGTATAATTTTCATGAAATTCTAGAGCGGTTGGATAAGAGGTATAACGGGGGCCTGATTGATTGTATTTTTGAATCAATGCTAAATCCCAAATAATTTCAGACATAAAATGTTTCCCCACAAAACAATATGTTACTGTTTTCGTTTTTGATAATTTTCAATATCAGCTAATAACTGAATAAGCTCAGTTTTTATTTTTTCTTCCAATTCAGCTTCAGCACTTTCACGTTCTAGGTCTAGTTTCATGCGTTCATTTTTTTTCAAATTTTGGCGTGCTTCATGCGTTGGCATCTCTTTGACCACATGATAGAGTTGGTCCATTGCTGGATAAGCTGAAAGCGTTTTTTGTCCTAAAGGGTCTAATAACATTTTTAAACGAATAACCCCTTCCGAGAGATTACAATCATTGGTTTGCATCGCTTTAGCAATGATCATAATACTTTCTTGAATGCGATTGATACGATCTTGCCGTGCTTTTGCAAATAATTTTTTTTGTTTATTTAATTCACTTAGGACATGAATAGTGTAACCGACCATGATCATAATAATGATGATGGCGAGAATAGAAAGAATGTAAGTCCAGCTCATAGGTTATACTTATTTAAATTGATTAATATCTATTTTTTCGAAGGTACGAAGTAAATCATCCTCGTTTTCTTCTTCATCTTCAATGCCTAATTCATCCATTAATTCAGCAATACGATCTAAGCATTCATCTACAAATTTTTGATCTGCCGCACTGATAGATTTACCTGCATCAAGTTCATCTAATAATTGATTTAAGCATTCGTTATTTTCTAATTGTTCTAACTCAAGCATTGGATCGAGTTTTTTGGTTTTTGCTTTTGTTGGTGGAACAGTGACAGGTTCAATAGTTTGACCTTTTTCAGGGTTATTAACAAACTCAACGATTAAAGGCACTTTTTTACGGCTACCTAAACGAGGGTCACGTTTTTCTAAATGTTGAGAGTGATTATTTTGCGTTGAAGTACTATGGCGAGAACCTGAAGATAAACCTTTATGTTTCTTCTTTTTTTTATCTTCACGTGCTTTAGCATCTAATTCATAACGGGTTAATTTTTTACTCGGACGAGTCAAAGCCATCATTGATTCAGGCTTTTTATCTGTTTTACGGGTTGGCATAACATCAACCACGTTACGGCTTTTCTTTTGACGAGACATAGCGTTCCTTACATTCTTAAATATTGAGGGCGAATTGTATCATTTTAGAGCAGCATTCTCACTAATTCTTTATCATTTACCTCGGATAAGGTAGTGAAAATGACTGAATAAGCGTAAAAGTGCGGTTAAAATTTTCTAAAATTAAACCGCACTTTAGAAGGTTAAAAATCGGCAGGGCGCATAAAGGTCATTTGTTCTCCTGTAATCGGGTGTTTAATGGTGAGGCTTTCTGCATGTAAACATAATCGAGGAGACATTGCCCTGGCTTGTGGATGAGAATAAAATTTATCTCCTAAAATTGGGTGACCAAGTGCTAACATATGCAAGCGTAACTGATGAGAACGTCCTGTAATAGGGGTGAGTTTGACTCGAGTTGAATTATTAGGTAAGCGTTCAAGTACTTCATAATGAGTCTCTGCACGTTTGCCTCGTTCAAAGCAGATCATTTGGCGAGGACGGTTTTCCCAGTCACAAATCAGTGGAAGATTCACGCTGCCTTGATTTTGCTCTAAATGTCCCCATACCAACGCTTCATAAAACTTTTTGGTTTCACGTTCACGAAATTGGCGTTTTAATTCACTATCCGCTGTTTTACTCATAGCAAATAACAAAATGCCACTGGTTGCCATATCCAGGCGATGAGCAGGTTCACAGAAGCCGTATTTATCTTTCACACGAGACATTGCACTGTCATAATACTGTGGCTGATTACCAGGTACGGACAGTAAACCGCTGGGTTTATTGACCACTAAAATATGATTATCGTGGTAAACAATATCAAGCCAAGGTTTTGTAGGTGGATGGTATTCAATTAATGCCATAGTAACTCATGTGTTGGTAAATAAGGGGCGTATTATACAGAATTTTTCAAAATCTGACCGCACTTTTTATGGTTGTAAGATGAGAACATCGCAGAAGACTCACGCTCATTTATCAAGTAACTTAACAAAAGTGATTAATCATTTTAGTCAGTAAATCTCGAGTAGGCTCAATAAATTCACTGGAAAGAAATTCATCGGGTTGATGAGCCTGTTCAATTGAGCCTGGTCCTAACACCAAGGTTGGGCAAAGTTCTTGGATAAATGGTGCTTCTGTGCAATAGTTGACGATATCACATTTTTCGCCTAATAATTTTTCGATGACTTGTACGACTTGTGCGGAATGTTCACATTCATAACCTGGAGTCGGTTCATGCAAGGCTTGAATAGATATGCGATCGCCCCATTTTTCAAACAATGGAGCAAGGCGTTCTTGTAGCATTTCATCAAGATCTTCTAAACGCATATGAGGCAATGGACGAATATCAAAATGTAATTCACAGCAGCCACAAATACGATTAACCGCATCACCCCCATGAATAGCGCCTAGATTCATGGTGGGGTAAGGGATTTCAAAACCTGCATGATGGTATTTTTGACGCAGTTCATCACGCATTTTCATAAGATAGCCAGTGGCTTCATGCATAATTTCGATGGCATTAATACCTTTTGCAGGATCACTTGAGTGCCCACTACGCCCCATAACACGTACTGCTTTGCCAATATGACCTTTATGAGCACGTACTGCACGTAATGAAGTTGGCTCACCAATTAAAGCACAATCAGGACGAATATGCGTATGTTTAATAAACATACGTGTGCCTAACATCGTGGTTTCTTCATCTGCGGTGGCTAGAATACGTAATGGTTTAGTGAGTTTAGTTAAATCTATATGACGAATTGCATCAATCACAAAGGCAAAGAAACCTTTCATATCTGCGGTCCCTAAACCATAAAATTTACCCTCTCGTTCAGTGAGCTTAAATGGATTACAGCTCCATAATTCTTCATTGCAAGGCACCGTATCTGTATGACCTGCCAAGAGTAAACCACCTTCTCCCTCACCGTAAGTTGCTAGTAAATTATATTTTGCTCGACTATTTTCCACTGGCAGAATTTCGGTTTTGAACCCAAGTGTATCTAACCAATCTGCTAAAAGTTCAATGAGAATTTTATTTGATTGATCAAATTTTGCTTCGAGAGCGCTAATGCTAGGAATAGCAATGAGTTGTGAATACATATCAATGAATTTAGGCAATTGTTTCATAGAGACTATCCAAAAATAAGTTGATTTATAAATAATTATGCAGAATAATAGCATAAATAATCACATTTAACAGTAAAATAATATTATATGAGATAAATCATACAAGCCAATGTGATGCCTTATTTTTAGAAAAAATGAGTTGAAAGGCAACTTGCATAAAATCAATATTAATCATATTCAACTATTCGTGACTTGAGCAAAAGTTTAATCTCAGCTGCGAAAAATCTGTCAATATTGGCTATAGCGAGAATGATATATTAGGATAAATGATAATATGAAACCATTAGTAATTAAACTGGGTGGTGTGCTATTTGATAGCCCCACGGCGATGGAAAATTTGTTTTCAGTATTAGCGGATTATCAACAAAATTTTGAGCGCCCATTATTGATTGTTCATGGTGGCGGCTGTTTGGTGGATGATTTAATGACGCGTTTACATTTGCCCGTACGAAAGAAAAATGGTTTACGTGTGACGCCAAGCGATCAAATTGATATTATCGTGGCAGTACTAGCTGGAATTGCAAATAAAAAATTAGTGGCTCAAGCAGCAAAATTTAAATTAAATCCAGTGGGATTATCGCTTTGCGATGCGAATTTTACCAAGGCTACCCAGTTTGATCCTGAATTGGGCCATGTTGCAATGGTGGTACCCAAAAATCCAGATTTGTTGAATAATTTATTAGCAGAAGCTTTTTTACCCATTATTAGTTCAATTGCCGTGGACGATAATGGGACATTAATGAATGTTAATGCCGATCAAGCAGCGACAGCAATTGCTGCTTTGATTGATGCGGATTTAGTTATGTTATCTGATGTTGATGGCGTACTTGATGGTGATCATCAATTGATTCCTGAATTAAATTTAACGCAAATTGAACAATTTATTCAGGATAATGTTATTACAGATGGTATGATTGTAAAAGTGAATGCTGCAGGTGATGCGGCTAGAATTTTAAATCATGGTGTGGATATTGCTAATGGAAAATATCCTGAAAAATTAACCGCACTTTTAGCTGGTGAAATTATTGGTACACGTATCAATCCATGATGAATAATGATGGTAGGTTTTAACCTAGCTTGAAAATAGATGAACTAGAAAGGAAGAGATATGGCACTTTGGGGTGGACGTTTTACACAAGCGGCAGATCAACGTTTTAAAGATTTTAATGATTCTCTACGCTTTGATTATCGTTTAGCTGAACAAGATATTGAAGGTTCGGTGGGCTGGTCAAAAGCTTTAGTTAGT
This sequence comes from Mannheimia massilioguelmaensis, assembly GCF_000940515.1. NCBI lineage: Bacteria > Pseudomonadati > Pseudomonadota > Gammaproteobacteria > Pasteurellales > Pasteurellaceae > Mannheimia > Mannheimia massilioguelmaensis. The sequence continues at coordinate 148,603 of NZ_CDQL01000005.1, forward strand.
GTTGGTGTGCTAACTGTAGATGAGCAACAACAATTAGAAACTGCACTTAAGGAATTGTTGATAGAAGTACGTTCAAATCCACAAGCAATTTTGCAAGATGATGCTGAAGATATTCACAGTTGGGTAGAAAGTAAGCTTATTGATAAAGTGGGTGATTTAGGTAAAAAATTACATACTGGGCGTTCACGTAACGACCAAGTGGCACTCGACATTAAAATGTGGTGCAAAGCACAAGTGACTGAATTGCAGTATGCAGTACGTGAGCTACAAGCAAAATTAGTGGAAACCGCTGAAAATAATCAACATGCAGTCATGCCTGGTTATACCCATTTGCAACGGGCTCAACCCATTAGCTTCGCCCACTGGTGTATGGCTTATGTAGAAATGTTAGAACGTGATTATAGTCGTTTAGCTGATGCTTATAATCGAATGAACGCTTGTCCATTGGGCAGTGGTGCGTTAGCAGGAACAGCTTATCCTGTGGATCGTGAACAATTAGCTCAAGATTTAGGGTTTGCTTTTGCCACTCGTAATAGCTTAGATAGTGTATCAGATCGTGATCATATCATTGAGTTACTCTCAACCGCCTCGCTAAGCATGGTGCATTTATCCCGTTTTGCCGAAGATATGATTATCTTCAATAGCGGTGAGGCGGACTTTGTGGAATTATCCGATCGTGTGACTTCGGGTTCATCATTGATGCCACAAAAGAAAAACCCTGATGCTTGTGAGTTAATTCGTGGTAAAGCTGGACGAGTGATTGGTTCCCTTACTGCGATGATGATTACGCTAAAAGGCTTGCCCCTTGCTTATAACAAAGATATGCAAGAAGACAAAGAAGGCATTTTTGACGCACTTGATACATGGCATGATTGTTTAACCATGGCAGCATTCGTATTGGAAGATATTCACGTAAATGTTGAACGTACTCGTGAAGCAGCGTTAAAAGGCTATTCAAATGCAACAGAACTTGCGGATTACTTAGTGGCAAAAGGCGTACCATTCCGAGATTCTCATCATATTGTGGGAGAAACCGTAGTGTATGCAATTAAAGTACATAAAGGCCTGGAAGACTTGAGTATTGAAGAATTCCGTCAATTCAGTAACGTGGTGAATGAAGATGTGTATGCTATTCTTTCATTACAATCTTGTTTAGATAAACGCAGTGCCAAAGGCGCTGTGTCACCATTACGGGTGGCTGAAGCCATTGCAGAGGCAAAAGCTCGTATTGCAATAAAATAGTCATTTAATATAAAAATGCCCTTCAATAGAAATGTTGAAGGGCGTTTTGATTTTTAAGTTAAAGAAAAGTGCGGTAGGAATTTAAAAAATTTTTTAATATTCAACCGCACTTTTATATCAATAACAAATTAAGGCGTTAACCATTCTTCGACTAATTTATCCGTGATATTTTCATGCGACCACATACTGCCTAATTCAGGTAGTGGATATTTACTGTGGTTATAGCCCACTAAACGGATAAAATCAAAGGCAGCATGAGGATAGCCATTAACTAAAAAGAAGGCTTGATTGCCGTCTTCACTCCAACAGATTTGCACTTGACGAGCTTCATGTAAACTCTCAATCCCACTTACATTATAGATAGAAAGACTATCTACGATAGGTTGTTCTTGTTGAGTATTAATTGCATAAAAATAACCTGTTTCGCCATCGTCTTCAAATACTACAGCGAGATGGTCATGCACAGTCGAGTGTACGCCAAGACGTTTTTGTTGACCAATGATATGTCGATCTTCTAAAACTAAATGTAACATGCTATATCCTTATTTATTTTAATCGAATTGGGTAATCCATGGTTTATTACTATGGTATGCTTGGAAACATAATTCAACTTGTGCAGGGTTATTTTTTTCCTCAGCCATAGGAGGAAGTTCATTTAAGCCAAAATAAGCTGAAGCGATAGTTTCGCTATTGGGCTGAAATTCACCACCAACTAATTTACACATGACAAAAGTTTTGAAAACGGCATAAGCAAAAGGAGGATAATTGCGTTTATGTTGATCATGAATGGCAATAATAAATTGTGGTACTACATCAAGCCCCGCTTCTTCACGCGTTTCTTTTATGGTATTTGAATTAATGCTTTCTAGTACATCACACCAACCACCAGGCAATGACCAAAGCCCATTAGATTCCTGCACTAACAAAATCTTATCATCTTTAAAAATTGCTGCACGAGTATCCACTTTCGGGGTTTGATAGCCCTGCTCATGGCAAAATAATTGTTTCACTTTATCTTTCGGAATTGCCGTTTTATAACTCAACATTTCCGCAGCAATATCACGCAACTGCTCATAACGTTCAATGTCATACACATTTTTACAATAAGCCAACCCATTTTGTGCAATAGCTTGAATTTGTATTGCCCATGTGAGCCAAGGCTCATTGAGTAATTGTTCATTCATATTTGTAATTTCTAGTAGAAAAAAACCGCACTTTTTAAGTGCGGTTCGATTTTAGAAAATTTTAATCAGCAACTATGCTTGACCTTTAATCGCTTTACGACCTAAGAATGGTGCTTTGTCACCTAATGCTTCTTCGATACGAATTAATTGGTTGTATTTCGCAATACGGTCTGAACGGCTCATAGAACCAGTTTTGATTTGACCTGCTGCAGTACCCACTGCTAAATCTGCAATGGTTGCATCTTCAGTTTCGCCTGAGCGATGTGAAATAACTGCGGTGTAACCAGCATCTTTAGCCATTTTGATTGCTGCTAAAGTTTCAGTGAGGGAACCGATTTGGTTGAATTTGATTAAGATTGAGTTTGCGATACCTTTTTCGATACCTTCTTTTAAGATTTTGGTGTTAGTTACGAATAAATCATCGCCCACTAATTGAACTTTGTCACCTAACACTTTAGTTTGGTATGCAAAACCTTCCCAGTCTGATTCGTCTTGACCATCTTCGATAGACACGATTGGGTATTCTTTGCATAAACCTTCAAGGTAGTGAGTGAATTCTTGAGAAGTGAATGATTTACCTTCACCTTTCATTTCGTATAAACCGTTGTCTTTGTTATAGAATTCAGAAGATGCACAGTCCATTGCTAAAGTTACATCTTTACCTAACACATAACCAGCTTTTTCAACCGCTTCTTTAATACAAGCAAGGGCTGCTGCATTTGATTCTAAGTTAGGTGCAAAACCACCTTCATCACCAACAGCTGTGCTTAAGCCTTTAGATTTTAATACTTTAGCAAGGTTGTGGAATACTTCTGCACCAATACGTAATGCTTCACGTAAAGTTTTTGCGCCAACTGGTTGGATCATGAATTCTTGAATATCAACGTTGTTATCAGCATGTTCACCACCGTTGATGATATTCATCATTGGTAATGGCATTGAGTATTGACCTGGAGTACCGTTTAATTCAGCAATGTGAGCGTAAAGTGGTAAGCCTTTTGATGCAGCTGCCGCTTTCGCATTTGCTAAAGATACAGCTAAGATCGCATTTGCACCAAATTTAGATTTATTGTCTGTACCATCTAGATCAATCATAATTTGATCGATTTCAGCTTGGTTAGTTGCATCTTTACCAACTACAGCTTGAGCGATTGGACCATTTACGGCATCAACGGCTTTTAATACACCTTTACCTAAAAAACGTGATTTATCGCCATCACGTAATTCTAATGCTTCACGTGATCCTGTTGATGCGCCAGATGGAGCGGCTGCAAGGCCTACGAAGCCACCTTCTAAATGAACTTCAGCTTCAACAGTTGGGTTACCACGTGAGTCAATAATTTCACGGCCAATGACTTTAACGATTTTTGCCATTTTTGTTTTCCTTCTATAGTTAATCTAAAATAGGTATATGATTTAGATATAGTATCTATATTTATGTAGTTTGTCTTGCAAAACTTAATGATCTTTTGATCAAATCACTACTTTTTTTGATTTTCCTTTGCTGCTTTCACAAACCCTGCAAACAATGGGTGGCCATCGCGTGGGGTTGAGGTAAATTCTGGGTGGAATTGGCAAGCAACAAACCAAGGATGGTTAGGTACTTCAATAATTTCCACTAATTTACGATCTGCAGATAAACCTGTGACTTTTAATCCCGCTTTTTCAATTTGAGGAAGCAATTTATTGTTTACTTCATAGCGGTGGCGGTGACGTTCTTCAATGGTTTCTTTGCCATAAAGTTGACGAGCTAATGAGCCTTCTACTAAATGGCATTGTTGAGCACCTAAACGCATGGTGCCACCTAAATCTGAATTGTCAGAACGTTTTTCAACATTTCCTTCTGCATCTTGCCATTCAGTAATTAAACCAACTACAGGCTGTGGACAAGCTTTATCAAATTCTGAAGAGTTTGCTTGAGTTAAACCAGCTACATTACGTGCATATTCAATCAAGGCAGTTTGCATACCTAAGCAAATACCTAAATATGGAATTTTATTTTCACGAGCATATTGTGCCGTTAAAATTTTACCTTCTACACCACGGTAGCCAAAACCACCTGGAACTAGAATACCATCTAATCCTTTTAAGACTTCCACACCTTTGGTTTCTACATCTTGAGAATCTACATATTTAATATGAACACTTAAACGATTTGTTAATCCTGCATGTTTTAAGGCTTCATTAACAGATTTATAAGCATCTGGTAATTCAATATATTTACCCACCATACCGATGGTCACATCGCCTGTTGGATTACTTTCACGGTAAAGCACTTGTTCCCATTCAGAAAGATCTGCTTCTTGGCAAGATAAATGGAAGCGTTGACAAATAAAGTCATCTAAACCTTGTGATTTCAGTAATGCAGGAATTTGATAGATTGAGTTGACATCTTTTAATGAAATCACCGCTTTTTCTGGCACATTACAGAATAAAGCAATTTTTGCCCGCTCATTTGGTGGGATCATGCGATCTGAACGACATATCAATACATCTGGTTGAATACCGATAGAAAGTAATTCTTTGACAGAATGTTGAGTTGGTTTAGTTTTGACTTCTCCAGCAGTTGGAATATAAGGCACCAGCGTTAAATGCATAAATAAAGTATTTTCACGCCCTACTTGTACGGCTAACTGGCGAAGCGCTTCTAAAAACGGTAATGATTCGATATCGCCTACAGTCCCCCCCACTTCAATAATTGCAACATCATGGCCTGCCGCACCATCAATAACACGTGCTTTAATTTCATTGGTAATATGTGGAATGACTTGGATTGTTGCACCGAGGTAATCACCACGACGTTCTTTACGTAATACTTCAGAATAGATTTTACCTGTTGTGAAGTTATTACGTTTAGTCATTTTTGTTCGAATAAAACGTTCATAATGACCCAAATCTAAGTCTGTTTCAGCACCATCTTGAGTCACAAAAACTTCCCCATGTTGGGTTGGACTCATTGTGCCTGGATCAACATTGATATAGGGATCAAGTTTCATCATTGTCACGTTTAAGCCACGTGCTTCCAAAATTGCAGCTAAAGAGGCAGCTGCAATACCTTTACCGAGCGAAGAAACTACACCGCCTGTTACGAAAATATAATTTGTAGCCATAATGAAACCTAAATTTATCTAGTGGAATGAATATATAAAAAATTATAGCCAATCATCTTTAATACAATAAATATCTATCCATATTATTGAGATAACTGGATTACTGTATATTGCTTTACTTGAGTAGAATGAAATTATTTTAAAGATGATTAGCTATTCAAGACGGGAATATAGTATATAGCAAACAGCCTATTAACTCAATCATTAGATAGCAAAAGTGCGGTGGATTTTTCCAAAATTTGACCGCACCTTTGCATAAAGGTTAATTTAAGTCGTAAGGTAAAGGTTGTCTTTCTAGTATAGAATGGTCGGTGGTTAATCTGAATTGTTGACCTTCTTCTAATGGGTGATTTAATACCACTTGTAGCCATAAAATTTCTGCAGAATGTACCGCACTTAGAATTGTACCAGTTGCTCGCCAGCCAGAGGCTAATTGCATTTCAATTTCGCTACCAATTTCAGGCTGAAATTCAGTTTGTGCAGTGAAAATATGCATTGCACGTTTATTGGCACCACGATATTTCGCCCGTGCAATGGTTTCTTGCCCAATATAACAGCCTTTTTGGAAAGAAATTGCATGTTCTAAACATTGAAGATTTACTGCTTGTGGAATGAATTCACTTTGGGTTTTAGCCGACAAAATAGGCATGCCTTGTTGAATTTCAAATAGATCCCAATCTGCGACAGTGCCATTAAATTCAAGATTATCCTTTGGATTAATCAACAGTTCTGCATTAGCCAATTTGACTTTAAAATTTGCTGAAATTTCACCGCAGTTTTCACCGATTATACCGACGATTTGAACATTTAATGGCGCAAAGCTGACTTTTGAGAAAACCGCATATTTTTTTAGTTGATCGAATGCAAAGGGCAAAAGCTCAGTTCTGAACAGTAAATAGAATTGCTGTTCAGCTGTCCGCATTAAACGGAATATGGAGGTCATTTTACCTTTTGCATCACAATGCGCAGTGATTGTGGAATCACCCACCGCTAATTTAGTTACATCGGTGGTTAATTGCCCTTGCAGGAATTTTTCTGCATCTAGACCAGTGGCTTCAATTAGCGTAAATTGGGTTAAATTGATTAAGGTTGTCATGGATTTGCCTTACTCTAAATTTTGGATTTGTTCACGCATTTGTTCAATTAATACTTTCAATTCTACAGCGGAAGCAGTGATGTCTACATTAATCGATTTGGATGCAAGCGTATTAGACTCACGGTTAAGTTCTTGCATCATAAAGTCTAATTTACGCCCTACAGCCCCGCCTTTTTTCAAAATAGAAGAAGTTTCTTTTACATGCATTTGTAAGCGATCGAGTTCTTCAGCGACATCTACCCGTTGTGCTAATAATACCATTTCTTGTTCCAAACGAGATGGATCAGGTTGTATTTGAATTTCTTCGAAACGTTGTAGAATACGCTCACGTTGCCATTGCAAAATTTCTGGCATTTGTGCCCGCACTTTATTTGCTTCCGCAGAAATGCTATCTAAACGTTGTTGAATAACCACTTGTAATTTCTCACCTTCACGGCCTCGCATAGCAATAAATTCTTTGAGTAATTCATCAAAAGCAACTAATAAATCTTGACTGATAGCATCTAAATCTTGTTCGGGCGTTTCCACTACACCAGGGTAGCGTAATACATCATTTAAACAGATTTCACCTTCACCCGCTTGTTGTTTGATCCATTTTAAAGACTGGATAACTTGCTCTGCTAATTCTTTATTTAGATTCAATTCAGCGGTGGTTTGTTTTTTAGTCTCAATGCGTAAACTACATTCGATTTTACCTCGAGTTAGATTTTGACGAAGTTTTTCACGTAGGCTATTTTCTAAACCACGGAATTGTTCAGGTAAACGAAAAAAGTTTTCTAAATAGCGTTGGTTCACTGAACGAATTTCCCAAACTGCATCTCCCCAATCTTTTTTAATTTCGTGGCGTGCAAAGGCGGTCATACTGTAAATCATATTGCTTTCCTCATATTTGATATCAATTTACTGAGGTTATTGTACTGATAAATGAGACAGAAAAAAACCATGTAGTTTGCGTGGGAACTGAATAAACAAGTGCAGAACTTGCTATTGAATGTTAAAATATAAGCTGTTTGAAATTAGAGAAAAAGAGAAGGAATTCCTTATGCGTCCAAATGAACGAGCCAATAATCAACCCCGTCCAATTAAAATTACTCGTAATTATACAAAACATGCTGAAGGTTCAGTATTAGTCGAATTTGGTGATACTAAAGTGATTTGTACTGCCACAGTAGAAGATACTGTACCACGTTTTTTAAAAGGGCAAGGACAAGGCTGGGTAACTGCAGAATATGGAATGTTACCTCGTTCAACTCACAGCCGTATGCAACGTGAAGCAGCTAAAGGGAAACAAGGCGGACGCACAATGGAAATTCAACGTTTAATTGCTCGTTCATTACGTGCAATGGTGGATTTAGTTGCATTAGGGGAACGTTCGATTACTTTAGATTGTGATGTCATTCAAGCAGATGGTGGTACACGTACAGCCTCAATTACAGGTGCTTGTGTGGCATTAACCGATGCCATTAATCATTTAGTGGAAAATGGTACATTAAAAAATAATCCACTTAAGGGATTAGTGGCCGCTATTTCAGTGGGGATCGTGGATGGAACGCCTGTATGTGATTTGGAATATATTGAAGATTCTGCTGCTGAAACGGATATGAATGTGGTGATGATGGAAGATGGACGTATGATCGAAGTGCAAGGAACTGCAGAGGGAGAACCATTTTCACATGAAGAATTACTTAAATTATTAGCGTTGGCAAAACAAGGTTGTAATATTATTTTTGAAGCACAACGTCATGCATTAGTTGAATAGTGTTGAGGCTCGTTAGTTAATAACGAGCCTTTCTTTTAACTCAACTAAGCTAATGAATATCACATAGGTTATTGTATGCAAGATTATAAAATTGAATTTATTAAATTTGCTTTGAGTCGTAATGTATTACGCTTTGGAGAATTTAAACTAAAATCAGGTCGTATCAGCCCTTATTTCTTCAATGCGGGACTATTTAACACAGGCTATGATTTGGCTCGCTTAGGTGAATTTTATGCGTCTGCGATCCAAAATAGTGGTTTGAATTATGATGTCATTTTTGGCCCCGCTTATAAAGGTATCCCAATTGGCACAACCATTGCTATCGCACTTTATAATAAGTTTGGTTTAGACAAACCTGTTTGTTTTAACCGCAAAGAAGCTAAAGATCATGGCGAAGGCGGTAATTTAATTGGTTCGCCATTAGAAGGCAAAGTATTATTGGTAGATGATGTTATTACTGCTGGAACGGCAATTCGTGAAGCGATGGATATTATTTCTGTTAATAATGCGGAATTAAGTGCGGTGGTTATTGCGTTAAATCGTAAAGAACGAGGTAAAGGTGAATTATCAGCGATTCAAGAAGTCGAACGTGATTATCAATGTGAAGTGCTTTCTATTATTGATTTAGATGATCTTATGCAATTTATCGAACAGGATAGCCAATATCGTCAGTATTTACCTACCATGAAAGCTTATCGTGAGCAATATGGCATCGGTTAATCTGATTATGTATCCATAAAAAGAATAAAGTGCGGTTAAAATTTCCAAAATTTCTACCGCACTTTTTCTATGAATTCAGTGAATTAATATTCCCATTCATCAGGGTTAATGCCCATTTCACGCATAATCACTTTGGCATCTTCGGGAATTTCGTCATGACGATCTTTTAGAAGATCTTCATCTGTTGGGAGTGGTTGCCCTGTAAATGCATGTAAAAAGGCTTCACAAAGTAATTCACTATTCGTGGCATGACGTAAATTCTTAATTTGACGACGGGTACGCTCATTAGTCAAAATTTCTAAAACTTTAATCGGAATAGATACCGTAATTTTTTTTACTTGTTCACTTTTTTTACCATGTTCTGCATAAGGGCTGATATATTTGCCGTCCCAATTTGCCATACAATATCCTAATCCTATGAATAACCTTAAGTTCGTCAGGTATTTTAATAAAAAATCAATAAAATCTCAATCTAGCCGTTAAGACGGCTACAATAAATCGCTGAAATATTAGCAAGTCCAATAATATTTTGGTTTAAATCAGTTAAGTAAAGACTGCTTTACATAGTTTTACACAACTTTCCAATGACTTTCATTGACTAAAATCAGGTGAGGCTTACAATAGCCTACCTTGCTAAGGCAAGTTTTAGCTATATTTCTTATTAATAATAGAGGTTTATATAATGAAAAAGCTTTTTGCTGAAATTTTTGGTACATTTTGGTTAGTGTTTGGCGGTTGTGGTAGTGCAGTATTAGCTGCTGCATTTCCTGAATTAGGCATCGGCTTTGCAGGTGTTGCTTTAGCATTTGGTTTAACTGTGTTAACCATGGCTTATGCTGTAGGACATATTTCTGGCGGTCATTTTAACCCAGCAGTTACTCTAGGTTTAGTTGCGGGCGGACGTTTTCAAGCTAAAGATGCTTTAGGTTACATCATCGCCCAAGTCGTAGGTGGTATCTTAGGTGCTGCAGCACTTTATGCTATCGCTTCTGGTAAAGCTGGTTTTGATGCCGTAGCGAGCGGTTTCGCATCAAATGGTTTTGGTGAACATTCACCAAACGGTTATTCATTTGCCGCTGTTGTGATTGCTGAAATTGTATTAACAGCATTTTTCTTAATTATTATCCATGGTGCAACAGATAAAAAAGCACCAGCCGGTTTTGCACCAATCGCCATTGGTTTAGCTTTAACCTTAATTCATTTAATTAGCATTCCTGTTTCTAATACTTCTGTTAATCCAGCTCGTAGTACTGCTGTGGCTATCTTCCAAGGTGGATGGGCATTAGAACAATTATGGATTTTCTGGGTAGCGCCAATTGTTGGTGGAATCCTCGGTGGATTAATTTATCGTGGTTTACTTGAATCTAAAGACTAATTTTTAGAAAAACATTTAAAAAACAGAAGGGCGAATATGATATCCGCCCTTTTTTTTTCAGCAAAATTTATGAAAAATAGACCGCACTTTTTATATGTTAACCAGTGGGATAATAGGCTAAATTGCAGTATAATAAACAGTATTTATTTAACCATTTCACAGATATACAATTATGAGCTCAAAATTTAATGTAAAAACCTTCCAAGGTATGATTCTTGCCCTTCAAGATTACTGGGCACAACAAGGTTGCACGATTGTTCAACCATTTGATATGGAAGTGGGAGCAGGGACATCTCATCCTATGACCGCATTACGTGCATTAGGTCCTGAACCAATGGCGTTTGCCTATGTACAACCATCACGTCGCCCAACCGACGGTCGTTACGGCGAGAATCCTAACCGCTTACAACATTATTATCAATTCCAAGTTGTCATTAAGCCTTCACCAGATAATATTCAAGAACTTTATTTAGGATCATTAAAAATGTTAGGTTTTGATCCAACCCAACATGATATCCGTTTCGTGGAAGATAACTGGGAAAACCCAACGCTAGGTGCTTGGGGCTTAGGCTGGGAAGTGTGGTTAAACGGCATGGAAGTCACACAGTTCACTTATTTCCAACAAGTAGGTGGCTTGGAATGTAAACCTGTGACAGGTGAAGTTACTTATGGCTTAGAGCGTTTAGCAATGTATATTCAAGGCGTAGATTCTGTTTATGATTTAGTTTATTCAGATGGTCCTTTAGGCAAAACAACTTATGGCGATGTATTCCATCAAAATGAGGTAGAACAATCCACTTATAACTTTGAATATGCGGATGTAGATTTCCTATTCCAATGCTTTGAACAATATGAAAAAGAAGCCAAAGCCTTGCTAGAACTGGAAAAACCGCTGCCGCTACCAGCCTATGAGCGTATCTTGAAAGCAGCACACAGTTTCAATATGCTAGATGCTCGCAAAGCAATTTCGGTCACCGAACGCCAACGCTACATCTTACGCATTCGTGCATTAACCAAAGGCGTAGCGGAAGCCTATTATGCCAGCCGTGAAGCGTTAGGGTTCCCTAGTTGTAAGAAATAATGAAACCTGTTTTATATTTCGCCCACTGGTGCCCTGACACTGAACCATTTGTGGCAGAACTTGATCGCCTCGGCATTGATTACGAGGCGATAGACATCACAAAGAGCGGTGCAAATTTCAAACCTTTTTTGCGATTGCGTGACCACCACCCAGCCTTCAACCACGCCAAAGCCAACGGCTACATCGGCATCCCTGCGTTGGTGATGGGAGAAAAAGTGGTGCTGGATTTGGCGGAGTTGGAAGGGATTTTCAGCTAACAAGCGGTCGGATTTTAGGAAAATTTTGTAAGGTAGCTTATGAGTTCACAAAACCTAATTCCAACAGATAATTCTGCTGAATTTATCGGCGAAATCTCGCAGTTGATTTATTCGTCTAAACAGCGAATGGCTGTGGCGGTTAATGCGGAGCTGACTTTGCTTTATTGGCATATTGGCAAGCGGATTAATGACTATTTGCTACAAGGCGAACGAGCAAAATATGGCGAAGATATTATTCCACAACTTTCCACGAGTTTGACCGAACAATTTGGAAAAGGTTGGAGCAAAAGAAATCTTGGCTATATGATGCAATTTGCTAATACTTTTACCGATATTGAGATTTTGCAATCACTGATTGCAAAATTGAGTTGGACGCATTTTACAAAATTGATTGCGATTGATGATCCCATCAAACGCGAGTTCTACGCCACAATGGCAGCCCAAGAAAGATGGTCAGTACGAACCCTTGATGACCGTATTGGCTCACTGCTGTTTGAACGCACGGCAATTTCCAAAAAGCCTGATGAAACCATTATTGCAGAGCTTGGCTTGTTGTGTGAAAAAGGCGAATATAATCAGTCAATAGTGTTGAAAGATCCTTATATTTTGGATTTTCTGGATCTGAATGACCGCTATATGGAAAAGGATTTGGAAGATGCGATTTTGCGAGAAATTGAACAATTTTTGCTGGAACTCGGAGCTGGATTTACCTTTATTGCTCGCCAAAAACGGATTCAGATTGATAACGATGATTTTTATATTGATCTGCTGTTTTATAATCGCAAACTCAAACGCCTGATTGCGATTGAGCTGAAAACCGAAAGTTTCAAACATTCGCACAAAAGCCAAATGGAGCTGTATTTAGCGTGGCTGGCGAAATATGAGCAAGAAATTGATGAAAACCCACCGCTTGGGATTATTCTCTGTACCAGCAAAAAAACAGGAACAAGTAGAATTACTGGATTTGAAAAACAGCGATATTCATATCGCCGAATATATGACCGTCTTGCCGAGTAAAGAAATATTGGAACAACGGTTGCATTTGGCGGTAGAAAGAGCGAAAAAACGGTTTTTAGTGAAGTAACAAGCGGTCGGATTTCTTAGGCATTTTGCAAATGAAACCCTATGTAAAATTGCTAAAACCTAATTCACAGAAATTGCGGACAACGCAAACAGAGGCGTAAAAACGGCTTTGTTATCGAATTCGGGGCGATCAGCTTGGGGTCAGATTTTATCGGCAAAAGCCGTTGCTGACTTACATTATGGATTTCTACTGCCCGAAAGCGAAGTTAGTGATTGAACTAGACGGTGGGCAACATTACGAGCCTGAACATCAGGCGAATGATAAAATTCGTGATGCGGAATTGGGGGCATTAGGTTTAACGGTGCTGCGGTTTGATAACTACCGTGTGATGACGGAGATTGAGAGCGTGATTGAGGAAATTTGGCAGAAATGAAAACGGAGTGAGAGAATTATTCAGGAGAAAACATATGAAAAAATTATGGTCTGTAATCTTAGTTTTTTGCTTTTTTATCACAAGCTGTTCAACAAAACCTCTTTCTACTGAAGGAGAAATTACGCACGCAAAATTTACGGATTATTCCGCTATAGTAAAAATAGATAATAAAACCTATGAGCTACGAGCTGGCAAACAAGCAATGCAACAATTTAAAGAGTTTTATCATGATTATTATCCGAAAGTTGCAAAACAAGCTCTAACTTTAAATATATTAACGAATAGACAAACAGATTTTACATATTCGTTCTTTATTGAAAATAATAAATTAGATAAAGACACAAAGCTAAAACTTGAAAACTTATATCAAGCCAAACCTTATCAGGATAAATATATAATGATAAGTTTCACTGCGAATGCTGAACCTTATTACTATGGCAATGAATTGGAAACTATAGCAGTTGATAAATATAAACTGGGAAATGCTATTCCTATTTTGATTACAGAAACCACCCCATTTGAAGAAACAGGCGGAGGGCAAACATTGTTATTGCTAACCAGCCCTATTTGGCTTCCGTTTATGCTTTTATTTGGATTAAAAGTTTAAAAATTTTATTAAAGAGAAAAAACGAAAATGACAACACAAAACTTCCTTGCCGAGATCGGCACAGAAGAGCTGCCGCCGAAGGCACTCAAAAAATTAGCGACCGCGTTTGCGGAGAATGTTGAGCAAGAGCTGAGCCAAGCTGGGCTTTCTTTTGAGAAAGTACAATGGTTTGCGGCTCCTCGTCGTTTAGCAGTGAAAGTTTTAGCCTTAGAAACAGCGCAACCGAGTAAAGAGATTGAAAAGCGTGGGCCTGCGGTGTCGGCGGCGTTTGATGCCGAAGGCAAGCCAACCAAAGCGGCTGAAGGTTGGGTTCGAGGATGTGGCATTACCGTAGATCAAGCTGAGCGTTTAACCACAGATAAAGGCGAGTGGCTAGTGCATCGGGCGGTTATTGAAGGTCAACCAACTAAAAATTTATTAGTAGGTATCATCAGTAATGCATTAGCAAAATTACCTATTCCAAAAACCATGCGTTGGGGGGATAAAACAGAACAATTTGTGCGCCCTGTCCATACGGTAACTTTATTATTAGGTAGTGAATTAATTGAAGGCGAAATTTTAGGTATTAAAATTGCGACAACAATTCGTGGTCATCGCTTCTTGGGGCAACCTGAATTGCAAATTACTCATGCCGATGAGTATCCACAAATTTTAAAAGATAAAGGTTCTGTGATTGCTGATTTCAACGAGCGTAAAGCAATGATTCTTGCTGATTCTCAAGCAAAAGCAACGGCGTTAGGTGGTGTTGCAGATATTGAAGAGGACTTACTGGAAGAAGTGACTTCTTTGGTAGAATTTCCAAATGTCTTAACCGCCAAATTTGAAGAGCGTTTCTTGGCTGTGCCTGCGGAAGCCTTGGTTTATACGATGAAAGGTGACCAAAAATATTTCCCAATTTATGATAAAAATGGGAAATTATTACCGCACTTTATTTTTGTCTCTAACATAAATCCAGAAGATCCAACGCCAATTATCGAAGGTAATGAAAAAGTGGTTCGTCCTCGTTTATCGGATGCAGAATTCTTCTTTAATACAGATAAAAAGCAACGTTTAGAAGATTTATTGCCACGTTTAGAAACCGTATTGTTCCAGCAACAACTTGGCACGTTACGTGACAAAACTGACCGTATTCAAGCATTAGCAGGCGAAATCGCGACTCAAATTGGGGCAGATAAAGCGAAAGCACAACGTGCAGGGTTATTATCAAAATGTGATTTAATGACCAATATGGTGTTTGAATTTACCGACACGCAAGGCGTGATGGGAATGCACTACGCCCGCCACGATGGTGAAGACGAAGAAGTTGCTGTGGCGTTGAATGAACAATATATGCCACGTTTTGCAGGCGATAATTTGCCGAACTCATTGGTGGCGTGTTCTGTGGCGTTAGCGGATAAATTTGATACGCTAACCGGGATTTTTGGTATCGGGCAAGCACCGAAAGGCAGTGCCGACCCGTTTGCACTGCGTCGAGCAGCGTTAGGGGCATTACGGATTATTGTAGAGAAAAACTTATCACTTGATCTGACGGAAATTGTGACAAAAGCGACCGCACTTTTCGGCGACAAACTCACCAACAAAAATGTGGTGGAAGACGTGGTGGACTTTATGCTCGGACGCTTCCGTGCGTGGTATGAAAGCGAAGGCATTGCGGTGGATGTGATCCAATCCGTACTGGCTCGTCGCCCAACTAAACCAGCAGACTTTGATGCTCGTGTGCGTGCAGTAGCTCACTTCCGTACATTAGATGCGGCAGAAGCGTTGGCGGCAGCGAACAAACGTGTAAGCAATATCTTAGCCAAAGCAGAGGGTAATATTGGTGAAATTAAACTAAATGCTTGTGTTGAGCCAGCTGAAAAAGCCTTAGCAGAAGCAGTAATTGCATTACAAACCAAAGTTCAGCCATTAATTGCTAAAGGTGAATATACGGAAGTGTTAGATAAGCTTGCCAGCTTACGCCAGCCTGTGGATAATTTCTTTGATAATGTAATGGTGAATGCAGAAGATCCTGCATTACGCCAAAATCGCTTGGCAATTTTAAATACATTACAACGGTTATTCTTACAAGTAGCAGATATTTCGTTATTACAATAAGATTCAACAAATCATAAAAAGGCTTGGATAATAGTCTAACTTTAGGCGTTAGATAATAATCACCAAGCCTTTTTTATGTTCACAATAAATTATTTAAACCAACTTTCTCCATTCACTGATTTATTAGAATAGAAATTTTGAAAACCATTGGCAACTCGGTAAATATACCAAGCAAAGACTATCCAAAAGATAAGGGCAAAAAATGTTATCAAAGTGCCAATAAATGACACAATAAAGGTTTTGATTAAATAATTACAATGACTTTTATATTGCGATGTTAATTCATCACGTTTCATAAAGGCTAATACAACACCAATGATCGCTAAAGGATGAAATACCACCGCAAAGATAAATAATCCATAAATGATATACATGTAAGTGCGGTCTTTATCTTGACCTAATTTATTCAATTCTTGTTCAATATGTTCGTTCATCGTCTTTCCTGTTATTTACTCACTATAATGTCTTCACTGGAAGGCCAAGAGGTTACGACTGCTTTCACTAATGTAGCTAGTGGAATAGCAAAAAACACACCCCAAAATCCCCATAATCCGCCAAAAATCAGCACAGATACAATAATTGTGAGTGGATGCAAATTCACTGCCTCTGAGAATAAGAATGGCACTAATAAATTACCATCTAATAATTGACTCACAACAAATACGATCATTAATGTCCAGAAAGTAGAATGGTCACCAAATTGGAAAAAAGCAACTAATGCGACTGGAATGGTGACGATAACGGCTCCAACATAAGGAACTAAGACAGAAAAACCAACAGCCACAGCTAGTAACAATGGATATCTTAATCCGAAGAATAAAAAGATGATGTAAGTCACAACGGCAACAATTGCAATTTCTAATAATTTACCACGAATATAGTTAGCAATTTGTTGTTGCATTTCAACCCAAACTTTTGAAGCAAGAGTGCGATTTTTCGGTAAATATTGACTAATAGATGCTAGTAATGCGGTTTTGTCCTTTAACATAAAGAACATCATCAAGGGGACTAAAAAGACGTAAATTCCCAAACTAACTAAGTTAATAATAGAAGAAATAGAAAATTTTACAGCGGATTCGCCAAAGGCAACTGTCTTGTCACGTATGGTGTTGAATAAGCTGTTGATCATTTGATAATCCACTAATTCTGGATAATGTTCTGGTAATGATATTAGCCACTGATGAAGCTTGTTCATCATATTCGGCAAGTCACTAAATAAATTTGCTGTTTGGTTTAGTAAGGTTGGCACTAGACCAAAGAACATAAGCAGAGTTAGACTGATAAAACTGCCTAGAACTAAAATAATGACTAATGAACGAGGTAATTTTAATTTATTTGACAGAAAGCGAATTGGAATTTCTAATAAATAAGCCAACACGACTGCAATTAGCAAAGGGGCAATTAAATCGCTAAAGAAATAAATAGCAATAAAGCCAAATAATAAAATTGCAGCCAGTCCCATGGCTTGGGGATCGCTAAAACGGCGAATATACCAAGTTTTTAGCATCTCAATCATAACTTTTCCTCATTCTTCATTACGCTTAAATGGATTATAAAATAAAACTTACTAGATTGATAAGATTTGTTGAAAGTTTCAATCAAATAACCCATAAGCTTGTTCTATAAAATGTTTAATTATATTATTCTTACATAGATTGATTAATTTCATATGAGGAAACTATGTCTGTTATTATTTATCATAATCCCCGTTGTTCAAAGAGCCGTGAAACCTTAAAACTGTTACAGGAACAACATATTGAACCTAAAATTGAGCTTTATCTTGAAAATCGCTATTCTATTGATCAATTAAAAGACTTAATGAAAAAACTTGGTATTGTTAGTGCTCGTGAAATGATGCGTGTGAAAGATGATTTATATAAAGATCTTCAATTAGATGCACAAAAGGTGACTGAAGAACAACTATTGCAAGCGATTAGTGAACATTCTGCATTGTTAGAACGCCCGATTGTGATTAAAGCGGATAAAGCAAAGATTGGTCGTCCACCAGAAGCCGTATTGAGTATTTTGTAATTTGTAGATGAAAATCGTATAATAACTATCGCTCAAATTTAGAGCGATATTATTTTATATAGAAAGAGATAAATTATGGTAAAGAAAATTCAAAAAGCACCAATGTTGATTTCTGAAGCCACTCAGGTGGTGTATCAACATACTCGAGGTATCATTCAAGATAATGCAGTTAAAGCCTTATTGCATGATCGTTTATTTCATCAACGAGTTGAAAAAAAGTTGAAAGGTAAAGGAAGTTATCAGCGAAAGGCAAAACATCCAAATAAATATTTTGAAAAGCCCGATTATAAGATTTTTATTAATAGAGATTTTATAATCGGGTTTTTTATTTAAATGATTAATTACAATAAATAGCAAACAATAAAAATAATAGAGGTAAGTATGTCAGTTAACACAATACTTTTGTTCTCAAATACATTGAATGTTCGTATTAGCGATCCAGGTGAAGAAGGTGCACATAGCCATTTCTTTGAAACTATTTATATTACCTTAGATGCTCATATTACAGCGGGTAATGTAGTTTATGAATTTATTCGTAAGGTAGAAGATGAGGTGAAAATTAAACGCCGTTTCACAGAATTAGAAACATTATTTAAATTCTTAGCAGATTACTTAGATCCTGTTGCTCTTGGTAATCTAGGGGTAAAAATTGGTCAGTTAGGTTTAGCAAAGGAATGAAGATAAAATAAACGAAAAGTGCGGTAGAAATTTTAAAAATTTAAACCGCACTTTTATTCTAACTGATTACATCTTAACGCATAGTCACAAATTCTTCAGAACCTGTAGGGTGAATCGCTACGGTATTATCAAAATCTGCTTTAGTTGCTCCCATTTTGATTGCAACAGCAAAGCCTTGGATCATTTCATCTACACCAAAACCAATACCATGTAAGCCAACCACTTTCTCATTTGGCCCCACACATACAAGTTTCATTTTGCAGGGTTGACGATGTTGAGTTACTGCTGTGTACATCGCCGTGAAAGAGGATGTGTAAACTTTCACATTATCTGCACCATATTGTTCAATTGCTTTGGGTTCAGTTAAACCCACAGTACCGATTGGTGGATGGCTGAAAATTACCGTTGGCACTAAATTGTAATCTAAATATTCATTAGGCTTATTGTTAAATAAACGTTCAGACAGACGACGACCTGCTGCCACTGCTACAGGTGTTAACTCGATACCACCTTCAATAATATCACCCACTGCATAAATACCATTTACATTGGTATTTTGGTATTTATCTACTTTAACAAAACCGCGAGTATTGGTCTCGACCCCTGCCGCTTGAAGATTAATTTTATCTGTTGTCGGTTCACGACCAATCGCCCATACTACTGCATCAACATTAGTTTCACGTCCATCTTCCAGTTTTAAAGTTAATGAACCATCTTGATTTTTAGTGACTTCTTGTGGAATCGCATTGGTATGTAAGTGAATACCATCTTGTGCTAAAACTTCAACTAAAGTATCAACAATGAGAGGATCTTGATTACGTAATGGCGCATGTTTACGTACAAATAAATGAGTTTCAGTACCCAGGCTATTGAATACACCTGCAAGTTCTACAGCGATATAACCCGCCCCAACAACCGCAACACGTTTAGGCAATTCGGTTAATGCAAAGAAACCATCAGAGGTAATGCCATATTCTGCGCCTTTTAGATTAGGAATACTTGGACGACCACCAGTAGCAATCAAAATATGATCTGCAGTTACTTGTTCAGATGTGCCATCTGAATAAGTAACTTCTACTGTCTTAGCATTTACAAAGCGACCAAAACCATTTAATACATCAATATTATTTTTAGCTAATACATTGTTGTAAGAATTATGAATGCGGCCGATATAAGATTGGCGACTATCAATTAATTTTTTGAAATCAAAGTTATTCACCGTAACATCAAATCCATAATCAGGAGCATAACTGTTAATTGCTTCGGCAATATGAGCACCATAGAACATCACTTTTTTCGGTACACAACCGACGTTTACACAGGTACCACCTAAATGTTTTGCTTCAATAATTGCACATTTTTTGCCATAGCTTGCTGCACGATTGAGAGAGGCAATACCGCCACTACCGCCACCGATAGCTAAATAATCATAATGTTTAGTCATTTTATTGTCCTATTTTTGAACGAAGTATTGGTTACTATTTTGCCACAAATTTTTTGTGGAAATCAAAATGGGTTAATAAATTAGTCTAATTGGTGTTATCAATCTAATCATTGAATATTTGGCATAAAAAAATTAATTACGCATTAGAAAAACTAATGAATACCATAAATAATATGTCTGTGATGCACATAAAATTTATGATTTAGATCACAAATTAAGAATGTTTGACTTACTATAATATTAAAAAAGCAAAAGGTCATTAGAAGGAGAAAATTATGACAACGCTAACAAGAAAAGAAGTAGATTTATTAGGCGAACGTGAAGTACCAATGGATGCATATTGGGGTATTCACACCTTAAGAGCAGTGGAAAACTTTAATATTTCTAATGTCACTATTTCAGATGTTCCTGAATTTGTTAAAGGTATGGTTGCAGTGAAAAAAGCAACTGCGCTTGCAAATGGTGAATTAGGTGCGATTCCTGCTGATATCGCAACAGCCATTGTTGCTGCATGCGATGAAATTTTAACTACGGGTAAATGTTTAGATCAATTCCCATCAGATGTTTATCAAGGTGGTGCAGGTACTTCTGTAAATATGAATACTAATGAAGTTGTGGCAAACCTTGCATTAGAAAAAATTGGTCATAAAAAAGGCGAATATAATGTAATTAACCCAATGGATCATGTGAATGCAAGCCAATCTACTAATGATGCTTATCCTACAGGTTTCCGCATTGCCGTATATAACAGCATTATGAAATTAATTGAGAAAATTCAATATTTACATGATGGTTTTGATAAAAAAGCGGTTGAATTTGCAAAAGTTTTAAAAATGGGACGTACTCAATTACAAGATGCCGTTCCAATGACTGTGGGTCAAGAATTCAAAGCATTTGCCGTATTACTTGAAGAAGAAGTGCGTAATTTAAAACGTACAGCAGAATTATTACTTGAAGTGAACCTTGGTGCAACTGCGATTGGTACAGGTTTAAATACTCCAACAGGTTATTCAGAATTAGTGGTTAAAAAATTATCTGAAGTTACAGGTTTACCATGTGTCAATGCAGATAACTTGATTGAAGCAACTTCAGACTGTGGTGCTTATGTTATGGTGCATGGCGCATTAAAACGTACTGCGGTAAAACTTTCTAAAGTATGTAATGATTTACGTTTATTATCTTCAGGCCCTCGTGCTGGTTTAAATGAAATTAATTTACCTGAATTGCAAGCCGGTTCTTCAATTATGCCAGCTAAAGTTAATCCAGTGGTACCAGAAGTAGTAAATCAAGTATGCTTTAAAGTTATTGGTAATGATACAGCAGTGACTTTCGCAGCTGAAGCTGGTCAATTACAATTAAATGTAATGGAACCTGTCATTGGTCAGGCAATGTTTGAATCAATTGATATTTTAACCAATGCATGTGTGAACTTACGTGATAAATGTATTGATGGCATCACTGTTAACGAAGAAATTTGTAAAAACTATGTGTTTAATTCAATTGGTATTGTGACTTATTTGAATCCATTTATCGGTCACCATAATGGCGATATCGTTGGTAAAATCTGTGCAACAACAGGCCGTGGTGTACGTGAAGTGGTATTAGAACGTGGTTTATTAACTGAAGCTGAATTGGATGACATTCTTTCAGTAGAAAACTTAATGAACCCAACATATAAAGCAAAATTAAATAAATAATTGAAAATTTTGTGAAAATAGACCGCACTTTATCTCGATAAGGTGCGGTTTTTTATAGGAAAATTTATTCAGGGGTAATCCAATTTACAGACCAACTGCCTGTACCTTCAGGGACTAATACATTCACTAAATACGGTAGAATTTTTTTCATTTGAGCTTCTAATTGCCATGGCGGATTAATGACAATCATACCACTAGCGGTCATTCCACGTTGATCAGAATCAGGACGTACAGCCAATTCAATTTGTAAGATTTTCCGAATGCCCGTGTCTTTTAATCCTTTCACCATACGTTTAGTTTGTTGGCGTAATACCACTGGATACCAAATAGCATAAATTCCCGTAGCAAAACGTTTATAACCTTCTTCAATAGCATTAACGACAAGATCATAATCTTCTTTCATTTCATAAGGTGGATCAATGAGAACTAAACCACGACGTTCTTTCGGAGGTAAAGTGGCTTTAAGTTGTTGAAAACCATCATCACGCTTAACCATGATATTATGGAATTCTTTAAAGTTATTCCGTAAGATTGGATAGTCAGCAGGATGTAATTCAGTAAGTAACCCACGATCCTGAGCACGTAACATTTGTGCGGCAATTAAAGGTGAGCCAGCATAATAACGCAGTTCTTTACCCCCATAATTGAGCTTTTTGATCATGTTTAAATAGCGTTGTACTTCTTCTGGGAGATCATCTTGCTCCCATAAACGTGCAATTCCTTCCTTAAACTCTGCTGTTTTTTCAGCTTCTTCACTAAATAAACGGTAACGCCCTACACCTGAGTGAGTATCTAAATAATAAAACCCTTTTTCCTTTTGTTTAAGGTTTTCAATAATTAACATTTCTACGATATGTTTCACTACATCCGCATGATTGCCGGCATGGAAACTATGACGATAGCTGAGCATAATAAGCCTTTTTAAATAAAATTTTTGGAAAATAAACCGCACTTTTGGGAAAAGTGCGGTAAATAAGGTTAAGTTAGATTGTTTAGTTAGAACAATTCTTGACGTTGTGATGGTGCAGACTCGCCAGGATTGCCTGGTTTACTTCCAAACCGTTGTTGTAATTCAGGTGGTACATAATAACCACGTTCTTCTACGAAAACACGTTTAGGCTCACTGCCTTTAATAAAATATTCGACACGTCCGCCACCATTTGCAAGTAGTCCAGAACCTATATCAATCCGTTTTTCTACAATATTTATTGGTGTAGGTAAGGTACGTTCAGGAATATCTGAAAGTGCAAATTTCATATAGTTAATCCAAGCTGGCATTGCAGTTTTGGCACCAGCTTCACCTCGACCTAGCGTACGTTTATTATCATCAAAACCAACATAAATTGCTGTAGTTAGGTGAGCACCAAAGCCCGCATACCAAGCAACTTTTGAGTTGTTTGTTGTACCTGTTTTACCACCGACATCTTTACGTTTAATTTCATTTGCCATACGCCAGCTAGTACCTTTCCAGCCTAAGCCAGGTTCACCATAAATAGCAGTATTTAATGCACTACGAATAAGAAAAGCAAGCTCACCACTAATGACTCGAGGTGCATATTGAATTTGTGGTGCTTCAGTTTTATCTTCTACCATAAGATTAACTTCCTCTTCACTAATTTTACCGCCTTGATTTTTCAATTCAGCAGGTTCATCAGCATTTTCAGAGCCATCGCCTTCTTCACCATTAGTACTATCATCTGTTTTAGCTAAATTTAAATTGTCATTAGTATTTTCATTAGTTTTTAATGCATTCGCATCTAGTTTGTCTTGGGTTTGTCCATAAATTGTTGGAATGTCATCACAAGTCGTACAAGCAATTTTAGGATTAGCAATAAATAAATCTTTGCCCGTATTATCAACGATACGATTAATAATAAATGGATCAACCAAAAAACCACCATTATCAAACACAGCGTAGCCACGTGCCATTTCTAACGGAGTAAAAGAGGCTGCTCCTAATGCTAAAGCTTCACTTGCAAAATATTGGTCACGTTTAAAACCAAAACGTTGTAGGAAATCAGCAACATAAGGAATTCCCGCTGTTTGCATCGCACGGATAGCAATCATATTTTTAGATTGCCCTAATCCTACACGTAAACGCATTGGACCATCATAACGATCTGGTGAGTTTTTTGGATTCCAATCTGCTTGCCCAGGTTTTCGGATAGAAATTGGAGTATCTTGTAAAATACTGGATAAGGTTAATCCTTTTTCTAAAGCTGCTGCATAAATAAAAGGTTTAATGGAAGAACCCACTTGGACCATAGATTGAGTGGCACGGTTGAATTTACTCTGTTCGAAGCTGAAACCACCTACTAAGGCTTCAATTGCACCATTATCACTATTGAGAGATACTAAAGCTGAATTTGCTTCAGGAATTTGACCTAAACTCCATTCTCCTTTATTTGTTTGTTTTAACCAAATTTGATCGCCAGCTTTGACTGCAATTGATTTTCCTGACCAACGTAAAACGCTAGCATTTAAGCTGATTTTTTCACCAGATACCATAAGTACAGTAGTATTAGCTTTATCAGTAGATAATACTACTGCTGGGAAAAATGGCTCTGAGTTTGGTAATTTACGTAAAGTATCTAAGATTTTATCTGTTTCCCAAGCAGTTTCAGACTTATTCCAAAGTGATGTGGCTCCACGATAGCCACTATGACGCATATCATAAGCGATTAAATTATTACGCACAGCTTTTTGTGCATTAGCTTGATCTTTTGAAAGAATAGTTGTGTAAACTTTATAGCCACTATTATAAGCATTTTCTTCTCCGTAGCGTTTAACCATTTCTTGGCGAACCATTTCAGTTACGTAATCTGCTCGGAATTCAATTTGTGCTCCATGATATGAGGCTTTAATAGGATCTTTACGTGCTTCATCATATTGTAATTTAGTGATGAAATTCATTTCTAACATGCGACCCAGTACGACATTACGGCGTTCTTCTGCACGTTTTAGAGAGTAAAGTGGATTCATGGTTGATGGTGCTTTAGGTAAACCAGCAATGATAGCCATTTCAGATAAGGTTAATTCATCTAAATTTTTACCAAAATAGGTTTTTGCTGCGGCGGCTACACCATAAGAACGATAACCTAAATAAATTTTATTGAGGTAAAGCTCTAAGATCTCTGTTTTGGAAAGCGCATTTTCTATTTCAATGGCTAAAATCGCTTCTTTAGCCTTACGTATAATTGTTTTCTCAGGGGTTAAGAAGAAGTTTCTGGCTAATTGTTGTGTGATGGTGCTTGCACCTTGTGATGCTCCACCATTATTAATAGCAACAGAAACCGCCCGAATAATACCAATAGGATCTAAACCATGATGTTCATAAAAACGGCTATCTTCGGTGGCAAGTACCGCATTAATTAAGGTTTGGGGAACATTTTCAAGTTTTACAGGAATGCGACGCTGTTCTCCGACTTCTCCAATCAGTTTTTCATCTGCGGTATAAATTTGCATCGGCTGTTGCAATTCTACGGTTTTTAAACTTTGTACATCTGGTAACTGAGATTTAATGTGAAAATACAATAAACCTCCAGCTATGCACCCTAAAATAATGATAGTTAATAGAGTACTTAATATTAATTTTGCGATCTTCATTCCAAAATTCACTCTTTATTGATGCTTTTTATGAAAAAGTAAGAAACACTACTTTCCCCTTTATTAAACAACTAAGTATAAAGATTAGTTCAATAAATCTAAAGTTAAAAAATAAATTAGTCAGTAAAAAATAGGAAATTATGATGAAAATGACAAGGAATACAACGAAAAATCTAAATGTAGGATTATTTTTAAATCGCCAACATGGTAAAGAATTATTAGATGCCATTTGGTTTGATGAATATGGGCAAGCTTATCACGTGCTATGGGATATGTTTGATAGAACTCAATCTTTAGATAACCTTATTCGACAGGTTGGGCAGTATTCTGATAAGCAAAAATTAGAGCTTAAACTTATTACCGCGGCTTTGCCAAATCAATTATGGAATCAAACATTATTTTTACCAGACACGCTCAATGAACAAGAATGTGAACAACAATGTGAGTTTTTCTTACAGCGTGATTTACCCATTTCTTTAGAAGAGGTTTGGTATGATTATTGTGCAAGCCATTTGAAAGGCGGCACTCGTTTGGATATTTTTGCCATTATGCGTAAAGTCGCAGAACACCAAATTATGATGTTTGAGCCTTTTGGTTTAGATGTACTAGATAGTGCCATTTATGCCATTGAACGAGCTTATCGGTTTATTTTAAAAGCACAATTTAATGATGAGGCTGCAATGCTTTATCAAGATGAGCTTTACTCATTAGCGGTACAACGTAAAGATCAACAACTTCGTGTATTACAATTAGCCGAAACTAGTCTAAGTGAGCTTTATGAACAATTTTGTGCAAGATACCAAGATATTCCAGAATATTGTTACGCTTACAGTGCAACAAATGCCCTGCAATCTAGTGATTGGCAATTAATTGAAACCGATTTACCACTAATGGCATTAGGTGCTGCTTTATGGACAGAAGAGCCTGAAAATAAAAATGTCTTACAGTTAGATTTAGAAGAGCTTGAGGCTCTTGAAGAACTTGAACAAGCCGGTTTATTAGGTATCGGAGTGAAGCACTAGTTAATGAAACAATGGATAAATCTTTTGCCATGGAGAACTCGTTTATTTCGTCAACAACAACGACGATTGGTGTTTAAAATTTTGAGTTTTACCACCGCACTTTGCTTGACTTATGTTGGATTAAGTTATTGGAATCAGCATTTACAACAAATGATTGCTATAAAACAACATCAATCTCAACAACAGCAGACAATGCTTTCTAAACTAGAACATCAATTAACGCAATTGAGGCAAGAACAAGAATGGGGAGAAGGGCAACTGCTGGTATCTTCAAATGAAGTTTTGCAATTCATGGCATGGTTAAAAGATTTACCATTTATTCAAGGTGAACTCACAGAATTTTATGTTGAAAAAGAACGGATCAAGCTCAAGGGGAGGGTGACTCAGCAGTCTGAGTTTGATCATATTCAGCAATATATTAGTCAATCATCATTTATTCAAACTCACCAATTGAATCATTTTATTACGCTATCAGATAGCACAATTGAATTTGGATTTGATATTTATTGGAAATAGTTATGGAACAACAATTATGGCGAAGTTGTGTAAAAGCTTCGCCGACTAAACAGAATTTTCTGTTGATCGGTGTTTTGGTATTAAGTTTATCTTTTCCAAGTTATCAATTCTTGCAGATGCAATATAGAATTAGGCAACTTGAACAAGAGGTATTTGCACAACAGCAACAAGTAGAGCATCAACAAAAATTACTTAATGTATTACAAAAAAAGATGCAGTATGAGTCATTCACGCCTCAATTAACACTCGCATTATCTCCTATTAATCAACATATTCAATTAACATCAAAACAACTTATTATTCATTCTTCCCAATGGAGCTTCTTACAATCTCCGATTTTAAAATTACAGATACAGGGGCGTTTCTCAACTATTAATCGATTTTTAATTCAGTTATTACAAAAATTTAAGCCTCTTCAACTAACGACATTACGTCTTTATAAAAAAGATGATGAGCCAGGTATCTATAGTCAACTCACTTGCCAATTACATCATAAGGAGCCTGAATGAGACTAAGGGTTATTTTTGCATTATTGATCACAAATTTATTTTGGCTAGAAAATTTAAATGCTGAAGCAGATCCTTTTGATAAACAACAGCGATTAGCACATTCTTTATCAACAGAATCAATTAACGAAGTTCGACATCATTGTGATACAGAATCAACAGTGATTGCAGAACATATTTCTTTTCAGCAATTAAAGCTAATTGGCATGATGCAATATACAACAGCTTGGAAAGCATTTTTTATGGATAATGAAAAACATATTTATACCGCTATGGTTGGTAATCTGATCAGTAAAGAGCAATTAAAATTACAGCAAATTAGCCGTAAGAACATCCAATTATTAGCCTGGGATGAGGCAGAAAATTGTCAGCAAACACGAGTAGTTAACATAAAATTTTAGGGCTAAATATGAAAGGAATAATATTATTTATAGTTAAATTCGGGCTTTGTTTAGGGCTTTTGATGCCTATTGCTATGGCTACAGAACAGATTGATTCAACTTTTTCAATTCGTTTAAAAAGAGCACCTTTAGTACCAACACTACAACAATTAGCGCTTGAACAAAATATCAATTTGATTATTGATGATGAACTAGATAGTACCTTGTCATTACAATTGGATAAAGTTGATTTTCCTCAACTTTTAACATCTGTTGCAAAATTAAAACAGCTTTCTTTATGGCAAGATAAAGGTATTTATTATTTAAGTAAACATAATTTAGTCGAGCAATCTACATCACTTCCTAAAGATAAAATTTTTGAAAAACCTACCGCACTTTTGGCTGAACCACAAATTGTAACCAGTGCGATAAAATTGCATTTTGCTAAAGCCTCAGAAGTGATGAAATCTTTGACTTCAGGGACAGGATCATTGCTTTCACCCACAGGTGCTATTAGTTTTGATGAAAGGAGTAATCAACTTTTAATTCAAGATGATAATGCCTCTATACAAAATATTAAGAGAATGGTTGCTCAACTAGATAAGCCTATTGAACAAATCGCTATTGAGGCTCGTATTGTCACAATGAATGATGAAAGTTTGAAAGAGCTAGGTGTTCGGTGGGGGCTACTAGAGGGGGTAAATACCGCACATCGTGTTGCTGGCAGTTTAGAGGGTAATGGATTATTAAATATTGCAGAAAATCTTAATATTAATTTTCCAACTAGCTCCACACCAGCAGGTTCAATTGCATTACAAGTGGCTAAAATTCACGGTAGATTATTAGATCTTGAATTAACCGCATTAGAACAGGAACATAATGTAAAAATTATTGCTAGTCCTCGTTTGCTCACGACAAATAAAAAGAGTGCAAGTATTAAACAGGGAACAGAAATTCCTTATGTAACAGTCAATCGAAAAAATGATACAGAGTATGTTGAATTTCGAGATGCGGTGTTAGGCTTAGAAGTCACTCCTCATATTTCTAAAGATAATTCGATTCTATTAGATTTAATTGTTAGCCAAAATTCACCAAGTGCAAATATTGTATATGGCAATAGTAATTTGATTGCTATTGATAAACAAGAAATTAATACTCAAGTCTTTGCAAAAGATGGTGAAACTATTGTATTGGGTGGTGTATTTAACGATACGATTACCAAAGGTGAAGATAAAGTTCCTGTGCTAGGAGATATTCCTATTATTAAACGCCTATTTAGTAAAGAGAGTGAAAAGCATCAAAAGCGTGAATTAGTGATTTTTGTTACTCCCCATATTCTCAAACAGGGTGAAAGTTTAGAACAGATTCAAAAACGATTCGAATATCCTATTAGTGACTTAAAAAAATAACATAATTCACTATTTTGCCCTTGTTTTATTAAATAATTACAATAAATTTCTTCCTAAGGTTGAAAATAGGGGGGATTTATTGAGATAATCTATCAGTTTAGGTGATCCGTTTATTTATCGTTAGTGATGGAAACGATTAAGGATTTTTTTAACCGATTAGAATATTTTAAGAAGAATAAAAAATGGCAGAAAAACGTAATATTTTTTTAGTGGGTCCAATGGGCGCGGGTAAAAGTACCATTGGTCGCCAACTTGCTCAACTTTTAAATATGGAATTTATTGATTCTGATAACGAAATAGAGCAGCGAGCGGGGGCAGATATTAGTTGGATTTTTGATATCGAAGGAGAAGCAGGTTTTCGTAAACGTGAAGCTCGAGTGATTAATGAACTTACTCAGAAACAAGGCATTGTGCTTTCTACTGGTGGCGGTTCTATCGTTTCAAAAGACACCCGTAATCATCTTTCCGCTCGTGGTATTGTGATTTATTTACAAACTACAGTTGATAAACAGTTTGAACGTACTCAACGCGATAAAAAACGCCCTCTTCTACAAGGCGTTGATGATACTCGTCAAGTTTTAGAAGAATTAGCAAAAATCCGTAATCCATTATATGAAGAAATAGCGGATATTACCTTACCAACAGATGAACAAAGTGCGAAATTAATGGCGAGTCATATTGTTGAGTTAATTGATAATTTTAACGGATAAATAATCTATAAATTAAGGTTGTAAGTTATGGAATGTGTAAATGTTGAATTAAAAGAACGCCGTTATCCCATTTACATTGGTGAGTCTTTATTAACCAATGCAGCAGTTTATCCTCTTAAAGCTGAAGATAAAGTGATGATTGTGAGTAATCCAACAATTGCACAATATTATCTAAAACCCGTAACTGAAACCTTAGAAAAAATAGGTTGTAAAGTAAGCCATGTTTTACTTCCAGATGGAGAAAAATATAAAAATCTAGACTCATTAAATAGGGTTTTTACCGCATTATTAGAAGAAAATCATGGTCGTGATACTACGCTAATTGCCTTGGGAGGCGGGGTGATTGGTGATATTGTAGGTTATGCGGCTGCGAGTTATCAACGTGGTATTCGCTTTATTCAAATACCAACTACTTTGCTGGCTCAAGTGGATTCCTCAGTAGGTGGAAAAACCGCTGTTAATCATGAGTTAGGTAAAAATATGATAGGCGCGTTTTATCAACCTATTACAGTGATTATTGATACCACAACCCTGAATACTTTACCTAAAAGAGAAGTGAACGCAGGCTTAGCTGAAGTGATTAAATATGGTGCTATTTTAGATTTACCATTCTTTGAATGGCTAGAAGAGCATATTGATAATTTAGTCGCATTAAAACAACAAGATCTAAAATTCTGTATCGCTCGTTGTTGCCAAATTAAAGCAGGTATTGTTGCTTGTGATGAAACTGAGAAAGGAGATCGTGCTTTATTAAACCTTGGTCATACTTTTGGGCATGCTATTGAAACTCATTTAGGTTATGGCAATTGGTTACATGGTGAGGCGGTAGCCGTAGGTTCCATGATGGCAGCTGCATTATCTGAAAAATTAGGGAATATCACTCGCCAAGATGTTGGCCGCTTAGAAAAATTATTTGCTCGTGCAAATTTGCCAACGGTTTCACCTGATACGATGCAACCAGAAGATTATTTACCGCATATGATGCGCGATAAAAAAGTGTTAGCAGGTAAATTACGTCTTGTTTTATTAAAGTCACTCGGGCAAGCTTATGTGGCTACAGATATGAATCAACAACTGGTTCTTGCTGCAATCCAGGCTTGTACTCAAAACGATTAGTGCCACTCAATGTCTTCTCGTGCAAAAACTAAACATTACTTAAAACACCGTTCATTTTTAAAATGGGCGGGGGGAAAGTTTCGGTTAATGGATGATATTAATCGTTTACTTCCTAAACGTAAAAAATGTTTAGTTGAGCCTTTTGTCGGGGCTGGTTCAGTATTTCTTAATAGCCATTTTGAGAGATATGTGCTTGCCGATATTAATCCTGATTTAATTAATTTATTTAATGCGGTTAAACTAGATGTAGAGGCTTATATTAGTGCCTTAAAACCTATTTTTTTCCATCCTCAGGCAAATACTGCTAGCTATTATTATCAACGACGAGCTGATTTTAATGCATCAGAAGACACGTTTGTTCGTTCAGTATTATTTCTTTATTTAAATCGTTTTGGTTTTAATGGCTTGTGTCGCTATAACTCACAAAATGAGTTTAATGTGCCGTTTGGTGCTTATAAAACTCATTATTTCCCTGAACAAGAATTACGCTATTTTGCGGAAAAAGCACAAAGTGCGGTCTTTATTTGTGCAGATTTCCAAGAAACTTTTGCGCTCGCAGACGAGGATTCGGTCATTTATTGTGACCCACCTTATGCTCCTCTTATACAAGAAACCAATTTTACCAAGTATTCATCTCATGATTTTTCATTAGAACATCAACATCATTTGGCTATGCTTGCTAAACAGATATCTCAAGAACGTCATATTCCAGTATTGATATCTAATCATGATACTAAATTTACTCGTGAAATTTATAATGGGGCAAAGTTTAAACGTATTAAGGTGCAACGTTCTATTAGCCAAACTTCAGAACGACGTATTAAAGTTAATGAATTAATTGCTCTTTTTAAATAGGATCAGTTTTTTTAGCCAATTTCAGGATTAATTTTAAAAGTTAATTTGATAATTTCTGGATAATCTTTTTGAATTAAGTTTAATAAATCTTGTTGTTTAAATAGTAGGCTTTGGCGTACAACAGCATTCGTTACTTCAATAATTAGGCTATCTTGAGTAAAGTTGGCAAGGCGATATAAGCCTTTACATTGTGCAGGGAAAATTTGTTGAAGCTGTTGGTTTAATTGATTTAGGAATAATCCTTTTTGCATGATCTTTGATAAGTCAGAGGTTTCTAACAGATCTTTAATATTCATTACTTTCTGGTTGCGTGGCATTGAATTTCCTAAATTGATCCCAATTAATAAAGGACATTGTAGCGAATTTCCGTTACAATACGAAAAACTTTTTTAGCTGTTTGTATAATGATGATAATTTCTCATAAAATTAAGCATACATTTTGGTCGCAACTTCTGGTAAGTATGATTGCGATGTTTGCTTTGCCTAACGTTCAAGGCGTTGAATATAGCGAATCAACTACAGAAAATTATCAACAACAATCACATCACTTTCAGCAACAATTATTAAAAAAAGTAGCACTTGTTCATCAAGCGATTGTACCTTATTCTGATGTGCAACAACGTCATATTAAACAGGTAAAATTTTCTAAAAATGAACCGCACTTATTTGTCTCTTCTCTATGCGAGTTCTCTCCTCCAATTCGTGGTAGTCCTTCTCTTTAATGCTGATGTAAGTCAATGCTATCTAGCATCATTAATATGATTTATCCTGATGAGTTATCTCACTTTAGCCCTTTATTGAAAAGAGAAATAAGATTTATGTTAAAAACTATCGCAACAAAAATTTTTGGTAGTCGCAATGATCGTGTACTACGTAGATTAAACAAAATTGTAAAAAAAATTAATGCATTAGAACCAAGTTTTGAAGCTTTAACTGATGATGAATTAAAAGCGAAGACAGCAGAGTTTCGTGCAAGATTAGAAAAAGGTGAAAGCTTAGAAAGTTTAATGCCAGAAGCTTTTGCAACTGTTCGTGAAGCCAGTAAACGTGTACTTGGTATGCGCCATTTCGATGTGCAGCTTGTTGGTGGAATGGTATTAACTAATCGTAATATTGCTGAAATGCGTACGGGTGAAGGTAAAACCTTAACAGCAACTTTACCTTGTTATTTAAATGCGTTAACAGGTAAGGGCGTTCATGTAGTGACTGTAAATGACTATCTTGCAGGTCGTGATGCAGAAACTAACCGTCCATTATTTGAATTTTTAGGGATGACAGTAGGCGTGAATGTGCCAGGTTTATCGCCAGAAGCAAAGCGTGAAGCCTATAAAGCAGATATTACTTATGCAACAAACAGTGAATTAGGTTTTGATTATTTACGGGATAATTTAGCACATTCTGCGGAAGATCGTTTTCAACGCCAATTACATTATGCATTAGTAGATGAAGTGGATTCCATCTTAATTGATGAAGCTCGTACACCTTTAATTATTTCAGGCCCCGCAGAAGATAGTTCTGAACTTTATATGGCGATTGATAAATTAATCCCATTATTAATCAAACAAGATAAAGAAGACAGTGATGAATATCAGGGGGATGGTGACTTCACTTTAGACTTAAAAACTAAACAAGCTTATTTAACCGAACGAGGCCAAGAAAAATGTGAGAATTGGCTAACCAGTAATGGTTTTATGGGTGAGGATGAATCTTTATATTCACCAGCAAAAATCGGGTTATTACATCATATTTATGCCGCATTGCGTGCTCATACTTTATTTGAACGAGATGTGGATTATATTGTTAAAGATGGTGAGATTGTTATTGTTGATGAACACACTGGCCGTACAATGGCTGGTCGCCGTTGGTCGGATGGTTTACACCAAGCTATCGAAGCAAAAGAGCATGTGAGAATTCAAGGCGAAAATCAAACAGTTGCTTCGATTACTTATCAAAACTATTTCCGTTTGTATGAAAAATTAGCAGGTATGACTGGTACAGCTGATACTGAAGCATTTGAATTTCAACAAATCTACGGTTTAGAAACCATCGTTATTCCAACTAATCGTCCGATGATTCGTGATGACCGAACAGACGTGATGTTTGAAAATGAAGCTTATAAATTTAAAGCGATTATTGATGATATCAAAGAATGTGTTGCTCGTAGTCAGCCAGTATTGGTGGGTACAGCATCTATTGAAAAGTCAGAATTACTGTCTCATGAATTAAATAAAGCAGGCATTCCACATAATGTATTGAATGCAAAATTCCATGCTCAGGAAGCGGAAATTATTGCTAATGCAGGGTATCCTGGTGCAGTAACTATTGCAACTAATATGGCGGGACGTGGTACGGACATTATGTTGGGAGGTAACTGGAAAGCAGAAGCAGCTAAGCTAGATAATCCAACAGAAGAACAAATTGAAGCTCTAAAAAATGCATGGCAACAACGTCATGATACCGTAATGAAAGCGGGTGGTTTACATATTATTGGTACAGAACGACATGAATCTCGTCGTATTGATAATCAGTTACGTGGTCGTTCAGGTCGTCAAGGCGATCCAGGCTCATCCCGTTTCTACTTATCATTAGATGATAGCTTAATGCGTATTTACTTGAATGAAGGTAAGTTAAATATGATGCGTAAAGCTTTCACCTCTGAAGGTGAGGCAATGGAATCGAAATTATTGGCTAAAGTTATTGCTTCAGCACAAGCAAAAGTGGAGGCTCATAACTTTGATGGTCGTAAGAACTTATTACAATTTGATGATGTCGCAAATGATCAACGTCATGCAATTTATGCCCAACGTAATGATTTATTAGATCATGATGATATTTCAGAGACAATTGTGGCGATTCGAGAAGATGTCTTTAATGAGGTGATTGATCAATATATTCCACCGCAATCATTAGAAGAACAATGGAATATTCCAGAACTGGAAACGCGTTTAAAACAAGACTTTGCCTTAGATTTACCAATTGCAAAATGGTTAGAAGAAGATAATAACTTACATGAAGATAATCTTCGTGAACGTATTGTTGAAGCTGCAATTAAAGAATATCAACGTAAAGAAGAAATTGTTGGTGCAGAAACTATGCGTAATTTTGAAAAAGGAGTAATGTTACAAACTCTTGATGAGTTATGGAAAGAGCATTTATCTTCAATGGATCAATTACGTAAAGGTATTCACTTACGTGGCTATGCACAAAAGGATCCTAAACAGGAATATAAAAAAGAGTCATTCCAGATGTTTACGGAAATGCTGGATGCTTTAAAACTCTCTGTAATCAGAACATTAAGTCGTGTTCAAGTGCGCACCCAAGAAGAAGTTCAAGCACAACAGCAAGCTATGGCAGCGGTGGAACAAGCGGCAAAACAAATTGCAGATGCTGAATATGGTAATTCAAGCGGTACCAGCGAAAGTGTTGATGGTCAGCGAGCTGTTGCACAGGGAGAACATCGTATTGGTCGTAATGATCCTTGTCCTTGTGGCTCTGGCAAAAAATACAAGCATTGCCATGGTAGTCGTGTAACACAAGAATCTTAGTATGAAGTAAGTGCGGTTAGAAATTTAAAATTTTAACCGCACTTTTTAATTGAATAAATGTCAATTATGAATAAGTCTAATCATTCAGTAGGAAGATGATGATGAATAAGAAACAAGTCCAAGTTGCAGCTGGTATTATTCGTAATGAGTTTGGGCAGATCTATTTAACACAACGTTTAGAAGGGCAAGATTTTGCACAATCCTTAGAATTTCCTGGTGGTAAAATTGATATGGGAGAAACACCAGAACAAGCCCTAAAAAGAGAGTTAGAGGAAGAAGTTGGAATCGTTGTTTTAAACCCCGTTATGTATGAACAATTTGTTTTTGAATATCCCAATAAAATTATTCATTTTTATTTTTATTTAGTCAAAGAATGGATTGGTGAACCTTTTGGTCGTGAAGGTCAAGAGGGATTTTGGATAGCTCAACATGATTTAGATGAATCCAAATTTCCTCCAGCTAATTTAAAATTGGTACAACGGTTGTTGGCAGAAAGTTAGATAAATTTTACTTGAAAATTTCTGAAAAACTTGACCGCACTTTTATCGTGA
This sequence comes from Mannheimia massilioguelmaensis, assembly GCF_000940515.1. Lineage (NCBI taxonomy): Bacteria > Pseudomonadati > Pseudomonadota > Gammaproteobacteria > Pasteurellales > Pasteurellaceae > Mannheimia > Mannheimia massilioguelmaensis. The sequence goes on from NZ_CDQL01000005.1 coordinate 184,651, forward strand.
TAAGCAAAGCCCTGAAACTTCAGGGCTTTGATCTTGGGTTTGGATTAACGTAGTACAAGAATTGGTTTATCCGTATTACGAGCTACTCGTACAGTATTTGCACTTAAACCTTCTGCGTGAGGTTTACTGCTCGCTAACATGACAATAATATCAACATCTTTCTCATCTGCAATATGGCAGATTTCTTCATAAATTGTCCCATAGGTAACAATATGTTGTACTTTTGCATCTTTAGGAAATGTCGCTTGTGTAAAGTCATGTAGCTTTTTATTGGCTTCCGCTAACACAGATTTATCAAAGTTCTTAGGTAAGAATGCCGCAATTAAACTATTATCCACAGGCTCAATAATTGACACAACACGATAGACTGCATTTGGGTTATTCGCTGTAAGCTTCAAGGCCGTATTAACCACATACTTTGCACTTTCTAGATTGGCTAAGTCAATTGCAATGAGTAGCTTGTTATACATAGTAAATTTCCTTTTTCATTTATTGATGGCACCGCTATGTGTGCCATAAAATTAGTGTTGTTTTAAACGACGACGTTGGTTATAACCGATTAAGAAAGCAAGGATAAATGCAGGTATAAATATCCATTCTTTAGCGGGTGCATCTTGCGGTAATGCCACATCTATAATGGTTTGATCCCAGTTTAATCCTGCTTTTGCTGCTTCAGAATCGATTTCTACTAAGTCAATGATTACTTTAGGTGTTTCGACACCATCAATAGTAATTTTGTCATCCGTTTGCATAAGTGTTAAGCCTAGTTTTTTCACTCGTTCTTCACCTGTGGCACCTTCTGGCACAGGTAATTGCGCATAAAATTCTATTGGTTTACCGTAGGGGTTAACACCTGAAACTTTAATCATGAATTTCTCACCAACCTTAACATTTTGTAATTGTTGTACCATTTGAGCTGGTTCAATATGTCGTTCTGATGGCATGATACGTTCCATAAAGAAACCTGGTCTAAATAAAGCAAATGCTAGAATTAATAACAGAATAGTTTCCCACCATTTATTTTTGGTAAAGAAATAATTCATGGTTCCAGCTGTAAATAGTAAAACACCTGTGGTTGCAGTAATAAATACTAAAATACCCTTTGCCCAACCTACGTCAAGTAAGAGCAAGTCCGTATTAAAAATAAATAGGAAAGGTAAAATGGCTGTTCTTAAACTATATATAAAAGCTACCATTCCTGTTTTTATTGGGCTACCACCAGAAATAGCAGCTGCTGCAAATGAAGCTAGCCCAACAGGTGGGGTAACATCTGCCATAATACCAAAATAGAATACAAATAAATGTACTGCAATGAGAGGAACAATTAAGCCATTTTGACGCCCAACTTCTACAATAACGATTGCCATAAGGGAAGAGACAACAATGTAATTAGCAGTGGTTGGTAAACCCATACCAAGAATTAGGCTGAAAATAGCTACTAGAATTAACATTAGGATGATATTGCCCATAGAAAGCAGCTCAATTACACCTGAGAGTTGTACTCCAAATCCAGTGAGAGCGACAACTCCTACGATAATTCCTGCGGTTGCGGTAGCTAAACCAATACCAGTCATATTACGTCCACCGCTTTCTAAACCCTCTAATAATTCTTGCCAGCCTTGTTTTAATAAGGCTTTTGTAATAGGTTGTTTACGGAAGAAATTTAATAGTGGACGTTGTGTTAATTGAATAGCAATTAGCGTCATTGTCCCCCAGAATGCGGATAAACCAGGAGATAACATTTCTACCATTAAACACCACAATAAAACCACAACAGGAATTAAATAATGTAAACCTGAATTTACAGTGGGTTTGGTGGCAGGTAATGTTGCAATAGGCGAGTTTGGATCGTCTACTTCAAGGTCTGGAAAACTTGCCACACGACGAATCAGTAATAAATATACTATTGTCAGAATGATGCAGACAATGAGTAAAGAGTGTTGAGGGATAACTTCATTAATCCAGCCTAAACCGAACTTAACAGCAAAATATAATATGCAAATAATTAGGAAAGATGCGAGAGTACGAATTAAGCTAATTAAAAAAGGCTTCGGTGGTTCAACTCGAGCTAAGCCTTGTAAATTCATTTTACAAGCTTCTAAGTGGACAATATAAACTAGTGCAATATAAGAAATTAATGCTGGTAAGAATGCATGCTTAATTAATTCATTATATGGCATATTAATGTATTCAATCATCAAAAACGCTGCTGCACCCATAACTGGAGGCATAATTTGACCATTGACAGATGAGGCAACTTCAACTGCACCAGCTTTTTCATTGGTAAAACCAACACGTTTCATCATTGGAATGGTGAAGGTTCCCGTAGTAACCACATTTGCAATAGATGAACCAGAAATTAATCCCGTTAAACCTGATGATACAACCGCTGCTTTAGCTGGTCCTCCACGTAAGTGACCTAAATAAGCAAAAGCTGTTTTAATAAAATAGTTACCAGCACCGGCTTTGTCTAGTAAAGCGCCAAATAATACAAATAGAAATACATATTTAGTAGATACACCTAAGGCAATTCCGAATACACCTTCAGTAGTCACCCATTGTTGATTAATAATATGTGCAAGGGAACCCGTACGATGGCTAATTAACCAATCACTAGGAAAATATTGACCAAAAAAGTTATAAAGTAAGAAGATAATAGCTATGACGACTAATGGTAATCCAAGGCTACGACGTGTAGCTTCTAAAACCAATAACACACCAATGCAACCTGCGATGATATCTTGTAAATTGGGTGCACCAAAACGTTTAACTAATCCTTCATAAAAGAAAATATAGTATAAACCAAGAAAAGCACCTAAAAATGCAAAGCACCAGTCTAAAGCAGGAATTTTGTGCTTAGGTGAGTTAGCAAAAGCTGGATAAGATAAAAATGCAAGGAACATGGCAAAGGCCAAATGAATTGAACGTGCTTTTGTATCATCGACGACAACATTCAAATTAATACCTAAGCTACTTAACCATTCTTGAAGAATAAAAGGAAATGGAGATGCATAATAAATTTGGAAAATAGACCATAGAATAGCAACATATACGATGGTTTTTTTGGCAATACCAGTGGGTGTTCGCCCCCCCGTATCATTAGAAGCTACCATATCTTGGAGGTCATCATAGTTTGCTGTTTTAGGTTCTGACATAGGTTGATTCTCACGAGATAATGAAAAATAAAAAAACTATAACTTTTATAGTTATGAATTAAATTACCACAGACTGGATAATCCAAACTGTGGTAATTTATTAATGGCTATATGTCATTAGTTAAGACTGAGAAGTTATTTAATCCAGCCTCGTTCTTTATAATAGCGCACTGCTCCATCGTGTAACGGTGCAGAAAGTGCATTTTTGATCATGTCTTCTTCTTTCAAGTTTGCAAAGGCAGGGTGTAAACGTTTGAAACGATCGAAGTTATCAAAAACAGCTTTAACAACAGCATAAACTTTATCTGCATCAACATCACTTGAGCTAACGAGAGTTGCATAGACACCAAATGTATCTACTGGTTGATCAGAGCCTTTATATAAACCACCAGGAATGGTTGCTTTAGCATAATAAGGATGATCTGCAACTAATTTATCAATCGCTTCACCTGTGACTGGAACTAAATGAGCATTACAAGATGCAGCAGCCTCTTTTAATGCACCATTAGGATGCCCTACATTATAGGTAATTGCATCTAAGTTGTTATCACACATAACAGATGCCATTTCAGCTGGTTTTAGCTCTGAAGCTACTTTGAAATCTTTATCTGTCCAACCTTTTGCCGCTAAAATAACATTCATTGTTGCACGAGTACCAGAGCCTGGATCTCCCACATTGACTCGTTTACCTTTTAAATCATCAAAATTTTTGATTCCTGAATCATCACGAGCCATTAAAGTGAAGGGTTCTGGGTGAAGAGAAAAGACTGCTCTGAGTTTATCATTCTTTTTACCTTCAAATGAGCTTGAACCATTATATGCATGGAATTGCCAATCTGATTGAGCAATCCCCATATCCATTTGTTTTTCTGCGATGGCATTTAAGTTAGCCACTGAAGCTCCTGTTGATGGAGCATTACATTTGATTTGGGTTTTTGCAGTATCACGATTTACTAACTGGCAAATTGATTGACCAACAACGTAATATACCCCTGTTTGCCCACCTGTACCGATAGTAATAAAGCTTTCTTCTGCTTGAACAGAGAATGCAGCCATTGCCATACTTGTTACTAATGATAATTTTAAAAATTTTTTCATAGTTAGCTCTCCGTGCATATTGCAATATGTGAGTAATGTTGTGTTTTATGTATTCATAATTTATTAAAAAATGAACAATTACAGATATACTAGAGTTTAAAATCTTTTGCAATAGATATTTTTATCGTAGATATAAATTTTATTAATGCATAATAAAATTTTGTTTTATGGCATGGAGATACATTATTTTAAATAAATTAAGAATCAGCCTATCTTTATTTTATGATTGGAGGTTTTTACTGCATCATAGCTATATGAAGTGTTACTATATTTCTCATAGAAATATAGTCTAAATTAACCTTTTAGAACAAAATTTGAGAGTTGTTGCCAAAGATTCGGGCTAAATTCTTGTTTAGCTAAGCGTTCTAGTTCACCGAGTTGTTGGCACATTAGGTATAGTTGGCGATAGGTCAGACGCTTTAAGGCTTGAGTGTATAAATTGCGGCGATTTTGCCAAATTTTTAGGCGATCAAAATTTTCTCTTAATTGATTTAGAGGCAGACTATCATCGATACTGGTAAGACGCTGTTGTGGTTTTGTAAGAGTTAATAAGATAATTAATTCACGTTGTAGTGTGCGTAATAAAATGATAGGTTGCACATCCTCTGCTTGTAAGCCATTTAAAATACGTTGAGCACGAGCCTCTTTGCCTTCTAGTAACGCATCTATCCATTGGAATGGGGTAAAAATAGAGGATTGTTCTACAATATTTTTAACACGAACAAAACTTAATTTGTTATCAGGGTGTAGTAGTGCAAGCAACTCTAATGCTTGTTTTAGAGCCAATAAATTATTTTCATAACTATAACAAAGTAATTGAAGTGCATCTTGCTCAATTGTCAGCCCCATTGTTTTAACACGGTTGCTCACCCAAATAGGGAGTTGTTCTACAGTTGGTGTCTGGCAGTTGATAAGTACAGATTGTGATTCATAATGTTCAAGTTGTATAAACCAATCTTGTTTTTCCATTGTTTTAGTAAGCTTTGGAAAGTGTAAAATCAGCAAAATATCTTCATTCAGCAATGAAATAAGTTCGATCAAGTTTTTTTGTAAAACTGCGGTCAAATTTTCAGGAAATTTTAGAATGATGGCTTGTTTATTGAAGAATAATCCCATGGATTGGCAACGTTCAAAAAGAGCATTCCAATCTGTCATGTTATCAATTATCACCTCAACTTTTTCATCAAAGCCTTGTGTATTGGCTATTTTCGTAATCTGATCTAGGCTTTCACTAAGCAATAAAGGATCTTGCCCAATTAAATAATAGACTCGAGCGAGTCTATTATTTAGGGAATGAGAAAGTTGCTCAGTAAAAATTCTATTCATTTACTTAGTATTCGTTTGTTTCATTTGATGTTGCAGTGCCACCATTTTTTGGATTAATTGACGTGCTGCTTGTTCACGCATATCGTTCCACATAATTTCTTTTTCAGATGATTTAGCCAGTGCTGCGCGTGAGTTATCAAAAAAAGTGCGGTTTACTTTAGCGATAATTGGATAAGTGGCTTTGTTAGGTAATTTTACAGAAGCTTCCACTTGTAAAATTAACATTTTTTCTGCTTCACGACCTTGTTTAAATACCGATACCACTTCATCATTTGTAGTGATTTTATTTAAACGTAGCACAGGTACATTTGCATTGGCATCAACCAGTTTTACATTATTCACTTGGAGTTGTTTACGCATCGCAATGGTCATATAGCCATATTGATCCGCACTTTCAAGGGTTAAGGTCTGTAATTCTTGTGGTACTAATTGACCGTTTTGGAAATGAAAACCACAAGCAGTTAAAGCCACTAAAGAGGCTGTAATAAAGAGGATTTTGAGTCGTTTTAACATAGAAAAACCTTGTTTTATAACCGCACTTTTAGTAAAAGTGCGGTGGATTTTTTGATTATTTTGCTACGAAGCTTAATAATTTACCCGGCACATAAATGACTTTGATTACGTTTAAGCCATCTAAGAATTTTCGTACATTTTCATCTGCTAGAGCAACTTGTTTAATATCTTCTTCACTCATATCAGCAGGAACGGTGATTTTTGCACGAACTTTACCATTCACTTGTACGACGACTAATTTTTCATCATCTATCATTGCTTTTTCATCAGCTTCAACCCATGCCGTAAAATCAATACTGTCAGTATGGCCTAAATCTTTCCATAATTGGAAACAAATATGTGGTGTGATTGGGTAGAGCATACGTACAACTGCACTTAGTGCTTCAGCCATAACCGCACGATCTTGTTCTGTATCCAACGGAGCTCGGGTTAATTTATTCATTAACTCCATAATGGCTGCGATTGCTGTATTGAAAGTTTGACGGCGACCAATGTCATCACTCACTTTAGCAATAGTTTTATGCACATCACGACGTAATGCTTTTTGTGCAGATGAAAGTGCAGCCACATCAATTGCAATGGTCGTTGGTGCTTTGTTATATTCAAACACTAAGTTCCATAAACGACGTAAGAAACGATTAGCTCCTTCTACGCCAGACTCCTGCCATTCAAGGGTCATTTCAGCAGGAGAGGCAAACATCATAAATAAACGCACGGTGTCAGCACCGTATTTCTCTACCATTTCTTGCGGATCGATACCATTATTTTTAGATTTAGACATTTTGGTCATGCCGGCATGAACGAGTTCGTGACCTTCTTCATCTACTGCTTTGATAATGCGGCCTTTTTCATCACGTTGTAAATTAACTTTAGTTGGTGATACCCAAATACGTTCATTAGTTGGGCTGGTGTAATAGAATGCATCTGCTAATACCATACCTTGACAAAGTAATTTTTTAGTGGGTTCATCTGAACTCACAAAACCTGCATCACGTAATAGTTTATGGAAGAAACGGAAATAAAGTAAATGCATAGTTGCATGTTCAATACCACCGATATACTGGTCAACAGGTAGCCAATAATTGGCTTCTTCTTTATCTAACATGCCCTCTTGGAATTGTGGACAGGTATAGCGTGCATAATACCAAGAGGATTCCATGAACGTATCGAAAGTATCAGTTTCTTTTAATGCAGGCTGACCGTTATAAGTTGTTTTTGCCCATTCAGGATCTGCTTTAATTGGACTCTTCACTCCATCCATTACGACATTTTCAGGAAGAATAATTGGTAAATCTTCTTTAGGTACAGGGACGACTTCACCGTTTGGTAAAGTAAGCATTGGGATTGGCGCTCCCCAATAGCGTTGACGAGAAACACCCCAGTCACGTAAGCGGTAGTTCACTTGGCGTTTACCTACGCCCATTTTTTCTAATTTATCAGCAATCCCATTGAATGCAGTATCAAAATCACAGCCATCAAATTCCGCAGAGTTAATCAGTTTACCTGGTTCTGTAAAAGCAGCTTTAGTTAAATCAATTTCTTCACCATTTATAGGTGTAATGACTTGATTAATTGGTAAGCCATATTTGCTAGCAAATTCAAAGTCACGTTGATCGTGGGCAGGCACTGCCATTACCGCACCTGTACCATAGTGCATTAATACGAAATTAGCCACCCAAATTGGCACAAGTTTACCCGTGATCGGGTGAATAGCATTAATGCCTGTCGCCATGCCTTTTTTCTCCATGGTAGCAAGCTCAGCTTCCGCAACTTTGGTGCCTTTACATTCTTGGATAAATGAGGCTAATGCAGGATTATTCTCAGCGGCTTTTTCTGCTAATGGATGACCCGCGGCCACTGCCATATAGCTCACGCCATAGAAAGTATCTGGACGAGTGGTATAGACAGCAACAGTTTCATCGCTATTTTCAATTTTGAAAGTGATCTCTACCCCTTCAGAACGTCCAATCCAGTTACGTTGCATGGTTTTCACCATATCTGGCCATTCTGGTAATGTATCTAAATCCCCTAATAATTGTTCTGCGTAATCAGTAATTTTGATGAACCATTGAGGAATTTCTTTTTGTTCCACTGGCGTATCACAGCGCCAACAACAACCTTCGTGTACTTGTTCGTTAGCAAGTACAGTTTCATCATTCGGACACCAGTTGACGACTGAGGTTTTCTTGTAAACTAAGCCTTTTTTATATAATTCAGTAAAGAACCATTGTTCCCATTTATAGTAATCAGGTTTGCAAGTTGCAATTTCACGATCCCAGTCATAAGAGAAACCTAACATCTTAAGTTGGTTTTTCATGTAATCAATATTTTCATAGGTCCATTTTGCAGGTGCGGTTTTGTTTTTTACAGCTGCACCTTCTGCGGGCAGACCAAAGGCATCCCAACCCACAGGTTGTAATACATTTTTACCATTCATACGTTGATAACGAGACACAACATCAGCAATCGTATAGTTACGCACATGTCCCATGTGTAAACGACCAGATGGGTAAGGGAACATGGAAAGACAGTAGTATTTCTCTTTACTCGTGTCTTTAACTGCTTTAAATGTGTGATTATCCTGCCAATGTTTTTGTACTTCTGCTTCAAGTAGGTCAGGACGATATTGTTCTTGCATAGTATTACCTTAAAACTATTGAAAAATGAACCGCCTTTTGCGGTGAATTTGGAGTTATAAAATTGCCAATAGGATAGCTTAAAATCAGTAAAATTAACAGAATTTTAAGAGAAATTACCGCACTTTTATTATGTCTAAACAAGATTATAAAGGGCAAAAAGTGCGGTAGAAAATTGAAAAATTTGAATTAGATAACTTTGGCAGTATATTTCAATTTTTGAATAGCTTTAATCAGTTGATCATTGCTGACATGGTTGTTTACGATAACCTTAACTATTTTATCTTTCATCGTGGCTTTTGTTGAAATAACCCCGTCAATTGCACGCAATTCTTTATTGACTAAATAAACGCAGAGCTGACAAGTCATTTCATCCACAAATAAAGATACTTCACGCTGTTCTGTCAGCGTTTGTGTAGTTACTGTTTCAGATGCTTGTAATGGCATAACATTTGCTAAGCCCAAAGTTAAAAATAAAATATAAATAAATTTTTTCATGGTGATTCCTATGATTATTCCAAATATTCTAAAATCCAAGGGAGAATAGTCGGATAACAGAGAAAGAAAATAATCACAACAAATACAATCCAGTAGAGAATGATTAAACCTCGACGAGAAATATATTTGCTACAAATCATTTTTTTAGAGAACATTAATAGCCAAAAACCATAGCCAAATGCTACCAATGAAATTATTAGCATAGGAGTACGTAGATATTCATATTGGTTGAGTTTGATTAACCAAGTAGAAGAAATCCCAAAGGCTAAATAAATCAGTGGCGCAATACAGCATAGTGTAGAGGTCACTGCAGCGATAACCGCAGTGACACAAGAGACTATGAATTTATTGTTAGAGTTCTTTAGAAACGAATTCATAACCAAATTCTTTAGCATCATATGAATTAAGTGGATCGCCTCCGATTTCTGCGTAAGGATAACCAAAGTTGTTTAATGGTGTTAGCTCTGGTGTCGGATAAAGCGTGAAATCACGACCATGATTATAACCCATCCAGTTTGCTTCCCAATTACCAAACAAGTATTTGGCTACCGCTTGCGTATCTTTATCTTCAATCGATTTTTTCTCTGTGAGTCGATATTTAGCTACGTCCGCTGAATCTACAGGAACCCATCCAAACCCTGCTAAATAGAATTCAGCACGGCAGTGTTGTCCGCTATTTTCGTTAGCAATTTTATCTTTTGCCCCACCAAATGCAGCTTTTGAATATTCTCCCATTTTTACAGCTTGCCCTAAACGAATACCAAAAACTTCACGAGCAGGAATACCTGATGCACGAGCAAGTGCTACAAAAACAGAATTAATATCAGTACATTTACCTTTTAATACACCTGTTTTTAAGATTTTTTCCACATCACCGTCACCACATCCTAATACAGAATTATCACGCTCCATGTTATTTACGATCCAAGTGTGAATCAATTCAGCTTTTTTCAACGGATTAGTTTCATTACCTACAATTTTTTCGGCAAATTGTTTCACAATTCCATTGGTTTTGATATGTGTCGTTGGTTTCAAATATTCTTGTACATCCACCGAATATTCAATTTTTTCTGGTGCTTGATAGTTGTCTAAAGCGCCTTTAAGCATAGGTTCACGGTCTTTAGTTAAGACTACTAATTTCACCTGAAGATCCCGTTTTTCGGCTTTTTCATCCCAATTTGCAAATAAAGTTTTGGCACCATATTGGTTATTTTCAGTAATGTAAGCTTGTTTGTAATTACCATCAAACTCAATGGTTTTGACTTCTTGATAATCATTAGTGAAAGGGAGTGGAACCCATAATTTAGTTTCACCTTTGGAACCTTGGGGAACAACTAAATTGTAAGTTTGCGTGAATTCGTAAGTATGGGTATTTGTATTGGTTGCTGGAATCGTATTGGCTTGAGTTAAACTCACAGCACAACAAAGTGCGGTTAGTAAGAAGAGTTTTTTCATTGGAAAATCCTTATTAGTAAATAAACAAAACTTGTTATATTTAACGCTCAGAGCTGCAGGCAGAATGAGTTAGCTATAAGAATAACGCAAATTCGAATAAAATCAACTCAATTTATCAGCAATGGCAACGTTCATATAAGGGGACTAGATCACAAATCGTTTGAGTAATAAATTCAACAGCATCTATGTTATTGAGATCTTTTGCTTCGATATTTCGTCCAATACACCAATAATCTTCTTCTGATTGTAAAATAAGCGTCGATGGTGAAAGTTGTTTAACTTGTCGAAAGTCATCATATTCACTTTCATCACAATGCCAAATATCAAAGTTGGAGAATCGTTTAAAATCAAATTGATTAAGCCATTGATTATATTGTTGTAGATTAATTTGTGATCGATCTGCACGATAACAATGCCAATCTAAGCATACTTTTAATCTTCGATGATTTAAAATAACAGAGAAAATGGCAGCAGAGTTTTGATTAAATTCATATTTAAAATAAGCAAAGAAATGTGCTCTCACTTGCCAACCATTACACCATTTCTCAATATGAGGTTCTGCAAAAGGTTGTCCAAGCTGTTGTGATACTTGTAGAATGGTTCGTTTCCAGTCATTCCAAGCTAATTTATAATCTTGTTTTATTTGAGGAATAAGCTCAGGGCAATATTTCTTTAATTGTGAAAATTGAAAGTAAGGAATATTAAATAATTCACAAGATTTAGATGTAAGCATAATATTTTCCTTATTTTAGATATAAAAAAACTAAGCATTACAGTGTAAAGCTTAGTTTATTATGAGCAGAAATTAGAGTGACTTAGTAAAATCTTTTAAAAAGTTTTTAAATTCAGCGCCCAGTCTATCATGGTGAACACCATATTCGATAAAGGCTTTCATATAACCAATTTTATCACCACAATCGAAACTTTCACCTGTCATATGAAAAGCCTCAACAGTTTCTTTTTCAATTAGCATATCAATTGCATCAGTTAATTGGATTTCATCACCGACACCTACAGGTGTTTTTTCCAGTAAGTCCCAAATATTTGCCGAGAATACATAACGACCAACTACGGCAAGATTTGAAGGGGCTTCTTCAGGTTTTGGTTTCTCTACCATGCGAGAAATTTTAGCACTTTCTCCAGCAACAAACTCAACACCATTACAATCAGCCACACCATAACTACTTACATCTTTAGGATCCACTGGCGCCACCATGATTTGACTTGCACCTGTATCATTAAAGCGTTTAATCATAGCTGCTAGGTTTTCTGTTTTTTGGTTTGCTGTAAATTCTGCGAGTAATACATCTGGTAATACTACTGCAAATGGTTCATTACCTACTACTGGGCGACCACATAAAACGGCATGCCCTAATCCTTTAGCATTACCTTGGCGTACATGCATAATGGTAACGTCTTTTGGACAAATAGAACGAACTTCTTCTAATAATTGACGTTTTACACGTTTTTCTAACATGGTTTCAAGCTCAAAAGAGGTATCAAAATGGTTTTCAATAGCATTTTTTGAAGAGTGAGTAACCAATACAATCTCTTTCACACCAGCCGCAATACACTCATTGACCACATATTGGATTAGAGGTTTATCGACCAACGTCAGCATTTCTTTAGGAATAGCTTTTGTAGCGGGTAACATACGGGTTCCAAGGCCCGCAACGGGAATAATAACTTTCATCAGTTTTCCTTCAAATAATAACTCAGCCGCACTTTAACTGTTAATCATAAAGTGCGGTAGACTTTTTACAAATTTTTACAATCTATTGACGAAGAATTGCCAAAATTTCCTTTGTTTTTTCGTCCATTAATTTTTTATCCCCACGTGTTTCTAAATTTAAGCGAACCACAGGTTCGGTATTAGAGCTACGTAAGTTAAAACGCCATGTCGGATATTCGATACTAATACCATCAGTTTCATCTACGCTTATCGCATCTTTTTCATAAGCAGCACGTACACGAGCGATGGAAGCTTTTGCATCGGTTAATTTACTATTAATTTCCCCTGGAGATGGGTAAGTATCAATACTATTGTTGACAAGTTGACCAAGTGATTGACCTGTGGTACTAACCAATTCAATCATTAATAACCATGGAATCATACCGCTATCGCAATAGTTAAAGTCACGGAAATAATGGTGCGCCGACATTTCTCCACCATAGATAGCATCTACAGCACGCATTTTCTCTTTAATGAAAGAGTGACCAGATTTAGACATAATTGCTTCACCGCCATTTTCTTCCACTAATTGAATTGTATTCCAAATTAAACGAGGGTCATAAATAATTTTTGCTCCTTTATTTTTTTGTAAAAATGCTTGGCTTAATAAACCGACAATATAATAACCTTCGATAAATTGTGCGGTTTCATCAAATAGGAAGCAACGATCAAAGTCACCATCAAATGCAATTCCCATATCTGCGTTATTTGCCAATACAGCATCAATTGTATCTTGGCGATTTTCATGCAGTAATGGGTTAGGAATACCATGAGGAAAGCTACCATCTGGATTATTATGTACTTTTATAAAGCTAATAGGAATATTACGAGCTTTAAATTGTGCTTCAATAGCATCAATAACGTGACCTGCGGCACCATTACCCGAGTTGATAACTAATTTCATTGGTTTTAAGCTATCTAAATTAATATAGGATAATAAATGTTCAACATAATCATTTAATACGGATTGTTGTTTGTATATTCCACGTTGGATAACGGGGGAAAAATGATTTTCTTCAGCTAATCGTTGAATATCTGCAAGTCCTGTATCTGCACTAATTGGACGAGAACCTTCGCGTACTAATTTTAAACCATTATAATCCATTGGATTATGGCTGGCAGTGACTTCAATTCCACCATCAGCTTGTAAGAAGGAAGTCGCAAAATAAACTTCTTCTGTACCCACTTCGCCTAAATCAATGACGTTTACACCTGAATCTAATAGTCCATTTGTGACGGCACTTTTTAATTCTTTGCTAGTCAAACGAACATCACCACCTACAACAATGGTTTTTGGTTTTAAAAATTGACCAAAAGCACGACCAATACGATAAACAATGTCAGCATTAAGTTCATCGCCTAAACGACCGCGAATATCATAAGCTTTGAAACATGTTAATTTAGTCATAACTTCTCCTACTAGACTGTCTAAGCATTTTTATCATCTTCAACTTCAACTGCTTGTTTGATTCGTTGGTAAATTTCCTCACGGTGTACTGAGACATCTTTGGGAGCATTCACCCCAATTTTTACTTGGTTCCCACGAACATTTAAAATTGTGATAGATATATCATCGCCGATGAGTAAGCTCTCGCCAACTTTACGGGTTAATATTAGCATACAGACCTCCTCATCTATTAATATCCCTATTTGTGTCTGTAATATCCTTATTATTGATTAAAATATAGCGCTCACTACACAGATATTAGGTAGTGAGCTATTCCATTAAAAGTGATATTAATCTAAAGTAATTATAAGTTGGCATTTAACCAATTTGAGCATGCGGTTAGGGCTGCATTAATATTCTCTGGTTGAGAACCGCCAGCCATTGCCATGTCTGGACGACCACCGCCTTTACCTCCAACTTGTTGTGCCATAAGGTTAACAAGTTCGCCCGCTTTTACTTTTGCCGTTAAATCTGTAGTCACTCCAACAATGAGATTTACTTTATCTTCAATCACAGAGGCAAATACAATGACCCCTGAACCGAGTTGGTTTTTCAGATCATCAACCATAACACGTAGTGATTTGGCTTCAATACCATCTAGTTGTTGGATAATTACGGAAATATCGTTAATTTTAACCGCACTTTTTACTAGATCAGAGCCAGTTTGCATCGCCACTTTTTCTTTTAATTGTTGTAATTCTTTTTCAGTTTTTTTAGCTTTATCTTGAAGTTGTTGAATTTTTTCGATAAGCGATGAGGCATCTGATTTTAATAGTTCAGCGCTTTGGTTAATAATATTTTGTTGTTCGTATAACCAATTCATTGCATTTTCTGCTGTGACTGCCTCAATGCGACGAATTCCCGCAGCAACGGCCCCCTCAGAAATGATTTTGAATAATCCAATATCGCCAGTTCGTTGCACGTGAGTACCACCACAAAGCTCAATTGAGAAGTCTGTCATACCGACAACACGTACAATATCACCATATTTTTCACCAAATAATGCCATTGCCCCTTTTTGTTTTGCCGATTCGATATCCATAATATCCGTTGTGACTAGATCATTGTTACGAATTTGACGATTGACAAGGCGTTCAATTTCAGTGAGTTGTGTCTTGCTAATAGGCTCAGGTTGAATAAAATCGAATCGTAATGCACTATCTGATACTAGAGAACCTTTTTGAGCAACATGATCACCTAATACTTCACGTAAGGCTGCGTGTAATAAGTGAGTTGCACTGTGGTTTGCGGTGATAGCTTTGCGACGTTCAGTATCTACTTGAGCAGAAACGATTTCACCTACAGATAATTCACCTGATTGTAATTGACCAATATGACCAAAAACTTGACCATATTTTTGTGTATCGTTTATACGGAATGAAGCTAAATCTGTTGATATATAACCAGTATCACCAATTTGACCACCAGATTCTCCATAGAATGGAGTACGATCTAGAATAATCACTGCATTTTCGCCAGACTGAATAGAATCTACTGATTTTCCATCAGCAAATAAGGCAACGACTTTGGCTTCTGACAAAGAGGTTGTTTCGTAACCTTTAAATTCGGTTTTACCATCAACTTTGATCAGATTATTATAATCTACATTAAAGTTACTATTTGCTTGAGCACGAGCACGTTGTGCTTGCATCTCGCGATCAAAACCTTCTTCATCAATAGCAATATTACGTTCACGACATACATCTGCGGTTAAATCCAATGGAAAGCCATAGGTATCATATAATTTAAACGCAACATCTCCTGATAGCATATTATTTTTCACTTGTGTTAATGCATCATCAAGAAGGCTTAAACCACGTTCTAATGTACGAGCAAATTGTTCTTCTTCCGCTTTTAGAGTTTTCTCAATTAACGCTTGTTTTTCCGTAATGATTTCACCAGCATGGCCCATTACTTGGGCAAGTGTTGGCACTAGTTTATAGAAAAAGGAATTTTGTGCACCTAATAAGTGACCGTGACGTACGGCACGACGGATGATACGACGCAATACATAACCACGGCCTTCATTCGAAGGAATCACTCCATCAGCAATTAAGTAAGCACAAGAACGAATATGGTCAGCAATGACTCGTAGAGATTTATTATCTAAATCTTTAGTGCCAATAATTTCAGCCGTCTTTTTAATTAAAGTTTGGAAAATATCAATTTCATAGTTTGAGTTAACATGTTGTAAAACCGCTGTCATGCGTTCTAGCCCCATACCTGTATCAACCGAAGGTTTAGGTAATGGTTCCATTGTGCCATCAACAAGACGATTAAATTGCATGAAAACAATATTCCATACTTCAATATAGCGGTCTCCATCTTCTTCAGGTGAACCTGGTAAACCTCCCCAAATATGGTCGCCATGATCATAGAAAATTTCAGTACAAGGTCCACAAGGGCCAGTATCGCCCATTGCCCAAAAGTTATCTGAAGCGTAAGGAGCACCTTTGTTGTCGCCAATACGGATAATATGTTCAGCAGGCACGCCTACTTGTTGATTCCAAATGTTATAAGCTTCATCATCGGTTTCATAAACAGTAACATATAGTTTTTCTTTTGGTAAGCCTAGCCATTGTGGTCCAGTTAGATATTCCCAAGCAAAATGAATCGCATCATGTTTGAAATAATCTCCAAAACTAAAATTACCCATCATTTCAAAAAAAGTATGGTGGCGAGCAGTATAGCCAACATTTTCTAAGTCATTATGTTTACCACCTGCACGCACACAACGTTGAGCAGTAGTTGCACGACTATAAGAGCGTTTATCCATGCCGAGGAAAACATCTTTGAATTGGTTCATACCTGCATTGGTAAACAGAAGGGTAGGATCATTATGGGGAACGAGAGAGCTACTCTCAACAACTTGGTGACCTTTACTATGAAAAAAATCTAAAAATGATTGTCTGATTTGAGCTGTTGTTTTCATTTATAAACCTTGCTGGTTTTACTTTGTTTATTAATATGCTGTATTGTTACACATTTTTAGAATTTATAGAACGCCTTTTTGAGGAATTTCAGGGATTGGTGACATCTATAAATAAAAAAATAAACCGCACTAACAATAGAAATTGAAAGTGCGGTTCAAAATTTAAAAATTTTATATAAACTAATCTTCGTCGCGTAATGGTACGACTAGCATATCAATTTTAATACTGTTCATTAGTTGGCGAGTAGATGACATTAACTTACTCCAAAAGTCTTGATGATGACCTGTAACTAATAAATCTACCTCATATTTTTCAACAGCATCTGAAAGTACTTGACCTAAGTCGCCACTGCCACTGAGTTTTTCTGCAACAGGATAACCAACATGCTCAGCAAGTTCCATGAGTGCTTGCTGAGTTTCTGTGGAAATACGATCTTGCATGGAAGACATATTTACATCAATTAGCCCAGTATAAAGATCCGAGAAATTGACATCCACATGGATAATTGAAAGTTTCGCATCATGTCTTTTGGCAACTTCTGCTGCTTTTTTTAAAATCATGTTACTTTCATCAGAAAGATCAACTGCTACTAATACATGTTTATACATAATCTACTCCTTTTCATTTCAGGTTAAATTAATTTGTTATCAATATATTAACATTAGTTTTAAGTAAAAAATTTGCACTAGATCACGTTTTAAAAATTTTTTATTTTTCCTTTATTTATCCTAAATAAAAGTCCTTATGATATGATATTTTCAAGCATAAATAAGAGCATAGTCAGGAATAACACATGGCGCAAGATATTCAAAATTTAAAACAGATTGTAGCAAAGCTTCGTGATCCAAATGGAGGCTGTCCTTGGGATCTTAAACAAAACTATGACACCATGATCCCTTGTTTAATTGAAGAAAGCTACGAAGTCATTGAAGCTATTCGTCAGAAAAATACTGTAGACTTGCGTGAAGAATTAGGTGATTTATTAATGCAAGTGGTCTTTCTTAGTCAATTAGCTTCAGAAGAAAATAAATTTACCTTAGAAGATGTGATTAATGATATTTGTAATAAATTAGTTTATCGACATCCTCATGTGTTTGGCGATAAATCTGCGAGTAATGAACAAGAAGCCTTGCAAAACTGGAATATGATGAAAGCGCAAGAGGCTAAAAATCAGGCTCATACATCTATTTTAGATAATGTGCCATTTTCTTTTCCTGCACTGTTAAGAGCGGAAAAATTACAGAAAAAATGTTCAAAGGTTGGATTTGATTGGAATGAATTACTCCCTGTGATTGAAAAAGTAGAAGAAGAGTTACAAGAAGTCAAACAAGAGCTCAATAAAAAAGCACCTAGTCAAGAAAAAATTGAAGAGGAAGTAGGGGATTTATTTTTTGCGACAGTTAATTTAAGCCGTCATCTAAAAGTACAAGCAGAAGAAAGCTTACGCAAGGCTAATCATAAATTTGAACGTCGATTTAGAGCATTAGAAACCAAATTGCAAATACAAAATAAGTCTTTTGAAGATACCACATTAGCTGAAATGGACATGTTGTGGGATGAAGTTAAAAAGCAGGAAAGTCAGGAATAAAAAAGGCGATTAAAGTTAATCGCCTAAAATTATTTAAGTTGTTATTAGAAAGAGTCTTTTAGGCGTTCATCTGCACGACGAGCTTCACCTTTATGTTGTAATTTATTTAATTGTCTTTCTAATTTTTCTTCTACATCATTAATTGCTTTATACATATCATCAGCTTGAGCACTAGCAAATAAGTTGCCTGAAGGTGTAGTAATAGATGCTTCTACGCCAAAGCCTTGGGGTAACTTACTTAATATGAAATGAGGATTAATTAATTGGGTTTGCCATTTTTCTAATTTAGCAAGTCTCTCCTCAATATGTGAGCGAATAGCAGGGGTGATGTCCATTTGTTTACTTGTAATATTAAGTGTCATAGCATTTACCTCTTTCTATGAAATGATGAGTTTGATAACTCGATTAGAAACCTTAATTACAAAATAACGACCTCTATATAACTTTTCAAGTAGTTTATCGGGAATACCTGTAGAAAGTTTTAAAAATATGATCTAGGTAGAAAATTTACAAAAAAGTAGTTTTTTTATTTAAGAAAGTTGCTATTATTGAACAGTTACATGGGCATAATATGTTGTACATATTATGCCCATTTTTTTATTTAAAGATTAGCTGTTTGAGGGATGGCATCGTTTTCTTCATCACGATCATGATGATCTTGTTTTAAGCGTACAAAGTAATCTTTTGTTTCTTCAATGACCACTTTACGTAAACCAATTAAAGCAATTAAATTAGGGAACGCCATTAAACCATTTACGATATCGGCGAGGATCCAAATAAGATTTAAATGTAAGAATGAACCAGCACCCACTAAAATAATAAATGTTAAACGATATAATTTAATGCCTCGAATACCCACTAAATAAACAAAGCAACGCTCACCATAGTAACACCAACCTAAAATTGTCGTGAAGGCGAAAAAGAGTAACCCAATAGTTACAATAGTTGCTCCAACAGAAGTGCCTAGACCTTGAGCAAAAGCAAGATTAGTCGCAACGGCACCAGCGACATCTGGGTTTTGCCATGTACCAGTAAGCACTAATACAATACCCGTCATAGTACATACAATGATAGTATCAAGGAATGTTCCCGTCATGGAAATTAAACCTTGTCGAGCTGGCTCTTTTGTTTGTGCAGCTGCCGCAGCAATTGGTGCGCTACCTAACCCTGATTCATTTGAGAAAATACCACGAGCCACCCCAGATTGAATAGCTTTCATTACTGTGAAGCCTAATGCACCGCCGATAGCTGATTGAGGATCAAATGCACTGTGGATAATTAAACCTAATGCATCTGGTACTCGATCCCAATTAAGCACAAGAATAACAACGGATGTAGCCACATAAAGAATAGCCATAAATGGCACGATAACAGAAGATGCAATGGCTATACGTTTTACTCCACCTAAGATAATAAGGGCAACTAGTACGGTAATAATAACTGCGGTAATAATCACTGGAATATTAAAAGTATCTTGCATTGCTTGGGTAATTGCATTGACTTGAGGGAAGGTACCAATTCCAAAGAAAGCCACTAGAATTCCAAATACGGCAAATAGTTGAGCTAGCCATTTAATGCCTAAGCCACGTTCAATGTAATACATTGGACCACCCGCCATAAAGCCATTTTTATCGCGAACACGATATTTTACTGCGAGCAAACATTCTGCATATTTAGTTGCCATACCTAATAAGGCTACCAACCACATCCAGAAAATAGCCCCGGGGCCCCCAGCTTGAACAGCGGTAGCAACCCCTACAATATTTCCTGTACCAATTGTTGCTGCGAGAGCCGTACAAAGTGCGGCAAAAGCAGATACATCGCCTTTGTCTTTACCTACGTTATCTTTTTTGAAAAGATAAGCTAATGCACGGGGGAGATGAATAATCTGGATAAAACCTAAACGCAAGGTTAAATATAAACCTGTACCAGAAAGTAAAATAAGAAGTGGTGGACCCCAAATAAAAGAGTCTATGGTATTTAAAATCGCTTCGAACGACATATTGATTCCTCGTAAATTTAAAAATTCTACAAGGAGGCGAAAAGAATATAGTGATAAAAAAGAAATGCGCTCAATGATTGAGTGATTAGCTTCAACCGAAATATCTCTTGCCCCTGTCCTTTTGCCTGAGCGTTTCAAGATATCGGTAAAATTTTTGAATTTTAGACCGCACTTTTGCGCCTTCGGCGTCCATTTTGTGCTATGCACATTGGATCTCTCCAAGGGTTCGTCCAGTAACAGTCCCTGCGAAATATCGCGCCTGAAAGATTTTACATCGTCGGCGTAGAGTCAATTCTCTACTCTCCAGCTACCTTCATCCGAACTTATCTTTTATTTGATTAAAAATAAAAGTGCGGTCGATTTTAGCATAAATTATTAAAATCTCAACCGCACTTTAAGGGAAAATATAATTTATTGATGATCTCGTTGCCATTTAAGGGCAATATAGCTACAACTTGGAATAAGTTTTAATTGTTTTTCATCAATAAATTGGACTAGCGCTTGATAAAGTTTATCAGCCATACCTTGTCCACGAAATTGGCTAGAGACAAATGTATGGTTAGCATTAATGGTCTTATCATCAGTATAAAAATAAGTGAGATGTGCAATTTTTTCACCCTCTTCAGATAAGATAAAAAATTCACCTTGTTGATCTTGTTCTTGATGCTGAATATTTATCATTTAGTGTTTTGCCCAATCATCATGTTCATTTGGATCCATTGCAAAATCAGCTGTTTCACAGGGAATTGATTTCTCTTCGTCAGCCCATTCACCTAAATCAATAAGTTGGCAACGCTTGCTACAAAATGGGCGATAGGGACTTTCAGGGGACCAAATGACTTGTTTTTTGCAAATAGGGCAATTCACACTAAAAGTTTCATTATCTTTCATGATTATTGTTTTCTTTTTGTTTGGCTAATTGTAAATATTGATAATGTAATTCTAGCACTTTTTGCTTGATTTGGTCTAAGGTTTCAGAGAGTTCTCCATCATTATTAATGATATCATCTGCCACGGCTAAACGCTCTGCTCGACTAACTTGAGAGTCCATAATATGTTGAATGAGTTCCCTTTTATTTTGATCTCTTTTACTTGCACGAATGAGTTGAGTTTCAGGCATGACATCAACAATCAAAATACGATCACACATTGAGGTTAAATTATTTTCAATCAGAAGTGGCACCACAAAAAGTACATAAGGTGTTTGTTGAGGGTTAATTTGACGAAGCATTTCATTTCGAATTGCGGGATGCAATAATGCATTGAGCCAAGTTTTTTCTTCAGGTTGATTAAAAATGATTTCTCGTAATAATGGGCGGTTTAATGTTTTTGTGTCAGTTAGTATTTGTTCACCAAAATGTTCTACGATTTTAGCAAGTAATGGTGTTCCTTTTTCAACTACCTGACGAGCGATAATATCAGCATCGACCACAAGTACGCCTAATTCTACAAAAAGATCGGCAATAGTGCTTTTACCACTGCCAATACCACCAGTTAAACCTACTACATAAGCCATAACGTTACCTTTAGAATGAAATTTTTGGTTATGTTAGCATGTTTATGAAAAAGCTCACAATCGCTCCAATAATGAGAAAAGCTCCAAAGGGAATCATGAGTTGTTTGTTGCTGCCATTATCGGATTTATCCTTGAATAGCCAAATATATGTTAACGCAATAAAGCAAGATAAGGTGACCATCATGGGAAGTAAGGTCCAATCAAAGAAGCTTGCTAAGGCACTGACTAACCAATAATCACCTCGCCCAATGACTTCTTTTTTATAGTAGTAATAACTGCTTAAGTAGATAATATAGAATGTGATAAACCCAATGGCTGCACTCAAAATAGCAGCTTCAAACTGATTAGGTAGAAATTGAAAATAACTTCCAATCAGGCTACATATAAGTAGAGATTGGCAATGCAAAGGCATAATTAATTGATATTGCCAATCAATTCTAGCAATAATATAAAGAATACTGAAACATATGCCTAATAAACCCGTGATAGTAAATGTTTTAGTTGTATATTGCAGTATATAAAATAACCCTGCAAAAGTAATAATATGCGGTTTTAACCCATTGTGTTTTAATACTTTAAGTTGGCTATGTTGGTGAATCTCCTTAGCCGTAAAGTGCGGTATCTGTTGAGAAAATATTTCATAGTAATTTTGATAAATAGCGGTACTGAGATTGAATGTGAAACTTTTTAAATAACTATGGCAGATAACACCTAGTATTCCACCCATTAATGTAGCTAGAAATAACATTAAATTAGATTTCCCATGGTGAAAATAGGTAAATACATACCTAGCATAATAAAACCAATAATAGCTCCAATAATGAGCATCAAAATAGGCTCAAGTAATTGTGACAATAAGTCAATTTTATGGCTGAGTTGTTGATGATAATTTTCAGCTAATTTGCCTAGAATATTTGCAAGTTGTCCAGAACGTTCTCCTACTTGTAAGATTTGTCGAGCTTGTTGAGGAAATAATCGAGATCCTACACTTTCTGAAAATTTATAGCCTTGATGAATTGCCTCTAAAATTAGTTGGACTTCTTCTGTTAATACTATATCCCCTTGTAATTTTTGCGTAGTTTGCCAAGTTTTTATTTTGGGTAAAAAGGATTGCAAAGATTGCTGTAATGGAATTCCCGCAGATAACATTAATTGTAATCCTTGACAAAAATTGATCAGTCTAGCTTGTTGATTAATTTCATTAAAAATGGGAATAAAATTTAATAGCTGTTGTTTGTAATAGTTAAGTTTTCTCGAATATTGTAATTTTTTTCTTACAAGAATGATAAGCAGCAAACATAATAACAACATATGCCAAAAATATTGGGTTGTTATTGATGATAATGATAGTAGTAATTCTGTTATAACGGGTAATTGCTGGCGGTCTGAGTACATTTCGGCAAATTGTGGGACGATAAAAATTAATAATCCAACCGTTAAGCTGATGGAAATACATAATACGGCTAGAGGATAAATTAAAATTTTTTGTAATTTTCTTTTTAAATCAATTTGTTGTTGACGATGTAAGGCAATTTGTTGACATACTAATGCTAATTTCCCTGTCATTTCACCAACTTTAACTAATTGTTGTTCTTGTTGGCTGATATATAATCCTTGTTGTTCTAATGCTTGAGAAAATGAGAGCCCAGATTCTAAATTAGCTAATAGTTTACGCAGCCAATGATTAAGAGCAATTGAAGAGGAATTTTGAATTAAGATAAACAGACTTTCTTTTAAGGTTATTTGGGAATCTAACAACATAGCTAACTGCATCAATAAATCACAAATTTCAGTATTTTTCGGAGTAGTACGAAATTGCCAATCTTGTTGTAATTTGATTTGTTGTAAGCCTTGAGCAAGTAAAAGTTGACGTGCGTGTCGTTCTGATTCGCTAATCAATACTCCCTTTTGCATTTGTTTAAAACGATTAATTGCTTTCCAATGGTAGCGTTTTAATTTCATTGAATTTTTCCTAATACACGTTGTAATTCAGCTTCATCTGTTAAGTTTTGTTGAAGTTTTATTTGTGCGGCATGGTGGAGTGAATCAAAATCCGTTTGATATTTCCACTTTTGACCATTCCAAATAGGATGAAGAAATTGGTATATTCCAATACGCCCTCGGTAACCTTGATAACAATCACATTTCTGAAAATTTTTCTCATTTTGACCGCACTTTGGGCAGCATTTTCTAACAAGTCGCTGTGCAATTACGAGTAATAAGCTGTGATCAATTTCATGTTGTTTTATGCCTAATTGTAGAAGGCGGGAAATTGCAGATTTCGCATCATTGGTATGTAAAGTTGATAAAACTAAATGCCCTGTTTGTGCAGCTCTTAATGCCATTTCGGCACTTTCTTCGTCACGGATTTCTCCGAGCATAATGATATCGGGATCTTGGCGTAAGAAGGTTCGTAATAATGTACTGAAATCTAATCCAATTTGAGTATGAACTTGAGTTTGAATTATACCTTCAAGCTCTATTTCAATAGGATCTTCTGCGGTCATAATGTGTTTGCTTGTTGTATTTAAGTGTTGTAATGCTGTATAAAGAGTAATGCTTTTGCCACTACCAGTTGGCCCTGTAACTAATATTAAACCTTGTGGTTGATTAAGCGCCTGTTCAAATTGTTGCTGTTGAGATTTTTCCATCCCTAATTCACTAAAGGATAAATCAACAGGTTTATTCTGTTGTAAACGTAGAACAATTTTTTCTCCTAAATGTGTTGCTAGAGTTGATACGCGAAAATCTAGCATATCCGCAAAAGTCGTCTTAAATTGAAAGCGACCATCCTGAGGTAAGCGAGTTTCACTAATATCTAATTTTGCTAGTAATTTAAGACGAGAAATGATACGGCTAGTTAAAGTTATATTAATTGGTGGTTGTACTTGCAATACACCATCAATACGGAACCTCACTTGTAAATGATCAGGGAGGGGTTCGAAATGGATATCTGAGGCATTTTGAGTCAGTGCTTGTTCAAAAATATTGTCTAGTAATCGAATGGTTGGCTCATCTCCTTGTTCTGAAAAATCTTGAGGTATCGCCATATTAGTATATTCAAGAACAGTTTCTTCTACTTTTAGAGATTGTGGTTCAAGGGCTTGCAGTAAGCCCTTTAATACTTCAGTTGGAACCAAGATCGGTTCAATGTTTTTACCAGATAAAAATGCAAAGGCATCACAGGCCGCAATATTATTGAGGTTATCAATGGCTAGCCATAAACGTTGCTGATCTTCTTTTACAGGAATAGCAAAATATCGTAATAACGTTTGGTGTTGCTGTTGATTTTTATGCCATAGATGGTCTTCTATGAACATTTCTTCTTGGTAGCAAGTTTTGAATGGAATGCTCATATGATCACTTATTTATCACAGAAACCTGCTGGAAAATCATCTTTATTTGGAGTACAAGTGGTTTCCCAAGTAATGCCTTTTGAAGCGTCACCTGTGGCTTTTAATGTATAGCTAACCCCGCTCAAACTCTCTTTACCTGTGACTTTTATTTCTCCAGATGTGACTTGAATATTGTCGACATATTTTCCTTTGATTTTTTGTGAATTTGCTATGCCATGACTACCAGAGCTACATTCATCTGTTTTACCTTTTTCATAAATACATAATTCTACATCTGCTTTGTAAGGTGCAGATGCTTGGAGCAATTCTGAAATAGCGGCTCTTTTTGTATAATTTTGATAAGAAGGAATTGCAATGCTGGCAAGAATTGCAATAATAGCAATAACAATCATTAACTCAATAAGCGTAAAGCCTTTTTGAAGGTGATAAGATGGAGATAAACTGCGGTAGTTTTTCATAAAATTTTCCTCTAGTGTTAAATGATTCTACAATCTAATAAATGGAGAAAAGAGGCAAAAGGCTTGGCAGAATTTCTCGATCTAACTCGCAAAATATAAAATTTATGGTAGAAAAACAGCAATTAAATATAAAAGATGGGTGGATTACCAGTGTAAGAAAAGTGGTTTCACCTCATTTTGATAAACGACCGTATAATCAGGATATTTCTTTATTGGTGATTCATTATATTAGCCTGCCACCAGAACAATTTGGTGGTGGCTATATTGAGGATTTTTTTCAAGGTAGATTAGATCCAATGGGGCATCCTTATTTTGCTGAGATTCATCAAGTTAGGGTTTCAGCACATTGCCTCATTGATCGAAATGGGCGTATTACTCAATTTGTGGATTTTAATGATCGTGCTTGGCATGCTGGTATTTCTTCTTTTGAAGGGAGAGAAAAATGTAATGACTTTTCCATTGGCATTGAATTGGAAGGTAGCAATACACAACCGTTTACAGAATCTCAATATCAAAGTTTGGCAAAATTGACCAAACAAATTCAAAAAACTTATCCTCGAATTACTACAAATCGTATTGTGGGACATAGTGATATTGCGCCAGGACGTAAGATTGACCCAGGTCAATACTTTGATTGGAGTAAATATCTTAATTTAATTAGCAGTTCATCAAAAAATATGTAAAAATAAGGTAACCTTAATAACCCCATTGTATTATGGTTTAAGGAGTCCAAAATGAAAAAACTCATATTATTATCTATGATGACAATGATGGTTGTAGCTTGTAGTGCTCCTGTAGATGAGAAGCCACTGCCTACCAAACCACTACAACCGCCAGCACTAGTAAGACCTGGCTTTGTAAGAATGTCACCAGATTCACAATATTATGCAGATATTAATTCAGTATGGGTTGATACGAAGAAAAAGCATATGATTCATTTTGATGCTGTAATTAATCTAACCCAAGGGCCTTATCTCTATCAAGATAAAACTCAATTTGCAAGATCTATGCGTCAAGCAAAGATTATCAATTGTGAGACGATGCGTTTAACGCATTTAAATACAGATTACTATAGTGAATTTTGGGGAGTAGGAGAGAGAGTTTCATTACCTCACCAACGTAAAAATACGGTTAATTTACGTTCAGGATCATCTCTGAATACTTTAGCGCAGGTGCTTTGTACTAACTTGTTTAAATATTAGTGCAGATAAATAAAAGTGCGGTTAATTTTTTCGAAATTTTAACCGCACTTTTATAATAAAACCATCTAATGGATTAAGTTATATTTTTATTTAGCTTAATATTCTTCCATATAACCTAAACTACGTAATGCTCTTTCATCATCAGCCCAGCCTGATTTTACTTTTACCCATAATTCAAGGTGAACTTTATTATCAAATAAGCGTTCCATATCTGCTCGGGCCTCAATACCAATAGTTTTAATTTTCTGACCACCTTGGCCAATCACCATTTTCTTTTGACCTTCACGTTCCACTAGAATTAAGCCATTAATTTCATAAGTGCCTCGCTCATTGGTTTTAAATTGTTCAATTTCTACCGTAACAGAATAAGGTAATTCTTCGCCCATAAAACGCATTAATTTTTCACGAATGATTTCTGATGCCATAAAACGTTGTGAGCGATCAGTAACATAATCTTCAGGAAAGTGATGCACCCCTTTACGTAAAGATTGACGTACAATCTTTTGCAGATTATGGACGTTATTACCACGTTGCGCTGAAATAGGAATAATTTCTTTAAAGTTGAATTTACTACTTAATTCAGTAATAAAAGGCAACATTTCATCTTTATTTTTGATGTTATCAATTTTATTGATGGCAAGCACAACAGGTACTTTCGTTTCACGTAGTTTATTAAGTACCATTTCATCATCATCGTTCCAATGTGTTCCAGCAACGACAAAAATGACTAAATCAACATCACTAATCGCACTGCTTGCAGCACGATTCATTAAACGATTAATTGCTCGTTTTTCCTCAATATGTAATCCTGGAGTATCTACATAAATAGCTTGATAAAGCCCTTCTGTATGAATACCAATAATACGGTGACGAGTCGTTTGTGCTTTACGTGAAGTAATCGAAATTTTTTGCCCTAAAATTTTATTTAATAAGGTAGATTTACCTACATTAGGGCGACCAACAATAGCAATGAAACCACAATAAGTTTCTTGCTCAGTGGGATTTTCATCTTTACCCTTGGTAAGGGGATTTAAGTTTGTTTCTGTCATTTAATTCCTAGTTCTGTCAAAATTTGTTCTGCTGCACCTTGTTCTGCTTTACGGCGACTACTTCCTACGCCAATAAAAGTGCGGTCAAGATTGGGAACATTACATTCTACTTTGAATATTTGGCAATGTGCTTCACCTTTGATTTCTTTGACTTCATAAGTTGGCAAAGGTAAGCGATGTCCTTGTAAATATTCCTGCAAGCGAGTTTTTGGATCTTTTTGATTTTCACCTGGCTTGATTTTATTTAATAGCTCTTCATACCAATGTAAGGTAGTTTGAGTTGCGGTTGTTAGATTACTATCTAATGAGATAGCACCAATGATTGCTTCTACACAATCCGCTAAAATAGATTCACGGCGAAAACCACCACTTTTTAATTCCCCTTGTCCTAGCAGTAAATATTCACCTAATTCAAATTGGCGAGCTAAAATTGCTAGAGTCGGTTCACGTACTAAAGTCGCACGCATACGGCTGAGTTCACCCTCATTACAATGGGGAAATTGATGATATAAAGCATCTGCGATAGTGTAATTTAGAATCGCATCACCTAAAAACTCAAGGCGTTCATTATGCTTAGTCGCCGCACTGCGGTGTGTTAATGCTTGTTTTAACAATGCTACATCTTTAAATTGATAATTAATGTGGCGTTGTAATCTATCTAACTGGTTCATATTACTGAATTTTTCTTAAAACACGATTTTGCTGTCTTGGGTTGAAAGCAACGGTGATTGCTTTTGCCATTAAGTTGTCCTGTGGAACAAATCCAAAGAAGCGACTATCAATACTATTTTCTCGAAAGTCACCCATCACAAAATAATGCCCTTCAGGGACAATCCATTCGCCTAAAGAAAGATTATTTTGTTTAAAGTAATGTGCGGATTGGTCATAACGTACTTTGGTTAATAAAATGGAATGTTGAATATTGCCTATTTGTTCGGTACGTTCAATTAATGCTAAGTTTTCACCTCGTTGTGATTGGAGCGATGTTTCTGAATTAATGTAGTTTAATTCACCTTGTTGTCTATAGGTTTGAATTTCACAATGATTAATTTTGCAGTTATTACGCTCATAATTAGGGATAATGGTAACCAATCCTGTTTTTTGATCATATTGAATATGATCACCTTCAATACCAATAACACGTTTCACAAATTCTTCTTGTGGATCTAGAGTATTGGGCTGTTTAAAAATTACAATATCGCCACGCTTGGCTTGATTAAGTGTTGCGATAGTTGAGTCTATCATCGGTACTTTCAAGTTATAAGCAAGACGATTTACAACAATAAAATCTTTCGGCATGATTGTTGGAGCCATACTTGCAGTGGGCACAAGATTAAATACATAAGCAATGCACCCACGTAGCATAGCTAATAAAACAATTAGCTGAGCGATTTTTTTAAACATTATTATTTAATTTGTTGGAAGATTCGCTCAGTACGAATGCCAGTAGGCCATTGATTTTGTTTTTTATCTAAACTCAACCAAATATAAGTGGCTTTACCTACAATATTTTTTTCAGGCACAAATCCCCAGAAACGGCTATCTTCACTGTTATTACGATTATCTCCCATCATAAAATAATGATTTTCAGGAACCGTCCATTCAGTAACATAATTATCTTGTGAGCTATATGCTTTATAACGATAACCTTCAGAAATCGGTTCAGGGAACCAGTGAATTTTATGTTCAACATCCCCTGTTTCAGTTGTTTCTAATGGGCTAGGTCCATAGAGCAAGCTACCATCAGGATTTTGTCCAACAACAAATTGAAATTCTTTATTTTCTACAGGATCAGTATAGGTAAATTCTTTCACATCACAGTTCTCAGTACAAGGTTTACCATTTTTACCATGAATAATTGTAATTTTACGATCCAGTTCATTATATTGAATGCGGTCACCACCAATCCCAATAATGCGTTTTATATAATCAACATTGGGTTGTGGAGGCGCTTTAAACACCACAATATCTCCTCGTTTTGGCTTACCTGTTTCAATTAAGGTGTTTTGAAATACAGGATCTTTGATGCCATATGCATATTTATTAACCACTAAGAAATCACCAATACGTAAAGTAGGTTCCATGGAACCTGAGGGAATCTGGAATGGTTCTATAATAAATGAACGCAAAATTAATACAAAAGCTAATACTGGGAAAATTGATGCAACAAATTCAGAACCTTCAGAGATTGGTTCGATGTTTTGTTTTTCCTCTTCAGTTAAAACTTTACCTGAACGTTGTTCAATACGTAGAATTTGGCGTTTACGTTTTGGTTGATGTACAAAACGGTTATAGCACCATAAAATCCCAGAAATAACGGTTAGGATAATTAATAGGATAGAGAAGGTATTAGGTAATGCAAAATGATCTAATACTTTCCAGAGCCCAAAACCGACTACTAAAAGAATCGGTAAAAAAAAGTTAGACATAAATGTTTTCCTTATTTAGTCTTTACCTACGTGTAAGATGGCTAAGAACGCTTCTTGAGGAACTTCAACATTTCCCAATTGTTTCATGCGTTTTTTACCTTCTTTTTGTTTTTGTAAAAGTTTTTTCTTACGACTGACGTCGCCACCATAACATTTTGCTAATACGTTTTTACGTAATTGTTTAACTGTTGAACGGGCAATAATATGGTTACCGATTGCCGCTTGAATCGCAATGTCAAATTGTTGACGTGGAATAAGTTCTTTCATTTTTTCCACTAAATCACGACCACGATAAGGGGCATTATCTTTGTGGACAATTAAGGCTAAAGCATCAACTCGTTCAGAATTAATCATAATATCAACCCGCACCATATCAGCAGATTGGAAACGTTTAAAACCATAATCTAAGGACGCATAGCCCCGAGAAGTGGATTTCAAACGATCAAAAAAGTCAAGAACCACTTCACCCATTGGGATTTCATAGGTTAGGGCAATTTGATTGCCATGATAAACCATATGAGTTTGCACGCCACGTTTTTCTACACATAATGTGATGACATTGCCTAAATATTCTTGTGGCACTAAAATATTACATTCTGCAATAGGTTCACGAATATCAGCAATATTATTTAATGGCGGTAATTTTGCAGGGCTATCCACATAAACGATATCACCATTTGTTAATTCTACTTCATATACTACAGTGGGGGCAGTAGTAATTAAATCAAGATCATATTCACGCTCTAAACGTTCTTGAATGATCTCCATATGTAATAAACCTAAGAAACCACAACGGAAACCAAAACCTAATGCAGTTGATGTTTCTGGCTCATAAAATAATGAAGCATCGTTTAAACTCAGTTTTGCCAGCGCATCACGGAAAGCTTCATAATCATCAGAACTGACTGGAAATAATCCCGCATAGACTTGAGGTTTTACTTTCTTAAAACCTGGTAATGCAGAGGAGGCTGGGTTATGTTGTAGTGTGAGAGTATCGCCTACAGGCGCCCCTAAAATATCTTTAATTGCACAGACTACCCAACCAACTTCACCACATCCTAGTTGTGTAGTATCTTCTTGTTTTGGAGTAAAAATACCTAAACGATCAACATTATAAGTTTGACCTGTACTCATCACTTTAATTTTGTCACCTTTTCTTAAAGTTCCATTTTTAATGCGAACTAAAGAAACGACACCTAAATAGTTATCGAACCAAGAATCAATAATTAAAGCCTGTAATGGTGCTTCAGGATTGCCTTCTGGTGCTGGAATTTTGGCCACGATCTCTTCTAATACATCTTCCACACCAACACCTGTTTTAGCTGAACAACGTACTGCATCTATTGCATCAATTCCAACAATATCTTCAATTTCCTCGGCGACTCGTTCAGGATCAGCAGCAGGTAAATCAATTTTATTAAGCACAGGAACTACTTCAAGATTCATTTCAATCGCCGTGTAACAGTTGGCTAAGGTTTGAGCCTCAACGCCTTGCCCTGCATCTACCACTAATAAAGCACCTTCACAAGCCGCTAAAGAACGAGATACTTCATAAGAAAAGTCCACGTGTCCTGGAGTATCGATAAAATTTAATTGGTAAGTTTCACCATCTTTTGCTTTATAGTTTAAGGTAACACTTTGTGCTTTAATGGTAATACCACGCTCACGTTCAAGATCCATTGAATCTAATACTTGAGCTTCCATTTCACGATCAGATAAGCCTCCACAAGTTTGGATTAAACGATCAGATAAGGTTGATTTACCATGGTCAATATGTGCAATAATTGAAAAGTTACGAATATTTTTCATCTTAAATGTTCTATGTTCTAAATAGTTATTTTTATATAAGGTGATTTCAGAATTGTGCTAAAGTTTAATCGGCTGATTTTACCTGAAAGTGTATAAGAGTGCTAGGATTATCGTTGAATTTACGCCTTTTAATTAAAAAAATTTTTAAAAATGTGACCGCACTTTTATTCTCAAATGATGGCAATATTGAGTCATTAAAATAATCAAAAATGTATATAAAAACACCCCAAATGCCAGGCAATTGAGGTGTTAAAAATTGCTAAACTAAGTTCTAAATTATAAACTTTCAGTGAAAGTACGAGTAATAACGTCGCGTTGTTGCTCTGGTGTTAATGAGTTGAAGCGAACGGCATAACCAGAAACACGAATAGTTAATTGTGGATATTTGTCAGGATTGTTAACAGCATCTTCTAAAGTTTCACGACGTAATACATTAACATTTAAATGTTGACCACCTTCAACTTTCACAGTTGGAGCAACATTGACAGGTAATTCACGATATTCGATTTGACCTAATTCATTAATTGCAACAATTTGGTCTTCTGCAAATTGTGCTTTAGCGACTAAGCAACGAGCTTCACCTTTGTCACTATCTAATAACCAAAATGAATTTAATAAATTATCATTTGCTGCTTTAGTAATTTGAATACCTTTAATCATAAAGTTGCCTCCCAAATATTGGCATTGTTAATATAAATTGTTTAAGTGTTGTACAGTTTATCAATTTTTTTTAAAAATTCAACTATTTTTGATAAGTAATATAAAAATATTTTATAAAAACTATCTTAATTTGATAAAAACAAGCTTTTCTGATTGCTTATTAATCTATTTAACTTTTTTATATCAACTTGTTATGCAATCTTTTCGGGCATTTTATAAAAATTTAAGCATATTTTTTATATTCACTGGAATTAAAGTTATTTATAATTTATAAAAAATGTTTATGGAGAGGAAAATTATGGCAACTTGGAAAGATGTTATCGGTGCAGAAAAAGAACAAGCTTACTTTCAGCATATTTTACAGCAAGTTCATGCAGAACGTATGGCAGGTAAAACAATCTATCCTCCTCAACATGATATTTTTAATGCTTTTAAATTGACTGAATTTGAACAAGTAAAGGTTGTTATTTTAGGGCAAGATCCCTATCATGGACCTAATCAAGCCCATGGATTAGCTTTTTCTGTATTACCTGGTATTACTCCACCGCCTTCATTAATGAATATGTATAAAGAATTATCCACTGATATTGTTGGATTTAAGATTCCCAATCATGGCTATTTAATTCATTGGGCAGAACAAGGCGTATTGTTGCTTAATACTGTTCTTACCGTAGAACGAGGTCAAGCTCATTCTCATGCTCAATTTGGTTGGGAAACCTTTACTGACCGAGTTATTGCCAGTCTAAATGAACATCGCAATAATTTAGTGTTTTTATTATGGGGAAGTCATGCTCAGAAAAAAGGACAATTTATCGATCGTCAACGTCATTGTGTATTAACTGCTCCTCATCCTTCTCCTTTATCAGCCCATAGAGGGTTCTTAGGTTGTCATCATTTTTCGAAAACTAATAAATATTTAAAAGCACATCATATTCCAGAAATTGATTGGCAATTGACCGCACTTTAAGGCAAGTTTAATGTATAATATGAAGCATATCTCGGCACTAGAAAGGGAATATTTATGCTAGCAATTATTTCTCCTGCGAAAACTCTTGATTACCAAAGTGCGGTTCCTAAATTTGAATTTACTCAACCGCATTTGACCCAATATAGCCAACAACTTATTGATATCTGTCGTAAATTATCACCTGCACAAATTGCTTCGCTAATGTCTATTAGTGATAAACTAGCGGGCTTAAATATGGCTCGTTTTGCTGAATGGCAAATTGCTCATAATGAGCAAAATGCTAGAGCTGCCATTTACGCTTTTAAGGGGGATGTTTATACAGGCTTAGAAGTGGAAAGCTTAACTAATGGTGATGTGTTATTTGCACAAAAACATTTGAGAATCCTATCTGGCTTATATGGACTATTAAAACCTTTAGACTTAATGCAAGCTTATCGTTTAGAAATGGGGACTAAATTAGTAAATACTAAAGGCAAGGATTTATACAGTTTCTGGGGCAATATTATTACTGAGTCTGTGCAAACCGCCTTAGATGAGCAAGGTGATAATATTTTAGTCAATCTGGCTTCTGATGAATATTATAAATCAGTAAAAGCAGAGAGTTTAAAGGCTCAGATAATTAAACCGATATTTTTAGATAATAAAGCAGGTAAATATAAAGTTATTAGTTTCTATGCTAAAAAAGCAAGAGGACTAATGTGTCGCTATATGATTCAAAATCGTTTAACTCAGGTTGAACAACTTAAAGAATTTGATCTCGCTGGGTATTGGTTTGATGAAAAAGCATCTTCTAGCAGTGAATTTGTATTTAAGCGTGATTTAGGTAAATAATTCATGAAAAAATATTTTATTTTTGCCCTCATTGGTTTATTAACAGGTTGTGTTAATACAAAACATGTAGAAAATCTTGAAAAACAACCGCACTTAGTCGTTCCAAAAGAGATTAATCATAATGCTAAAACTTATTATCTAAAAGCTCAGCGTGATTTAGGTAGTATGTCTCGTTATGTGTATTTTGAGAAAAAAGAAACGCCG
This sequence comes from Mannheimia massilioguelmaensis, assembly GCF_000940515.1. Lineage (NCBI taxonomy): Bacteria > Pseudomonadati > Pseudomonadota > Gammaproteobacteria > Pasteurellales > Pasteurellaceae > Mannheimia > Mannheimia massilioguelmaensis. The sequence goes on from NZ_CDQL01000005.1 coordinate 219,515, forward strand.
ACTAATTGGAAAAGTGAAATTGAAGTATTACATGATGTCAATGCAGAAAAACGCTCATTAGAAGAGCGTAAGAAGCTTCGTGAGAAAGTATATAATAATACAGGAGTTGAACACTTCCAATTGTTTGAAAAAGATCATTCGCTGTATTCTTTTGTGATTTATGCACCTTCTACTCAATATAATAATTGGCAAGTGAACGTGGCCAAAGGCGAAAATGTGGAAGGCTGTGGTTTCGTTCAATATCAATATGCATTAAAGATTCCTAAAACGAAGAAATTAATGAATATGGGAAAAGTAAAACTTATTGGATATTTGAAAAAATATGCTGTTGATAAAGAAATGCAACGAATTAGCTCAATGGAGTGGAATTGGGTTTGTAAAGTAAATAATAAATCATGAGTTCTCAATATTCTGATTTAGTCAAAAGGGCTTCTTTTGCTGCAATTTTTACTGCAATAACGTTAATTGTGGTTAAATTATTTGCTTGGTGGCAAACAGGCTCGGTGAGTATGTTGGCATCCATTACAGACTCTACTTTAGACTTATTAGCTTCATTTACTAGTTTATTGATTTTGCGCTTTGCATTAATGCCTGCAGATCATAATCATTCTTTTGGACATGGCAAGGCGGAGTCATTGGCTTCAATGGCTCAAGGGGCTTTTATTACAGGTTCTGCATTTTTTCTCTTATTACAAGGTATTCATCGTTTAAATAATCCTATGCCTGTAGAAAATACAGGCATAGGGATCAGTATTACGATGTTTTCAGTTGTTATTACTTTTATTCTTGTTTTGTATCAAGGGCGAGTGATTAGATTTACAGATAGCCCCGCAATAAAAGCCGATCAATTACATTATCAAACTGACTTAGTTATGAATGCAGCAATTTTAATTTCGTTGTTATTAGGCTATTTAGGATTTAATTCTGCTGATGCCATTTTTGCGATTTTGATTGCTATTTATATTTGTATAAATGGAGCAAAAATGATGTTTGATGCGGTTCAATTATTATTAGACCTAGCACTACCTGATGAAGAAATTAAACAGATTGAGCAACTCATTATGCAAGATAAACGTATTCTTGGTTTTCATGATTTGCGTACGAGACGTGCAGGCGAAGTCCGCTTTATTCAAATGCATTTAGAGCTTGATGATCATCTCAGTTTTTTGCAAGCACATGAAATTACTGAAAAGCTGGAAAGGCGTTTAGAACAGGCATTTCCTACAGTGGAAGTCGTTATTCACCATGAGCCAACAAGTATTGTTCAAGCAGAAAAGAAGATGATGTAATTTGAAATTTGATCTTAGTATAATTTTTGTCAGAAATCCCTAAATTTTTATAGAAGAGAAACACTGATTCGTGTATCTTATACCCCGAAATTATTATTGATTGATATATTAAGGTAAAAAAGCCTATGATTAAAAAAATTGCTGTATTGACAAGTGGTGGTGATGCGCCTGGTATGAATGCCGCTATTCGTGGTGTTGTTCGTACTGCATTAGTGGAAGGATTAGAAGTCTTCGGCATTTACGATGGTTACTATGGGCTCTATCATGATAAGATTAAGCAATTAGATCGCTATAGTGTTTCTGATATGATTACTCGTGGTGGTACATTTCTAGGTTCAGCACGTTTTCCTGAATTTAAAAAGCCAGAAGTTCGTAGAAAGTGCGCAGAGATATTAAAATCTCATGGTATTGATGCCTTGGTAGTGATTGGAGGTGATGGATCTTATACGGGGGCAAAATTACTTACAGAAGAACATGGTATTCAGTGCATTGGGATTCCAGGTACAATTGATAATGATGCACCAGGTACAGATTATACTATTGGCTATCAAACCGCATTACAAACAGCAGTCGATGCAATTGACCGTTTACGTGATACGTCAAGCTCTCACCAACGTATTTCTATTGTAGAAATTATGGGGCGTCATTGCAGTGACTTAACTATTAATGCAGCGATTTCAGGTGGGTGCGAATATATTGTTGCCTCAGAAGTCGAATTTAATCGTGAAGAATTAATTCAAGAAATTGAAGATAGCATTAAAAAAGGTAAACGCCATGCTATTATTGCGATTACTGAATTGATCACAGATGTACATGCATTAGCGAAAGAAATTGAAGCACGCGTTAATCATGAAACCCGTGCAACAGTATTAGGCCATATTCAACGAGGTGGATCACCTTGTGCTTTTGACCGTATTTTAGCTTCACGTATGGGTGTGTATGCTGTTCAACTTTTATTACAAGGTAAGGGTGGATATTGTGTAGGTATCCAAAATGAGCATTTAGTTCACCATGATATTATTGATGCAATTAATAATATGCGTCGTTCATTTAAGGCTGAATTATTAGCCATTGCTGATAAGCTAGTATAATTTATTTTTATTGAATATAATCAATAGGTTCTTTTTTGAGAACCTATTTTTATTTTAAGATCAGTCAATTAATATATTTATGTTATTTATTCCTCCACCATTAATTTTTGTATTTACAGGAATTTTTATTAAATTTCTACCGCACTTAGGTTTATTATTACCAATGCACTTTACCGCTAGTGTGGTGGCTATTGTTGCAGTTACTGTCGCAAGTTTAGGTGTATGGGAGTTTCATAAACATCAAACTACAATTAATCCATATCATCTTGAAAAAACAGATAGACTAGTGACTTCGGGTATTTATCGTGTTAGCCGTAATCCAATGTATTTAAGTTTACTATTATTTTTAGTTGCAGAGGTATTATGGCTTGGGAAACCAACGGGTTTATTGGGGATTATTATTTTTATTTTATGGATGAATATGGGGCAGATCAAGGAAGAGGAAAAAATACTAACCGATAAGTTTACTGAGGATTATCTAAATTATTGCAAAAAGGTGAGACGTTGGCTCTAGATATTAAAAGCTGCTCCTTCATATTTAATTTAACTCAGGAGCAGAATAATAGAGCTATTAACGAATAATTCCACGAGTTGAACGTTTAAAGAAATCAACGAAGAAACTAATTGATGATTCTTTTTGTGCAACTTGTTCAATTTCAGGTAAAACTTCTTCTAATGTTTTATCACCACGGTAAATCAGCTTATAAATATTGCGAATTGCATGTAGAGTAGGTTTATCAAATCCACGGCGTTTTAATCCTTCAATATTTACACCAAATGGTCTAGCATGATTACCTTGCGCCATCACATATGGTGGAACATCTTGGCTAACCATGGAACCGCCGCCCAACATTACATGAGCACCAATGATAACGAATTGATGAATAGCTGACATTCCTCCAACAATGACAAAATCATCTAATTGTACATGACCTGCCAAGGTTGCATTGTTCGCAAGAATACAACGATTTTTGATAATACAATCGTGAGCAATATGGGCATTAACCATAAATAAATTATCATCACCAATTTTAGTTACGCCTCCACCTTGCGTTGTACCTCGATGAATGGTCACGCTTTCTCGAATATGGTTGCGGTTACCTATCACTGTTCTGGTTGGTTCACCATGATATTTTAAATCTTGGTTTGTATCGCCTATACTGGCAAATTGATAAATTTGATTATCTTCCCCTATACGTGTAATACCTTTCACAACAACATGAGAATGTAATACAGTACCTTTGCCAATTTCGACTTCTGAGCCAATTAAACAGAAAGGCCCGATAACGACATTTTCCCCAATGATTGCGCCATCTTCGATAATTGCACTTGGATGAATTTTTGCACTAGAATGAATCATCTAAAAAGCTCCTTTCTTTAGCCTATCTGCGAGCACACATTAGTTTAGCTTCACAAGCTATCTCGTTACCAACTTTTGCTATACCAATGAAAGATGTGACACCTCGGCGTTCTTTGATCACTTCTACATTTAATTCAAGGCAATCACCAGGCAAAACAGGACGCTTGAAACGAGCATCATCAATACCCGCAAAATAAAATAATTGACCACCTTGGAGTTCATGGGTTTTAAATGCTAATAAGCCCATTGCTTGTGCAAGTGCCTCTAAAATTAATACCCCAGGTAAAATAGGTTTGGTTGGAAAGTGTCCAGTGAAACAAGGCTCATTTACACTGATATTTTTATATGCTTTTAGCCATTTGCCTTCTTCATAATCCACAACACGATCCACTAATAGAAAAGGATAACGGTGTGGTAATAATGTCATAATTTCGTGCGCTTCAATAATTCTTGGTGCTCTAGTTTCTGTTGTCACGATTTTACCTTTTGTTATTTATGATATGAAATAGGTGTAAATTATACGTCAGTTAGTCAAAAATTTATAGGGGAGAAAAAGAAAAACGTACTTTCTAAAGTACGTTTTTGTGATTTATTTGATGAATTTCTTCTCTAGTGCTTTTAAGCGTTTATTCATTTTATCAATATCTAAGGTTAATGCCGCAGTTTTGCGCCATTCTTTATTGAGTTGAGCTGGAATACCTGATGAATAAATGCCTGGCTCTGTAATAGGTCGAAGAATCATACTCATGCCAGTAATAACCGCTTGGTCACAAATTTCCATATGACCATTGATGACACTCGCTCCGCCGATTTGGCAATAACGACCTACAGTTAAACTACCAGCCATAATTACCCCACCAGCTATGGCGGTACCAGTACCAATATGTACATTGTGGGCAATTTGGCAAAGATTATCAATAATGACATTATCTTCAATGACTGTTGGATCTAGGGCTCCTCGGTCAATACATGTACATGCTCCAATTTCTACATGATTACCAATATGTACGCTACCTGTTTGAGGAATCTTAATCCAACGACCACGTTCATTAGCATAGCCAAAACCATCAGAACCAATGATTGCCCCTGACTGAATAAGGCAATTTGTACCAATTTGTACATTATGATAGATGCTGACATTTGCCCATAATTGAGTATTTTCCCCAATTTTAGTATTTTTACCGATAAAACAACCTGCCCCAATAATAGCATTATCACCAATTTCAACATTGTCTTCGATAACAGCATTGGCACCGACAGAGACATTTTTGCCTAATTTTGCTGAGTTTGAAATAACCGCACTAGGTGCGATGTTTGTAGCAGCTTTAGGTGTCGTGTCCATATATTGAGCGAGAATGGCATAAGCTACATAAGGGTTTTTAGTAATGATTAAATTACTATTTTCTCTACAGAATTCTATATCTGCTTCAGAAATAACCAAAATTCCTGCTTCTGATTGAGATAAAAGAGGACGAAATTTAGCATTAGAAATGAAAGTAAGTTGGTTTGGGGCTGCTTTATCTAATGGTGCAATACTTTCAACTGTAACATCGGCGTTACCACGAATGGTAGCGCCGATTTGTGCTGCTAATTCTTTAAGAGAATAGTGTCGCATTATTTAGTAGCTTCTGCTGGTTTTGCTGGTTCTTCAACTTTACCGCCAATTGCTTTTAATACATCACTAGTAATATCTTTACCATCTACGGCAAATACTACAGAATTGGCATCTAACACATAAGTATAGCCTTTTTCTTTAGCTAAGTTATTTGTTGCAGATTGGATTTTTTCTAAAATTTTAGCACGTTCTTCAGTTTGACGTTTTTCATTTTCCATTTGGAATTTACGTACTTGTTGATCATGCTCTTGCATTAGTTTATTGATTTCTTCTTCACGTTTTTTTAAATCTGAAGGACGTTCTTTAGGATTTTTAGCATCTTTTTCTAATGCTGCAATTTTACCATCAATAGATTTTTTATTTGCAGCTAATTTATCTGCTTGTTCTTTAAATTCAGCATCTAATTTTTTTGCTACTGCTTCACGATCTGGGTGATTTTGGAATAAATAACCTGCATTAATAAATGCAATATTTTCAGCTGCGATTGCCATTGATGAAGTGAATGCTAAAGCTAAAGAAAGTGCGGTTGCTTTTACGACTTTTTTCATTGGATTATGTTTCCTTTAAGTAAGTGTTAATATGCTGCCTTAAACTAAGTGATGTTTAAGGCAGACGTCGAACTATTTGACTAACGAAAGATTAATAAGTTCCCTACAGTATTAGAATGTTCCACCGATAGTAAATTGGAACTGTTCAATATCATCACGTGCATATTTTTTGATCGGTTTTGCATAAGAGAATACCAAAGGCCCAATTGGTGATTGCCATTGGAAACCTATCCCAGCAGATGCACGAATACGTGATGGATCACTGTAATCAGGTAAGTTTGGATATTTACTTTTATCTTTTGAAGACCAGTGAGTGTTCCATAAACTACCTGCATCAACAAAGAATGAGGTACGCACTGAATTTTGATTTTTCTCAGCAACAAATGGTGTTGGTACAATAAGTTCCACACTAGCTGTTGCCATTGCATTACCACCTACAACATCATCACTGTAGCCACAATATCCTTTTACTGTATGACCAGCAGCATCAGTACAGTTTTCAGAATAGTAAATTGCATTCGGTCCTACACCACCATAAGAGAAACCACGCAAGCTAGATATACCACCAATGTTGTAGTTTTGGTAGAACGGTAATTTTTTACCTCCCATACCATTTGCATAGGCGGCTCCAGCTTTACCAGAAAGTACCCAAGTATGGGCACGATCTAAAGGATAATAGCCAGCAATATCTGCACTAATTTTATAGTATTTATTATCAGAGCCAGGGATAGTGATGATACCACCCAGTGTTGCTTTAACCCCTTCAGTTGGTAAGAATCCACGATTTAAATTGTTATATATCCAACCTGTAGAGAACGTGAAGTCATGAGATTTAAATACCCATTTATCATAGTTCATAGATTTAAGATATTGAGCACGATTGTATTCAGGAGTAATATTTTTAAGTTTGTTATATGCATAACCTAATCCCAAGTAATATGAGTTATTTTCATTTACAGGGAAGCTTAAGGTTGTATTTACACCATATGTTGTTCTAGCATATGCTGCTTCGGTATCACTATCTGAATTATCATATTTTTCATAGAATATATTACCACCAAGACTAACACCATCTTTAGTAAAGTATGGTTCGGTATAACCTAAACTGACACTTGTACCATAGTCGTTGCGAGAACCTGATAAACTGACGGATGATCCCATACCTAAGAAGTTGTCTTGTTTTATACTTGCTTGATAACTAAAGCCACTTTCTGTACCATAACCAATACCAAAGTTAATACTACCTGTATTACGTTCTTTTACTTTATAAATGACATCAAGTTGATCATCTGTACCTGGTACAGCCTCTGTACGGTGTTCAACAGTTTCATAGAAACCAGTACGATCTAGGCGAATTTTCCCTAATTCTACTAATTGAGATGATAACCATGTACCTTCTTGTTGACGCATTTCTTGGCGTAATGTGCTATCAGCACTGACAGTATTTCCCTCAAAACGAATTTGACGAACACTATAACGACGGCCTGCTTCAACTATAAAACTTAGTGCAATCTCTTTATTATTTTCATCAAATTCAGGGTGACTATTGACGGTTGCACTTGCATAACCACGTTCACTTAATTTTGTTTTAATTTGATCTTCAACAGCTTTTACCTCATTGCGACGAAATATCTCGCCAATATGTAAGGTCTGTAAAATAGGCTGTAATTCATCTTGCATACCTGCTACATCACCGATAATCCGTGCACTTTTGAGGTTGTATAAATCACCTTCATTCATCATGACTTTTACTGTAGCATGTTTTTTTGAATCATCTAATTTGACGTCTGTCCCTGTGATATGGAATTTTGCATAGCCACGGTTTTGGTAATAATTAGTGATAGTATCTAAGTCTTTACCAAATTGTACATTCTCAAATTTATTACCAAACAGTTTCCACCAAGCATCAGGTTGGAGTTCCATCTGTTCTTGTAAGGTATCACTATCGAATGCGTTATTGCCTTCGAAAGTAACTGAATCTAATAAAGCTACATCATTTTCTTTGATTTGTAATTTAACTTCAGCAGTATTATTCGGAAGTTGATTAACGATAGTTTCTACTTTAGCGTTATATCGCCCAGTGCTGGTATAGTGGTCTTGAACACCTTGGCGAAATGCTTCAAGTTTTTCTCGATTCAATCGTTCGCCTGGTTTGAAACCATTATCTTCTAAATTTTGTTTAAGTGCATCTGTTGGAATTGCACTATTACCATCAATGGTAACATCTGAAATAATTGGCTTTTGTGATATTGCAATAACAAGGGTATTACCATCTCGTCCAGCTCTTACGTCCTCATAACCTCGAGCGAAGAGTGTTTTGACAACATTAGCAAGATCACTATCTGTTGCACGTTGACCAACTCGTACAGGTAGTCCAGCGATAATGGCACTTTCAGATCCTGCTTGAACCCCATCAATGCGAATATCTTGAACAACGAAAGGCGCCGCCATCGCATTTGTTGCGCTAAGTAATAAGCTAGCAATTAAGAGTTTTTTCATCGTTAATATTATCCTAAATAAGATCAATACATTTTATTATAAACGTAAGAAATCATTAAATAGAGCAAAGATTGTTAGCAATAACAAGAGTGTTGCTCCAATTCGATAACTTACATTTTGAATTTGTTCAGAAACGGGTTTTCGCATAATTCCTTCAGCTGCAAGAAAAACAAGATGTCCACCATCTAAAACAGGCAAAGGAAATAAGTTCATTATTCCGAGGTTGACACTAATAAGTGCCATAAAACTTAAATAATACACCAAGCCATAACTAGAGGAAATACCTGCGCCTTTCGCAATGGAAATCGGTCCACTTAAATTATTAATAGATAAATCACCCGTAAATAATTTACCAATTACCTTAATCGTTAACCAAGAAAGCTGAAATGTTTTTTCTGCTCCTTTTTGTAGGGCATTAAGCATATCATATTTTAGTTCAGTACGATACTTCTCATTAAGCGGTTCAAATGTAGGAGATATACCAACCATCCAACGTTTTTCTGTAAATTCTGGGGTGATACTGGTGTTAAATATTTGACCCGCACGATCTACTTGTATATCAATTGTTTTCCCTGCTTGAACCAGCTTAACAAAATCTTGCCAATTAAATTCTGCACCAGAAGATTGATGAATGACATCACCTAGTTGTAATCCTGCTTTAGCCGCAGGAGAATTATCAATAATTTTAGAGATCTTCATCTCAACTTTGCCTGAAACTGGCTCAATACCTAAAGAGCCGAATGCACTTTCTTTTTCAGGATCATATTTCCAAGTGGTAAGATCTAAGGTCTTATGTAGCTCAGATGTCTCACCAAAAGGTGTCAAGGTTAGCTTCACTTGTTGATTTCCAAGTTTAGAAGCTAATAGCATATTAATGGATTCCCAATCTGCTGTAGGTGTATCATCTATTGCGATAATTTGTGTATTACTAGGGATTTCCGCTTGTGCGGCAATAGACTGAGCTTGTACAGATGATATAACAGGTTTAACACTTGGAATGCCAATTGAATAAATCACCCAATAAGCTAAGATTGCAAATAAGAAATTTGCTAAAGGTCCTGCCGCAATCACAAAGGCACGTTGTAAAACCGACTTATTATTAAATGCTTGTGACTTTAGTGATTCAGGCACTTGTTCATTGCGTTCATCAAGCATTTTGACATAGCCTCCGAGGGGAAGCATTGAAATAGCAAATTCTGTCCCTTGTTTATCTATTTTACGCCATATCACTTTACCAAAACCGATGGAAAAACGATGTACTTTTATACCGCACTTTCTTGCAGCCCAAAAATGTCCATATTCATGTACTGATACCAGCACACTAATAACAATAATAAATGAAAGTAATGACCATAAGAATGACATTATTGACTAATTCCTTATGTTTATAATACAAAGAAGTAGAAGTAGGCAAAAAATGGTGTTGCAGCCGTTAAACTATCAATACGATCTAAAATGCCACCATGACCTGGAATTAAATGGCTACTATCCTTAATACCACTTTCTCGCTTAAACATACTTTCAGTTAAATCACCTAATACTGAAATTGCAACTGTTGCTACTGATAGTATTGTTAGAGATAGCTTGTTACCATGATTAAATAGAGATTCTCCTGCAATCATTTGGAAACCATAAGCAAAAATACAAGCTGTAATTAATCCTCCTACGACACCTTCCCATGTTTTACCTGGGGAAACTTTAGGAGCAAGTTTATGTTTACCAAAAGCTCGCCCAGCAAAATAAGCACCACTATCTGCTGCCCAGACTAAAATACATACATAAAGTAATAACATGATGCCATGATGAACATTAGTCACATAGTTATCTAAGCGTAGTTTTAATACACCGATTAAGAACGGAACTAATGTAAAGAAAGCAAAAATAGCATGAAGAATTAGTGATTTACCCCATAGCATAGCGGATTTAGGATAGTTTATTACTAAGAAGAATGCCACAATCCACCAAATGACCGCACATAGCATCAAGGGTTCTGCTAAATCATCGAATACTCGACCGGCATTGAGATAATCAGAATGGCTATAAATAAATAAGAATAAGAAAGTTGCAGAGATTGCCGTAATGACATAACGCCAAACCTCAGTCTTAATTTTAGGAAATTGTGTCCATTCCCATATGCCCAAAGTGATCACTACTACCAAACATAATCCAAAATAGAATGGAGAAAATAGCAATAATGCAGCAAATACAATCGCAATTAAAACAATAGCAGATAAAATACGTTCTTTAAGCAAAAGATGTTCCTCTTTGTGTTATTCGCTCGTTCCAAAACGGCGGTCGCGTTGTTGATAAGCATAAATAGCTTGATTGAATGCTTCTTCATTAAAGTCTGGCCACAGTACTTCTGAGAAATAAAGTTCAGCATAAGCAATTTGCCATAATAAAAAATTGCTTATACGCTGTTCACCACTAGTTCGAATTAATAAATCCACAGGTGGTTGTTCTTGAGTAACTAAATGGCGTTGAAAAAATGCTTCATTAATATCAGTAGTATCAATCTTTCCTTCTTTTACTTGCTGAGCGATTTGTTGTGTAGCTTGTACAATATCCCAACAACCACCATAATTAGCTGCAATATTCAGTGTTAATGCCTGATTATTTGCAGTTAATGCTTCTGCATCAGCAATTTTTTCTTGTAATTTATCACTAAAACGAGAAGTGTCACCAATAATACGTAATTTAATATTATTTTTATGTAGTTTTTTGACTTCGCTATCTAGGGCATGCATAAAAAGAGTCATTAATGCACTGACTTCTTGTTCTGGGCGATTCCAATTTTCACTGCTAAAAGCGTATAAGGTTAACGCATTAACTCCAATTTTTCGGGCATATGAGACAGATTTACGTACAGCCATCACACCATTTTTATGACCAAAAATACGCATTTTGCCTTTTTGTTTTGCCCAACGTCCATTACCATCCATAATAATGGCAATATGTTGAGGAATCTTATTTGGATCAAGTTCTTTCATTTAAAATTTTTTAGATTTTTACCGCACTTTTATTTGGCGGTGAATATATCATAAGTTATGAGTATAGGGTAGATTCTCCCCATATTCTTATTCATTAGATTGAGTAAATTACTTTTTCGGCCATTAAACGGGCTTGTTTATCTACCTCTAATACATCATCTATACTATTGATAACTTGAGGCTGAATAAGTTCCACGACTTTTTTATTTACTGTAGCAATATCTGTAAATTTAATCATTTTGTTTAAAAATGCATCTACAGCAATTTCATTACTTGCATTCATTGCAGTAGTTGCATATTGACCAGCTGCAAAGGCATCTATAGCTAATTTCAAATTAGGATAACGATGATAATCAGGGGCTAAAAAGGTTAATCCATTGAGTTGGTAGAAATCTAATGGCGATACGCCTGAAATAATTCGGTTTGGATAGGCCATGGTTTCTGCAATTGGTGTTCGCATATCTGGATTGCCCATTTGTGCAATCACTGAACCATCAATATATCGTACCATGGAATGAATGATAGATTGAGGATGAATAATTACTTCCATTTCATCCGCACTTGCATTGAATAACCAACGTGCCTCAATATATTCTAGGCCTTTGTTCATCATGGTTGCTGAGTCTACAGAAATTTTCTTACCCATAGACCAATTAGGATGAGCTATTGCTTGCTCTGGCGTAATCTTATTGAATTCATTTAAATCTGTATAACGGAATGGACCACCAGATCCTGTTAAAACAATTTTTGAAATACCAAGTTCTTTGAGTGGGCAAAAGCCTATTTGTTGCTGTGCTTCAGGCGGTAAGGATTGGAAAATCGCATTATGTTCGCTATCCACAGGTAATAATCGTGCTTTTGTGCGTTTTACTTCATCAATAAATAATTGACCACAAGTAACTAATGTTTCTTTATTTGCAAGTAATACCGTTTTGCTTGCTTGCACAGCAGAAAGTGTCGGGAGTAATCCCGCTGCCCCCACAATAGCTGCCATTACTTGATCAGCATCTGGGTGTGCAGCTAATTCACATATGGCTTTTTGTCCTGCCAAAACGACTGTTTTACTGCCTACCGTTTGTAATTTTTCTGAAAGTTGTTTAGCTGCTAATTTATTGTCTAAAGCAGCAAACTGCGGTTGAAATTTTAAACATTGTTCAACCATCAAGTTGACATTACATCCGCCCACCAAGGCAAAAGCTCGATATTGTTCAGGGTTATGTTCAATAACGGAAAGCGTGCTTGCACCTATAGAACCTGTTGAACCTAGAATCACAATGTTTTTTGTTTTTTTCATAATTTTGACCGCACTTTGATGATAATAATAAACAGCAAAAGACGCAGTAGGAACTGCGTCTTTTTATATCATTAAATAGAAATTAGAAATCCATTAATTCTTTTTCTTTATCCGCTAATACTTCATCTACTTTTTTGATATAAGTATCAGTAATTTTTTGGATATCTTCTTCTGCTTTACGTTGATCATTTTCGCTGATTTCTTTATCTTTTAATAAGGCTTTGATTTGATCATTTGCGTCACGACGTACGTTACGAATAGCGACTTTACCTTGTTCACCTTCACCTTTAACTAATTTGATTAAATCACGACGACGTTCTTCCGTTAATGGCGGAAGTGGAACACGGATAGTTGTCCCAGCTGATGAAGGGTTTAAACCTAAATCAGAGGTTAAAATTGCTTTTTCAACCGCTTGGATTAAAGAACGATCAAATACTGTCACGGCTAAAGTACGAGCATCTTCAGCAACCACGTTGGCTAGTTGACGAAGTGGCGTTGCAGAACCATAGTATTCAACTTGAATCGCATCTAATAAACTTGGTTGAGCACGACCTGTACGGATTTTTGCAATATGACCACGAAGTGCTTCTAAGCTTTTTTCCATACGATCTTGAGCATCTTTTTTGATTTCATTAATCATTAAAATTGTTTCCTTTTAAATAAATATCAAAACAGGGGAATTTTAGCTAAATTCTTATGTTTTTCCTAGAAAATTTAACCGCTAATTGTTGTGCCTTCGTCAGTTCCTAAAATCACTTTACGTAATGCACCTGGTTTAACCATATTAAATACACGAATTGGCATATTATGGTCACGAGCTAAGGTAAATGCCGCTAAGTCCATTACTTTAAGTTCTTGATCGATAACTTCAGCATAGGTTAATTGATTGAATAATTTAGCATTAGGGTTTTTGGCTGGATCACAATCATATACACCATCAACTTTAGTGGCTTTTAATACCACATTGGCTTCAATTTCGATACCTCGTAAACAAGCCGCTGAATCTGTAGTAAAGAATGGACTTCCCGTACCCGCTGAAAAAATAACGACACGTTTTTCACGTAACATTTTGATTGCTTCAGACCAGTTATAAGTATCACAAATACCATTTAATTGGAAAGCTGACATCAATTTTGCATTGACGTCAGCACGATGCAAGGCATCACGCATTGCTAAACCATTCATTACGGTTGCAAGCATACCCATATGGTCACCTACAACACGATTCATGCCTGCTTTGGCTAGTTTTGCACCACGGAATAAGTTACCACCACCAAGTACCACCCCAACTTCAACACCCATTTCAACTAATTCTTTGATTTCAAGTGCCATTCGGTCGAGGATAGAAGGATCGATACCAAAGCCTTCCTCACCTTGTAATGCTTCACCGCTTAATTTAAGTAAAATTCTTTTATAAATTGGTTGGCTCATTATTTTTTCCTTTTTGTGCTACAAAATTGGTTTATTTTATAAGATTCCAGACAGGCTGTGAAGAAGTTAATGCTAGAAATTAGTGGATAATCTAGGATAAAATACTCAACCTTGATTTATTTGATGGCAACATATATCAATATTATGCGTTTATTTAAAATTTCTCAAATTTATGCCGCACTTTTTTGTGTGATTTGTGCGGCACTTGCTGGCTTCTTGATGTTAAAAGGTTCAGGTGTTTTTACTGCTCCAAGTATCGCTTTAATACTTTTATTTACAGTGATTATTTTATTCTTGAGCAGTAGCAAGAAAAGCTTTTATTTTATCTTGGTGCCTATTGCATTACTACATGCTATTTATACACCAGCTGGCTTAAATTTTGGTCCACCTAGTTACCAATATATTGCCTCTATTTTTTCTACAGATATTTTGGAAACTAAAGAATTCCTTTTTCAGATTCCTCTGTTAAGTTATGTAGCAGCATTAGCTATTTTAGTGTGCATTTTCTTACAATATAAAATAGCAAGAAAATTTAATGTTCAATTTTATCGTAATAAAACTTTTTTAACGTTATCTGCTTTGTTGGTGGCTTTCCATTTACCCATTGCCAACCCCTTAAAAGAAGCAGTTAATTCTACCGTACAAGTTGTAGATGAGCTTGATAAGTTAAAGAATATGTCACAAGCAAGCAGTTGGGGAACTTCAACCTTAGAGAATTCACCCTATCAAGATTATGTGATCGTATTAGGTGAAAGTGCACGTAAGGATTATCATCATGCTTATGGTTATCCAATTGAGAATACTCCATTTATGTCAAATGCCAAGGGCGTTATGATTGATGGTTTTTCAGTGGCTGGTACCAATACTGTTGCTTCATTGCGTTTAATGTTTACAGAGTCTAATAAACGAGAAGGTACACCTAATTATGATCTGAGTTTAGTCGATTTGATCAAATCTGCTGGGATAAAAACTTATTGGATTTCTAATCAAGGTTATTTAGGCGAATATGATACGCCAGTGGCATCATTAGCTTCTAAATCTGATCAGATGGTTTTTTTGAAAAAAGGCGGAAGTTTTAATTCAACTAATTATAGTGATTTTGAATTATTACCTAAATTTGCTCAAGTATTAGAAGATAAAGAGCAGGGTAAACGTTTTATCTTATTACATCTGTATGGTTCGCATCCTCTTGCTTGTGATCGTATTGAGGATTATAAAAAGATCTTTAAAGATGGTGAGATTGATAAAAAATATGATTATCTTAATTGCTATATTTCTTCTATTAAAAAGACCGATGAATTTTTAAGCCGTGTTTATAATCAGTTAGAGAAAAATTATGAAAAAACGCACCGCAGTTTTTCTATGATTTATTTCTCAGATCATGGTTTATGTCATCAAGATGATAATAGAGCAGGTATCTTATTTAACCAAAACTGTTTTAGCCAATTTCATCATCAAGTGCCATTAATGAAATTTTCTTCTGATGATAAAGAGCAAATACGTTATAAAGTCTTTAAGTCTGGATTGAATTTTATTGATGGAGTTGCCCATTGGATGGGAATTAAAAACCCTAAACTCCAAGGCGATACAGATTTGTTTTCTAATCAACCTGATCCTGATGATTATGGCTTAGCTGAACGTATTAAGCAGAAATATCGTAAAGATGCTGATCCTGCCATTGATATTCGACCTAAGAAATAAAAAATAAGGTCTAATTTATCATAAAAAGAAGCCCGCATAATGCGGGCTTTTTGCTATATGGATCTGCAATAGACTCTAATTCTAATTAGATTTTTTGCATTGCTGCAACTTCTGCTGCAAAATCAGTTTCAGCTTTTTCGATACCTTCACCTACTTCGAAACGAACAAAGTTTGTTACAGTAGCACCAGCTTCTTTTAGGAATTCGCCAACAGATTTTGATGGGTCCATAACAAATGGTTGACCAGTTAATGAAACTTCACCAGTGAATTTTTTCATACGACCTTCAACCATTTTTTCTGCGATTTCACGAGGTTTGCCAGATTGCATTGCAATATCAACTTGAATATTACGTTCATGTTCAACAACGTCAGCAGGAACATCAGATGGATTTACATAGTCAGGACGGCTTGCTGCAACGTGCATTGCCACTTTCTTGAATAAATCTTCATCAGCAGGTTGACCAGCGACTAATACGCCGATTTTCGCACCGTGTAAGTATGAAGCAACCGCACCATCTAAGTATTGAACACGACGGATTGTCATGTTTTCACCGATTTTAGCCACTAATGCAGCACGTTTTTCTTCAAATTGTGCAGCTAATACTTCGATAGTTGTACCTTTATTTGCTGCAGCAAAATCTACCACTTCATTTGCTAAACCTAAGAAACCTGCATCTTTTGCTACGAAGTCAGTTTCACAGTTCATTTCTACTAATACACCGAAACCGTTGTTAATGCGAGCAAGAATAACACCTTCCGCAGCAACACGACCTGCTTTTTTAGCGGCTTTAGCTTGACCAGATTTACGCATATTGTCGATTGCTAATTCGATATCGCCGTTTGCTTCAACTAACGCTTTTTTACATTCCATCATACCTGCACCAGTACGATCACGAAGTTCTTTTACTAATGATGCTGTAATTTCAGCCATTTTGTTGTCCTCTATATTCTTTGGATTGGCATGCGAACTATTTTAAAATAGACCGCACTTTATTGATAAGCTAAATAAAAAGCAGGGAACTACTAAAGCCCCTGCTAATTAATTAATCGTTGTGATTAATAAGGGCTTTCGCCGCTATCACCAAAAGTGGCTCAGAATTACTCTGCCGCTTCCTCAGCAAATTTTTCTTCAGTTGTAGTTTGTTCGCTACGACCTTCTTTAACAGCTGCAGCTGCTGCTGTTACGTATAACTGAATTGCGCGAGTCGCATCATCGTTACCAGGAATAACGAAGTCAACGCCATCTGGGCTAGAGTTAGTATCAACTACGGCAAATACTGGAATACCTAAGTTGTTAGCTTCTTTGATTGCGATGTGTTCGTAGTCAGCACCGATTACGAATAATGCATCTGGAAGACCAGCCATATCTTTGATACCGCCAAGGCTTAACTCAAGTTTTTCCATCTCACGAGTACGAACTAAAGCTTCTTTTTTAGTTAGTTTTTCGAATGTACCGTCTTGAGATTGAGTTTCTAAATCTTTTAAACGTTTGATTGATTGACGAACAGTTTTCCAGTTAGTCAACATACCGCCTAACCAACGGTGATTTACGAAATATTGTTGACAGTCTAATGCTGCTGTTTGAACAGCTTCTTGAGCTGCACGTTTTGTACCAACGAATAAGATTTTACCATTGTTACTAGCAATACGTGTTAATTCAGCTAATGCATCATTAAACATAGGAACTGTTTTTTCTAAGTTAATGATGTGAACACCGTTACGTGGACCATAGATGAATGCTTTCATTTTAGGGTTCCAGTAACGAGTTTGGTGACCGAAGTGAACGCCAGCTTGTAGCATGTCACGCATTGAAACTTGTGCCATAATATTTTTCCTTTTAATTGGGGTTTTGCCTCCACATACCAAGCAAATCGACCGTTTGGCACCCCGATTTACCCGTGCGATATGTGTGTGATTTAAATAAAATTGTTTTGTTATTTTAAAAAGACAAAATAACGGCGCTCTTTATACCATAAAGTGCGGTTAAAAACTAGAAAATTTTGTCCATAAATGAAAAAAGCCTACTTTTTACAGTAGGCTTTATGGATTAATCAAACAACTTATTCTTGGCTTTGTTTCATGAATTCTTCATTTACTTCAATTTTGGCTTTTGAACGTAATGATTTTAACAAGTTAGTTTGTAATTCAGCTTGTTGAGCACGCATGACTTGTGCTGTAAATTGTTGGCGTTGTTGCTCTGAAACTTGACCATTTTCTACCGCACTTAATGCAATAATCATAACATCACCATTATTTGCTTTTGCTGCTTTATAGCTGGTTTTACCTGCATCTGGTTTTGCCATAGAGAAGATCACATCATTCAATACGGGATCTTTATTTTCTGCATATACCCATGTTTCTGATGCACCAAAATTTAAACTTGTTGGTTGTTGACCTTTTTCGAGTGCTTCAACGATGTTATTGGCCTGAGTCAATACAGCATTTTCTGCTTTTTGGCGTGCAAGGAAGGCTTTAATTTCAGCTTTAGAGTCTTCCAGTGATTTTATCCCTTCAGGTTTATGTTCTACTACTCGGACAACAATAGAATGCTGATCGGCAACATTCATTGGTTCTGAGTTTTGGCCTCCTTGAGAAACTTCGCCATCAAAAATAGCATTTGCCACAGAAGGGAAATTTAGTGCCTCAGGAATATCTTTACGTGAGAAATAGTCAGTTTCTTTGACTTTTAAACCTGCAACTTTAGCTGCTGCTTCCAGTGAAGATTGGTCTTCAAATGCTTTTTCTGCCACTTGTTTTTCTATTGAATAGAATTGGTTATTCAATAATTCTTGGCGAATCTGATTAGCAATTTGATCTTTGACTTCCTCTAAAGATAAAGCGTTTGCGGTTTTTCTTTCTATTAATTTGATAATATGATAGTTATTATCCACTTTAACTGGGGTGCTATATTGATTTACAGATAATGAGGCTGTTGCATCGGTAAAAGCTTTTGGTAAATCATTTGCATTAACCCAACCTAAATCACCACCATGAGCGGCAGAGGGTTTATCTAAGGATTTTTCTTTTGCTAACGTGGCGAAATCAGCGCCAGCTTGTAAAGCTTGATAGGCATCTAAAGCATCATTTTCATTTGCAAATTGAATATGGGATAAATGTTCTTGGTTTTTTGAGATAAATTGAGCTTTATTATCTTGGTAATATTGTTGAATCTCAACATCAGTGACATTGACTAATTTTGATGCACTTTCTTTAGTTAAATCAAGATATTGTACTTTTACTAATTCTGGTACCATAAATGCTGTTTTATTCGTATTATAGTAATCTACAATTTCTTGTTCTGTCACATTTTGTTTGGCAATTTCTGCCGTTAATGGAAGATTTGCTAAACGAACAGTACGCTTCTGAAAAATTTGCTTTGTGAATTGCTCTTGTTGGGCGGGTAAAAGAAATTCAGTTCCACTTAAACCAACTTGTAATTGATCTAAACGTAATGCTTCTCGTAGATAGGCAGCATAAGAATCGGTAGTCATACCATTAGAACGTAATGTTTGTTGATATAATTCGTTGTTAAATTTACCTTCTTTTTGGAATGCTGGGGTATTAACAATTTCTTGCTTAATTCGGGCATCGCTAACTGCTAATTTTAAACCTGAAGCATATTGGCGAACTAATTCCTGATCGACTAGGTTATTTAATACTGACTTTCTTAATCCTGTTAAGAATTCTGGCGTATCTGCTACCGCAGAAAATTGTGCACCTAATTGTTGGCTTAAACGTTGATATTCATCATTATATCTTTGTTGGAATAACTGTTGTGAAATTTCTTCACCATTCACTTTGACTGCGGAAGTATCTGTGGTTGCAACCATATAACCCGCCATACCACTTATAACGAATGCGACAGCAATAAGACCAAAAAGAAGTTTTGAAAATAGGCTGTTCGATGCATTACGCATTTTTTCCATTGACATTAGCATTCATCCTATAAATTTTAATTAAAAAGGTTTTCGAATTATAATCGAAATGACCTGAATTGGCACGTTAAAAATAAAAAAGGCACGAGTTTTTATCGTGCCAGTTTCCTTTATTTTATTACCTTAATTTACGGTTGAGGTAGTTCGTTTTGACAGTACTTTTCTGGGTTTTGTGGTTTTTACTTTAGTTGTTGGTTGGATTTTTACAAATTCAACGCCTGTCGGTGGATTTTCTAAAGCAATAGTTAGTACTTCATCAATAGTTTCCACTGGAATAATTGTTAAGGCTGATTTTGCATTATCAGGAATTTCTTCTAGATCCTTAACATTTTCTTTTGGAATAAGAACAGTTTTAATTCCTCCTCGATGGGCGGCTAGTAATTTTTCTTTTAGCCCTCCGATAGGTAATACTTTACCTCGTAAACTAATTTCTCCGGTCATCGCAACTTCAGCTTTTACAGGATTTCCTGTTAAGCAAGAAACTAATGCTGTACACATGGCAATACCTGCACTTGGACCATCTTTTGGTGTTGCGCCGTCAGGAACATGAATATGAATATCTCTTTTTTCATGAAAATCCGTTGCAATTCCTAGTTTTTCGGCACGGGTACGTACAACGGTCATTGCGGCTTGAATAGATTCTTTCATAACATCGCCTAATGAGCCAGTGAAGGTTAATTTGCCTTTACCAATAACAGAGGCTGTTTCAATTGTTAGTAAATCTCCTCCAACTTCTGTCCAAGCTAAGCCAGTGACTTCACCAATACGGTTTTGAGTATCGGCTAAACCAAAGTCAAAACGTTTTACGCCAAGGTAATCTTGTAAATGTTTTGCATCAATAGTGATGGATTTTAGTCCCTTAGTTAATAGTAAGTTTTTTACTGCTTTACGGCAAATTTTTGAGATTTCTCGTTCAAGCCCACGGACTCCAGCTTCACGAGTATAGTAGCGAATAATATCAATAATCGCACTATCATCAATAGTTAATTCACCTGCTTTTAAGCCATTGCGTTCCATTTGCTTGTTAACTAGGTGACGTGTTGCAATATTTAGTTTTTCATCCTCTGTATAGCCAGAAAGGCGAATGACTTCCATACGATCTAATAATGGTGTCGGGATATTCATCGAATTAGATGTTGCAACAAACATCACATCAGATAAATCGTAATCTACTTCTAAATAATGGTCATTAAAGTGTGAGTTTTGTTCAGGATCTAATACTTCTAAGAGTGCTGAAGCTGGATCTCCTCTCATATCCGATGCCATTTTATCAATTTCATCTAACAAGAAGAGTGGGTTTTTTACCCCAACTTTTGCCATTTTTTGGATTAATTTCCCTGGTAATGAACCAATATAAGTTTTACGGTGACCACGAATTTCGGCTTCATCACGTACACCACCTAATGCCATACGCACGTATTTACGCCCCGTTGCATTAGCAATAGATTGACCTAAAGATGTTTTCCCTACACCAGGAGGACCGA
Organism: Mannheimia massilioguelmaensis; assembly: GCF_000940515.1. Taxonomy (NCBI): domain Bacteria; kingdom Pseudomonadati; phylum Pseudomonadota; class Gammaproteobacteria; order Pasteurellales; family Pasteurellaceae; genus Mannheimia; species Mannheimia massilioguelmaensis. The sequence continues at coordinate 240,752 of NZ_CDQL01000005.1, forward strand.
CTAAGCAGAGAATCGGACCTTTTAATTGATTTAAACGAGTTTGTACCGCTAAGTATTCTAAAATACGTTCTTTTACGCGTTCTAATCCATAGTGATCGGTATTTAAGATTTCTTCTGCTTTGGCAATATCTTTTTTTACTTTTGTGCGTTTATGCCAAGGCACTTGAATCATCCAATCAATATAGCTACGAACAACGGTTGCCTCTGCAGACATTGGTGACATCATTTTCAGTTTTTGCAGTTCAGCATTAACTTTTTCATATGCTTCTTGAGGCATTTTAGCCTCTTCAATTTTTTGACGTAATTGTTCAATTTCGTCGTTCGCAGGTGCACCTTCACCATCACCAAGTTCTTTTTGAATGGCTTTCATTTGCTCATTCAAGTAGTAATCACGTTGGCTTTTTTCCATTTGTTTTTTCACACGGTTACGAATGCGTTTCTCCACTTGTAATAAGTCGGCTTCGCTTTCCATCGTGCCAAGTAAGTACTCTAAACGATCAACAACATTTTCACGTTCAAGCACTTCTTGTTTGTGACTGACAGAAATAGGTAAATGTGCAGCTAAGGTATCAGCAAAACGATCAAATTCAGTAATATCTGATAACGCTTTTGATAATTCAGGCTGAATTTTTTTATTTTGTTTTGCATAATTTTCAAATTCAGTGAGAACAGTATCACGTAAAACATCTAATTCTTTTTTGTCACCTAGAGTGGTTTCAATAGGTGTGACTGTGGCAGAAAAATATTCTTCATCTGTCAACTTAAGGATATTAGCACGTTGTTGACCTTCAACTAATACTTTAACTGTACCATCAGGTAGTTTTAATAGTTGAATGATATTAACAATTGTCCCTATTCCATAAACATCATTAATTGTTGGCTCTTCAAGTTCTGCTTGTTTTTGAGAGACCAATAATAATTGTTTGCCTGATTCCATGGCTTCATCTAGGCTACGAATTGATTTCGCACGACCAACAAATAATGGCATTACCATAAAAGGAAATACCACAACATCTCTCAATGGGAGAACGGGTAATTCTTTCTGTTGAATTTTTCTAGTGCTCATAAGTTACTCTTTATTTGAAATTTCAGATTTGTTTAGCTTATATGGGGGTAGTAGAGAGAACTTCAAGTATCATTAAATAAAAGTGCGGTAGAAATTCCGCACTTTTTATAGAATGATTACTTGTATTCTAATTTTGGTGCTTGATTTTTATTGATGACATCCTCATCAACAATCACTTTTGTTAGATCTTTTAATGATGGTAAATCATACATCGTATCTAACAATGCACTTTCTACGATTGAACGTAGGCCTCGTGCACCTGTTTTACGAGCAAGAGCTTTTTCTGCCATTGCTTTAAGTGCTTGATGAGTAAATTCTAGTTCAACATCTTCTAAGCTAAATAGTGCTTGGTATTGTTTAGTCAGTGCATTTTTAGGTTCGGTTAAAATTTGAATTAATGCATTCTCATCCAGCTCACTAAGTGGAGCAACTACAGGAAGACGACCAATAAATTCAGGAATTAAACCATATTTGATTAAATCTTCAGTTTCAATTTGTTTGAATAAGTCAGTGAGGCTTGCTTCATCTGCTTCACCTTTCACTTCAGCATCAAAACCGATACCACTACCTTTATGAATGCGTTTTTGTACCACACGATCTAAACCTGCAAATGCACCACCACAGATAAATAAAATTTTAGAGGTATCAACACGTAACATTTCTTGTTGTGGATGTTTACGACCCCCTTGAGGTGGAATAGAAGCCACTGTCCCTTCAATTAATTTTAATAAAGCTTGTTGAACACCTTCGCCAGAGACATCACGAGTAATGGATGGATTATCTGATTTACGTGTGATTTTATCGATCTCATCAATATAAATAATACCTTGTTGAGCTTTTTCAGTATTATATTCACAATTCTGTAGTAATTTTTGAATGACATTTTCAACATCTTCACCAACATAACCCGCTTCGGTTAAGGTGGTTGCATCAGCCATTGCGAAGGGAACATTCAGCATACGAGCCATGGTTTCTGCAAGTAAAGTTTTACCGCTTCCTGTAGGACCAATTAACAAAATGTTACTTTTACCAAGTTCAACATCTCCAATACCATTACTTGAGCGTAAACGTTTATAATGATTATAAACTGCAACGGATAAAACCTTCTTGGCATATTCCTGACCAATTACATAATCATCTAAATGGGCTCTAATTTCATGTGGAGTAGGCAGTTTTTCTTCTACTTCTAAATATTCTTCTGCAGTTTGCTCTGCTTGATTATCGTGTAATAGATCGTGGCATAAATCAATGCAATCGCCGCAAATATAGCCATTTACACCAGCAATTAATTTACCCACTTCATCTTGTGATTTTCCACAAAATGAGCAAGTTGTATCTTTTTCTTTTGCCATTTTATCTTTCCAATACTGATGGATTAACGTTTTTCTAATACGCTATCAATAAGACCGTAATTTTTTGCTTCTTCTGCTGACATGAAATTATCACGATCAGTATCTCGTTCAATAATATCCATAGCTTGTCCAGTATGGAAAGCTAAGCGTTGATTTAATGTATTTTTAATTTTCAAAATTTCTTGTGCATGAATTTGAATATCAGAAGCTTGTCCACGAAAACCACCTAATGGTTGGTGGATCATCACTCGTGCATTGGGTAACGCTGCTCGTTTACCTGCGGCACCACCTGCTAATAGGAATGCCCCCATTGAGCAAGCTTGACCAACGCATAATGTACGGACATCAGGCTTAATAAATTGCATGGTATCGTAAATTGCCATACCCGCTGTAACAGAACCGCCAGGAGAGTTAATATATAAATTGATATCTTTTTCAGGACTTTCCGATTCTAAAAAAAGCAGTTGAGCAACAATTAAATTTGCCATGTTGTCTTCAACTTCACCGCTTAAGAAAATAATGCGTTCTTTTAATAAGCGAGAATAAATGTCGTAAGAACGCTCACCACGAGATGTTTGTTCTACCACCATAGGAATAAGAGCCATAGGTACCTCTAAATCAAATTTAAATAGCTAATAATTTTTGACTAGCATATATACAAAGCGTTCGGTTATTCTACCTGAAAAATAGAATTTTTCTAACTTTAATTATCTAGTGAAAAGTTTGAATCCATAGCTTATTGCATTATAAGCAGATAATAGGGTTTAGATAGAAGAAAAAAGTGCGGTGAAAATTTAAAAAATTCTACCGCACTTTAATACTAAGAAAAGTAGGAATCTACAGCAGATTATGCTTGTGGATTCATTACTTCATCAAAAGTGGATGCTTTTTCTGTTACTTGTGCTTTTGCAAGAACGGCATCAATAGCTTGTTCTTCTAATACAACATTACGAATGTTATTCATTAATTCGTTATTTTTGCTATAGTATTCAACCACTTCAGCAGGTTGTTCATAAGCAGATGCAATATCTTCAATCATTGCTTTAACTTTATCTTCATCAGCTTTTAATTCATTTGAAGAGATCACTTGAGATAATAATAAGCCAATTTGGACACGACGTTTTGCTTGTTCTTCAAATAACTCACGTGGTAATTGAGCAGCTTGTTGAGTATTGCCACCAAAACGTTGAGCTGCTTGAGCACGTAAAGTTTCAATTTCTTGATCAACCGCTGCTGCAGGCACATCAATTGGATTTTGTTCAATTAAGCCATCAATAACTTGATTTTTTACTTTTGCAGTTAAAGCATTTTTTAATTCACGTTGCATATTTTTACGAATTTCAGTACGTAAATCATCAACTGATTTTGTATTTGGACCAAATTTAGCAATGAATTCGTTTGTTAATTCAGGTAATACCATAACTTCGACTTTTTTCATGGTAATAGCAAATTTAGCTGCTTTACCTTTTAAGTTTTCTGCGTGATATTCTTCAGGGAATGTCACATCAATGTCAAATTTATCGCCAGCTTTATGACCTAAAATACCTTCTTCAAAACCTGGGATCATTCGGCCTTGACCCATTGCTAAAACGAAATCATTAGCTTTGCCGCCTTCAAATTCTTCACCGTCTACTGAACCAACAAAGTCGATAGTGACACGATCTTCTTTATTTGCAGCATTATCTGTTTCAGCCCAAGTTGCTTGTTGTTTACGTAGTACTTCAACCATGTTGTCCACGTCAGCATCTGAGATTTCAACAGTTGTTTTTTCAACCTTGATATTTTCTAAGCCTTGTAATGTTACTTCTGGGTACACTTCAAATGTTGCTGTAAATTGTAAATCTTTACCAACTTCATAACTTTCAACAGCGAATGTTGGGCGACCTGCTAGGTTGACTTTTTCTTGGAACGCTAAATCAAAGAAATGGCGTGGTAATAAATCATTTAATACATCTTGACGCACTGAAGCACCAAAACGTTTTTCAATAATTTGTGCAGGAACTTTACCTTTACGGAAACCATCAATACGTGCAGTTTTAGAAACACGTTTTAATTCTTCACGTACAGCTGTTTCAACAGTTTCTGCCGGAACGGTGATAGTGACACGACGCTCAAGACCTTGAGTTGTTTCAATAGTTGTCATTCTTCTTTTACCTCGAATTGAATTGAATGTGCAATCGGCGAACGCTTACACCGAATACGGGTTTAAATTGATATAAACTGGAGAATTATATCGCTAGTCAAGGATACAGTCGAGGAAATGAGATAGAAAAAAAAAGACTTGCTTAAAAAATGAGCTAAAATAAAAGAAAAACCCTATTCCACTTTTGTAAAATAGGGTTCGATAATCAATTAAAGCGCTTTTGGAACGCGGATTTTTTGACCTGGGAAGATTTTGTTTTCGTCTTTAATCACTTCTTTGTTTGCTTCAACAATGGCTTTATATTTTGCACCGTTGCCGTAATGTTTTTCAGCGATTGCCCATAAAGTGTCGCCTTTTTGGATAACGTAAAATTCATCATCACCACCAAGGACATCACCATTTAAGATGTTAACACCTTCTGCTTTAACGGAAGAAATGCCAGCAATGTTACCTGCCATTAAAATTGCTTTTTCTAATGCGCTTGCTGATTTTGCTGTACCTTGAATATTGGCAACACCATTTTCAACAGTGACATTAAGATTTTCAACACCTGGATTATCTTCAGCAATGTGATTAGTGACCGCTTGTGAAGCTTCTTCTTCTTTGTTGAAGATTTTTTTACCAATATTACTTACGAAGTCGAATAAACCCATTTTTCTTTCCTTTTATTAAAGTTGATTGATAACGACAGAGTAAACATAACGAAATAAAATAGCGACGTCTATAAAATTTACATTAATTGAAAATTTTCCTAAAAGCTACCGCACTTTTCATTATTTATACTTGTTGGGTATTATTTTTATATGCCTCTAATGTGTTATACATCAGCATAGCTACAGTCATTGGCCCCACACCACCTGGTACAGGCGTAATGAAACTTGCATGTTCAGCGGCGGTTGTAAATTCAACGTCACCACGGAGTTTGCCATCTTCACCACGATTAATACCTACATCAATTACTATAGCACCCTCTTTGACCCAATTTCCTGGAATAAATTCAGTTTTTCCAAGAGCAGCAACTAAAATATCTGCTTGACGAACAAAAGATTCTAGATCTTTCGTTTTACTATGCGTTACGGTCACCGTACAACCTTTTAATAATAGTTCCATAGCCATTGGACGTCCCACAATATTTGATGCTCCAACAACTACGGCATGTAGGCCTTTAAGGTTTTCTCCCGTGCTTTCTAATAATTTAATAACACCAAATGGTGTACAAGAACGGAGCTTAGGAATACGTTGGCATAATCTCCCAACATTATATGGATGGAAACCATCAACGTCTTTATTCGGTGATATAGCTTCAAGTACTTTAGTGCCATTAATATGTTTAGGTAAGGGCAACTGCACTAAAATACCATCAATTTTATCGTTATGATTGAGCTGGTTGATTAATTCAAGTAATTCTTCTTCTGATATGCTTTCTGGAAGATCATAGGATTGTGAAAAAATGCCTATTTCAGCACAGCTTTTGCGTTTACTAGCAACATAGACTTGAGATGCAGGATTTTCACCAACGAGAATCACGGCTAACCCAGGCGCTCGTTTACCTTGCATTACATATTCTTTAACTTGTTGAGTTAGTTCGGATTTTATCTGTTTGGCGGTGGCTGTTCCTGAAATGATTTGTGCAGTCATGCATACATCCTTTTGTTTTGTTAAATTTATGTTATAAAACAGCTGTTATTTTCGCAAACTTTGGCGGAGATTGTAAGCCTAATATGAAATAAATTTAATCGATTAAATAAAAAAATAGAAAAAATTATTGACTGAAATAAAAAGCTCTCTATAATGGCACACATTCTGTCGGCGAGTAGCGCAGCTTGGTAGCGCAACTGGTTTGGGACCAGTGGGTCGTAGGTTCAAATCCTATCTCGCCGACCACTTCATACATCGATATCCAATGTAATGCGCCCTTAGCTCAGCTGGATAGAGCAACGGCCTTCTAAGCCGTAGGTCATTGGTTCGAATCCAATAGGGCGTGCCATTTATTCTACTTATTCCATATATTTGAACGTTGGTATGAAATTTTTTAATTTAATACCGCACTTTTGTATTGTCTCCATATGAAAAAGGGCGAAAGATTTTTTACGCCCTCATTTTATTTACAACTAATTACCAAAGGTATTACATTGCGTTGGGTCACCTGTTTGTAAACCGCGTTTAAACCAGGCTAAACGTTGTTGTGATGTTCCGTGAGTGAAACTATCAGGCACGACATAACCTTGGCTTTGTTTTTGTAAACGATCATCGCCTACGGATTCTGCTGCATTAAATGCTTTTTCGATGTCAGTTGTGTCGAGTACATTATTTTTAACTGCTTGATAAGCCCAGATTCCTGCAAAACAGTCTGCTTGTAATTCGAGTTGAACAGAAAGTTGATTAGCTTGTGAACGATTAGTTTGCTGTAATCGACTAATTTTCGGCAAAATACCTAGTAAATTTTGTACGTGATGACCTACTTCATGAGCAATAACATAAGCAAATGCGGCATCACCTGATGCACCTAATTGATGTTTCATATCGTTATAGAATGAAAGATCAAGATAAACCATATGATCATTTGGACAATAGAAAGGGCCCATCGCTGCTTGACCTGTTCCACATGAAGTTCGAGTGGCTCCCGTATAAAGTACCATGGTTGGTGCTTGGTAGGTTTGTCCATTACGAGAGAAATAAGTTTGCCATGTGTTTTCTGTATCTGCTAAAACAACACGAGATAAACTATTTAAGGCAGCTTCTTCACTGCTATTTAATGAAGATGAATTACCGCCAATACTGCTATCTGAGCCCACAAAACCCGATAAATCCACACCGTAATAAGCGCCCACTAATAAAATGATAAAGCCTAATACGCCTGTTTTTTTGCCACTAAATATTGAGCCACCAGAGCTGCCATCTGTGCGTCTGTCTTCAACATTTGTACTTTCACGACGACCTTGCCAACGCATAATATTACCTTCTGTTAAAATGAAATAATCGATTAAGTCAATATTCTACAATAACAATTTAAAAAGTGCGGTACAAAATTACAAAATTTTGCAAAACTTTATGGTCGGGCATCTTTTTTTGCAAGTTGGTGGCTAAATAGATACAATGTCGCTTCAATTAATCGTGGTTCGAGAACCTCCCACGCAAAAAAACTAAGGAAAATAATGAATATTTTGAATCCAAATGATAATCGTAAAGCGGTTGTTATCTTTTCTGGTGGGCAAGATTCCACTACCTGTTTAATTAAAGCCATTGCGGATTATGGGGTTGCTAATGTTGAAGTGATCACCTTCCAATATGGTCAACGTCATGCTATTGAGTTAGAAAAAGCACAATGGATTGCTGAAGATCTTGGTGTTAAACAAACCCTTATTGATACTTCAGTCATTAAAGCTATCACGACTAATGCGATGATGGAAAATATTGAAATCACAAAAGATAAAAATAATATGCCAAATACTTTTGTTGATGGTCGTAATGCAATCTTTTTACTTTACGCAGCCATTTATGCTAAGGGACAAGGCATTACTGATATTATCACTGGTGTTTGTGAAACCGATTTTAGTGGCTATCCTGATTGTCGAGATGTGTTTGTGAAATCCATGAATGTAACTTTAAATCTTGCAATGGATTATCAGTTCAATATCATTACACCATTAATGTATTTAACTAAAGCTCAAACTTGGCAATTAGCTGATGAATTAGGTGCATTGGATTATATACGTGAGCATACACATACTTGTTATCTCGGTGTTGAGGGTGGCTGCGGTAGCTGTCCAAGTTGTCTATTACGTGAAAACGGTTTAAATGAATATTTATCTTCAAAACAATAATACGAGTGAGCATTATGTTTAAAGTTTCAAAAGAATTTAGTTTTGATATGGCGCATATCTTAGATGGACATGATGGTAAATGCCAAAACTTACATGGACATACCTATAAGTTACAAGTAGAAGTCAGTGGTAATTTACATTCAGAAGGTGCCAAAAAAGGCATGGTTATTGATTTTTCTGATGTAAAGGAAATTGTAAAAGCATTTATTCTCGATCCAATGGATCATGCATTTATTTATGATATTAACAGTGAACGAGAAACTAAGATTGCCAATCTGCTGGTGGAACTGAAATCTAAAACCTTTGGTATTCCAATGCGTACTACCGCGGAAGAAATGTCACGTTTTATATTTAATCGCTTAAAACATGAAGCAGGTTTGCCTGTGTCTGCTATCCGTTTGTGGGAAACTCCAACTTCATTTTGTGAATATCGAGAATAGTGCGGTGCGAAATCAGCTAATTTCTAATCCGAGCTATCCGATTGTTGAAATTTTTCAAAGTTTACAAGGAGAAGGCTTTAATACAGGCATGTCTAGTATCTTTGTACGCTTTGGTAAATGCAATTTAGCTTGTCCTTGGTGTGATACTAATTATGAGCAGTTTGAAATGATGAGCTTACAACAGATTTTGGAAAAAGTGCGGTCATTTTCAGCGAAAAATATTATTATCACTGGTGGTGAACCGAGTATTCAGCCAAAACTTTCATTACTCCTTGAGCAATTAAAAGCAGAAGGGTATTTTCTTGCTATTGAAACGAATGGATTGAAAGAAATCCCAGCACAAATTGATTATATTGCGACTAGTCCAAAGGCAATGTATGCACAGAAATATAGCCACCGTTGTATTTCCATTGCCAATGAAGTGCGTATTGTTGTGGATGCTGATGCAAAGCAGTTCTGTCAGCAGATAGAACAACAGATTCAAGCTGAACATTATTACCTCTCACCTTGTGAGATCGATGGTAAAATGAATTTATTAGAAACTCTTCAGTTACTTGGGGCATTAAATCAACGTAAAGATAAGCCCAAATGGCAGTTGAGTATTCAAACTCATAAATTGATTGGTATTGAATAATAAAAGGCTTGAGTGATCTCAAGCCTATTTTTTATAGATTAGATTACAAATTATTTAAACGTACTTGTAATAATTGTTGTTCTAAGGCAGAAGCCATTCCTGATTTTTTTGCTTCTTCATATTGTGCTTTGGCTGCTGCTTTGTCGTCTTTAGCAAATAATATATCGCCTGTTAGTAATTTTTTACGTACATTCCAAGTAGCATCTTTCACTAAATCTAAGCTTTGTTGTGCAGCATCAAATTCTTTTAATTGGAATTGCACATTAGCTAAGCGTAATGCTGCTATAGATGAGAAAATTTCATCAGGTGATTCAGTAATTGCTTGTTTTAAAATAGTTTCAGCTTGCACAAAATCCTGTTTATCTACTGCTGCTTTAGCTTGTTCAAATAGTGCTAAGGTAGCATAGCTAGTTTTACCATTTGTTTTTACAAATTCAGCTAATGCAGGTGCTTTAGATGGATCTTGTTGGAATTCATAAATAACACGATCATATTGTGCTGAAAGTTCGTGGTTTTTAGCAATTTGATAGTCTTGCCAATAACGCCAGCCAAATACCCCAGCGATGGCAATAATTGCTGAAACAATGATGGTTTTGCCGTTTTCTTTCCAGAAATTCTTAATTTCATTAATTTCTTGTTCTTCTAAACTGGTATAAGCCATATTTTATTCCTCAAAATTCAGTTTTTAAATGTTCAATAACGTTATCAAGAGCGATAGTTTGTTGGTCAGCGCCGCTGAGTAAATGTTTTACTACCACTTGATTGTTTTGCAATTCTGATTCACCAATAACTAAGGCAATTTTAGCACCTACTTTATCAGCGCGTTTAAATTGTTTCTTAAAGTTGCCGCCAGAGCAGTGTAGCATGACACGTAATTGAGGTTGCTCAGAACGAATTTGTTCTGCTAATTTAAAGGCGGCAACTGTGGTACCTTCCCCTTGGTAAACCATATAAATATCTACTGCATTTTCGACAGGGATATTGTGATTTACTTCTTGAACTAATAATACTAAACGTTCTAAGCCCATAGCAAATCCAACTCCTGGAGAGGCATGTCCACCAAGTTGTTCTACTAAACCATCATAACGACCACCACCACATACGGTACCTTGAGCACCTAATGCTGAAGTGACCCATTCAAATACTGTTTTATTGTAATAGTCTAAGCCACGCACTAATTTAGGATTGATTTCATAACGAATGTTCATTGCATCTAATAATGAGCAAAGTTGAGCAAAATGTTCACGGCTATCATCATCTAAATAATCTAATAACTTAGGCGCACCGTTTAATGCATCTTGTAAAGCTTCATTTTTAGTATCTAAGATACGCAATGGATTTTTTACTAAGCGTTCTTTTTCTTCATCATTCATTAAATCAGTATATTGTTGTAAGAATTCTACTAATGCTGAACGATAGTTAGCGCGTGCTTCTAATGAGCCAATTGAATTCAGTTGTAAAGATACATGTTGATCAATGCCAAGTGCTTTCCATAAACGTGCTGTTAGAATAATTAATTCTGCATCTACTTCAGCATTTGGAATACCAAAGATTTCTACACCAGCTTGGTGAAATTGACGATAACGTCCTTTTTGTGGACGCTCATGGCGGAACATTGGCCCCATATACCATAATCGTTGTTCGTTGTTATAAATCCAACCTCGTTCAATGGCTGCTCGTACACAGCCTGCGGTACCTTCTGGACGGAGTGTTAATTGCTCATCATTATCCCAGAAGGTATACATTTCTTTTGATACAACATCCGTGACTTCACCAATAGCACGAGCAAATAAAGGCGTGCTTTCCACGATAGGCATACGTACTTCAGAGTAGCCATAATTTGCTAATACACTACGAACTTTACTTTCAACCCATTGCCATAATGGTGTTTCAGTTGGTGCACAATCATTCATACCTCGGATTGCTTGAATTGTTTTCGCCACGATAATTTCCCTATTGTTAAAATACAAGCACGCACAAAGGTGCGTGCAATAAAATAATTAAATAATACGATTTTTTGGATCTTGAGCCGCAACTTTCGCTCGGATTTTTGCTTCTAGTTGATCTACTATAGCTTCATTATCAAAACGCTCTTTTTGGCGTTCACCATCAAGGTAATAACCACTTTTTTTATTTCCTCCCGTTACGCCGAGATCGGAAACCAAAGCTTCACCTGGGCCGTTTACCACACAACCGATAATGGATACATCCATTGGCATGATAATGTCCTCAAGACGTTGTTCCAACGCATTTACCGTGCCAATTACGTCAAATTCTTGTCTTGAGCAGGTTGGGCAAGCAATAAAATTGATTCCACGAGAACGAATTCGCAGGGATTTTAAAATATCAAAACCAACTTTGATTTCTTCTACGGGATCAGCGGCCAAGGAAATTCGTAAAGTATCACCAATACCTTCTGCTAAAAGCATTCCTAAACCCACCGCACTTTTTACCGCACCCGCACGAGCACCACCAGCTTCAGTGATGCCTAAGTGTAAAGGTTGTGTAATAGCTTTGGCAAGTAAACGATATGATTCCACAGCTAAGAATACATCTGAAGCTTTAACACTCACTTTAAATTGATCAAAGTTCAGGCGATCTAAAATTTCTACATGTCGCAATGCAGATTCTAATAAAGCTTCAGGAGTTGGCTCACCATATTTTTCTTGAATATCTTTTTCTAAGGAACCTGCATTGATACCAATACGAATAGGAATATTTTTATCTTTTGCACAATCAACCACTGCTCGAATGCGATCTTCACGCCCGATATTACCAGGATTAATGCGTAAGCAATCTACGCCATATTCAGCGACTTTTAAGGCAATACGATAGTCAAAATGAATATCTGCGACAAGAGGCACATTCACTTGTTGTTTGATTAGTTTGAATGCTTCAGCGGCATCCATCGTTGGCACAGAAACTCGCACAATATCCGCACCAACACGTTCTAACGATTTAATTTGTGCAACAGTGGCTTGCACATCTGTTGTACGAGTATTTGTCATTGATTGAACAGCAATAGGCGCATCTCCACCTATTGGCACATTACCCACATAGATTTTTTTAGATTCACGACGTTTAATCGTTGGTTTAAATGCAGACATAATTTTATTGTAGTTTAAATTTAGCGACACGACCGTCAACTTTTAATGGATAAACTTCACCTTTGTAAGTGATTTTTACATTACTTGGTGCACCGATAATAACCGCATAGGGTGAACCTTCATTGAAGGTTAATATTTCGCCTTGTTTATATTCTTTTTGTGCTAAAACTTTACGTTTTGCATCTTTTACACTGATCCAACAATTAGCTCCAGTGACTTCAATTTGTAAATCACCAGCGACAGCAACAGAGGGCATGGTTTCTGTATTAGTGGCTTGTTCTGCTGTACTAGGCTCTGCTGTTGTATGTTGTTGCAACATTTCTTGTGCCGTGTTTGTGTGTTCTATTTGTGAACTTTCTGTTGCTGTAACAGGCGCTGGAGCAGGTGTTATCACCAGTGGTGATTGCGTGTCTTGGCTGATTGTTGCAGGCTGAACAGGTGTATCTATTACAACAGCATCTGTAGATGAGTTGCTTTCTTTGTTAGATTTATCTTCATTTGCAACATAACTTTGGACTAAGTTATCACGTTCATAATTGGATTGTTGATAGTTTTCCCACCACCAAAGTGCTGTCATGCCTAATACGCATAATGTCACTAATGTAGTAAGATAACCAATCCAACGATTATGTGAAGCATGATGGCTGACAGCATGTTTAGCCTGAGTATTTTTGGTGAAATCATGATGTGGTGTGTCATCAATCTTTGCAATATCAGTTGACCAAGCCTGCTCTGGTAATTTGAGTAATTTTGCATAATTACGCACATATCCTTTCATGAATATAGCAGGAATAGATTTTTGCTCAAGTTCATTATTTTCAATGGCTTCAATCACAAAGGCACGTAAGTTAAGTTTTTGTGCAACATCCTCAACTGAGAGGTTTAAATTTTCACGAGCTTGGCGAAATTTATCGCCAAGAGAAGAAGTGGATTCAGTAGTTTTTTGGATATTCATAAGATAAATGTTTTATTCATAGGAGCAATACAGAAATTAGTAAAGTTTAAAGTCGTAATACATCTTTTGCAACATTTATTATACATTATTCCATAATAAGCTTCAGTAATTCTTCATTTCTTAAAAACTTGATTATTTTAATCGGTGTTTTAGTTGAGTAGAGCGTGCTGAATCTAATTTTTCCAGTTGAGAAATCGCATGTTCGAAAAGTGCGGTATTTTTTTCAGAAATTGAACAAAGTGCAATGTTTTCATAACTATCTGCTTGGTGATAGTAATTAGGAGAAGCTAGCGCTTGCTCAAATTGTTGATAGGCTGCAGAATATTCACCTTGTGTGCATAGAAATGCACCATAATTGTTATGTACGTCACCTTGTTGATTATCTATATCTAACGCTTTTTGATAATGTTGTTGGGTTTGTTGAATATTACCTTGCTGTTGATAAAAATAAGCTAAAGCTGAATGAACTAAATAATATTGAGGTGCATGTTCTAAGGCTTTATCAAAATTTTGTTTAGCTAGGCTGGGATTTTGTTGGTTTAGGTAAGCCAGCCCTAATTCAATACGAGCTTTGGCAGCTTGTTGTTTAGCAAGTTGTTCAGAGCTTAGTTTAGGTGTAGAGCTACAAGCAGCAAGAAATAAGGCGAAAAGTGCGGTAGTAATTTGAAAAATTTTATAGAACATCATTTCTCCTTATCCATTTAAAGAAAAGGCCTCTAAATGAGAAGCCTTTTATATATATTATTGTACTTGTACGTTAATGTTTTGACCAAATTGACGTTTCGCCGCAGTACGCTTGGTTCGGTCGATAACCTCACCTGCTAATTGCCCACAAGCCGCATCAATGTCATCACCGCGGGTTTTGCGTACGATTACAGTAAAACCATATTCCATTAATGCTTTTTGGAATTTATCCACCCTCGTGTTAGAACTTTTTCCATAAGGGGCTTCAGGGAATGGATTCCATGGAATTAAGTTAATTTTACATGGTGTATTTTTTAATACTTCTGCTAATTGATGAGCGTGTTCAATGCTGTCATTAACATGGTCTAGCATCACATATTCAATGGTGACTTTTCCATGGTTCGCATTAGATACTGTTAAATAACGATTTACGCTATCAATTAACATTTTTATATTGTATTTACGGTTAATTGGCACAATTTCATCACGTAATTCATCATTTGGTGCATGTAATGAAATAGCGAGAGCTACATCAATCATTCCGCTTAAATTATCTAATGCAGGCACTACGCCTGAAGTAGAAAGGGTTACACGGCGTTTTGATAGCCCATATGCAAAATCATCAAGCATAATTTCCATTGCGGGTACAACATTTGCCACATTTAATAGAGGCTCACCCATTCCCATCATAACTACATTAGTAATTGGACGAATGCCGGTGACGCCAAATTCTCCAATCACTTTGGAGGCACGCCATACTTGGCCAATAATTTCTGATACCGTTAAATTACGATTAAAGCCTTGTTGTGCTGTAGAACAGAATGTGCAAGCTAATGCACAACCTACTTGTGATGAAACACATAAAGTGGCACGATCAGCTTCAGGAATGTATACGGTTTCAATTTGTTGATCACCTACTTGCATTGCCCATTTTATGGTGCCATCAGAAGAACGTTGTTCTACTGCAATTTCAGGTGCTTTGATTTCTGCAACAGTCTTTAATTTATCTCTAAGTTTCTTATTAATATTCGTCATATTGTCGAAGTTATCTTCGCCAAAATGATAGATCCATTTAACTAATTGATCTGCACGAAATGGTTTTTCACCTAACTCTTTGAAAAATTCTCGCATTTGCTGGCGAGTTAAGTTCATTAAATTGATTTTTTCTGACATGTTGCCTCGAATGGTCTCGTTATTACACGTTGCGACGTATTTAAAGGCGGACATTCTACTCATTTATTTAGCTTTAATCTATCAATTTCCTTAAATTTATAGAATTTTAACCGCACTTTTTTGTGATTTAGATTCCAATTTTGAAAGAAATAGTTCGGAATATAAATACTTAGTGATGATTATCTGCTCAAGTATAAATTTACGTGTGAACAAATATCAATAAGAGATATTTAGTTTAGTGATAAGTTATAGTGGTAATTTCATAGTCACTTTTAAGCCACCAAGTTTACTGCGAGAGGCCATAATTTCACCATGATGTTGTTGAATAATATTTTTTACGATAGCCAAGCCTAGTCCAGTTCCGCCAGTACTACGTGTACGAGCAGTATCAATTCGATAGAATGGAATAAATATTTTACTATATTCTTCATCTGGAATGCCTGGTCCATTATCATCAATACAGATGCAAAGGGTATAGAGTTCTAATGAAAATGTGATATTGACAGTATTATTGGTATATTTTAAAGCATTGCGTAGGATATTTTCTAAAGCGCTTGCTAAAGATTGTTGGTTACCTGTGATGGTATATTTTTCAGGAGATGGAATTTTATAAATTACATTAAAGCTAATATTTCGTTGTTCTGCTTCAAATTTTGTATCTTCAATGACTTCTTCCCAGAACTCAGTAATTGGGAAGGTATCACGTTCCAGTTGTGCTTTTAATTGGTTACGAGATAACGCCAGTAAATCATTAATCATATTATCTAAACGTTCAGTTTCTGTTTCAATTCTTTTTATTTCATTAGATTCGCCTTGACGGCGACGTATAAGTGCAGCCGCTAATTGTAAGCGTGTTAGCGGTGTTCTTAGTTCATGAGAAATGGAATACAGTAAAGACTGACGTGTTGAAAGCAAATCATCAAGTGCTTCTGTCATTTTATTAAAGCTTCTACCCAGTTGACGCAATTCTTCAGGACCTTGCTGCTCTAATTCTTTATGTTTAGTAAAGTCTCCTAATGTCACGGCACTAGCAAACTGTTGTAATTTACGTACAGGACGAGTAATGTTCCAAGCTAACCACCATAAAAATGGAGATGATAACAACATGATAAGTAAGATCATAATAGCAGGATGATCAAACATAAAGCTTAAGGCTTCTTGTTGTGGATTCACTTTTTTTACGAAATAAAGTAAAAAAGGTTCATCTGTCCGACTATTGGTATGCACAATAAAAGGCCCTGCGAGCTGAATATTATCAAAGTTTTTAACTAAGGGTCTAGCTGTGTTATTTGATTGCACAACAAATTGTCTTACTGCATTTAATTCATTATTTTTTGCACCAATAATACTATTATTTTTGTCAACTAAGATCGGGTGAATGGTGTCTGCCGAATCCACTGACAATTTAGACGGAGCAATCAATAAATGCGAAATTTGGTTATTTCGAATTGAGGTGACGATTTGTTTTTGATAGGCAGCTAATTCGTCATTTTTGAGTTCTTTATATATACGATTATCAAGACTTGGAATAAAAAATGCTAAAAGCAATAAGATGGTGAGAGTAAACCAGAAAAATGCAAAAATTTGTGCAGTAATAGATTGTAAATTATTTTGCATTTTTCTAATTAACATAGATTTTTCAACTAGCTGGTATATCACTAAAAGGAATGAACTAAGTTACTCCGTTAACAGGATGTAACCTCGACCACGTAAGGTTTTAAACCAAGGTAGATTATCTTTTCGAGCTGGGAGTTTTTTGCGTAGGTTTGACATATGCATATCAATTGCTCGATCAAATGGTGTAAGACGTTTACCTAATGCTTCTAAACTCAACAATTCACGGGATAAGACTTCACCAGGGTTTTTGATCAGAATTTGCAATAAAGCAAATTCAGTACCAGTTAAATCAAGGCTTTGATCTTGATAAACCGCTTGTTGGCGTCCTGGATATAATGTTAAACCATAAAATTCAATAGTTTTTCGTTCATCTTGAATGTTGGTATTTTCTTCTGTTATTGAGGATTGCATTGATGCTGTTTGGCTACTACGTCTTAGAATTGCTTTTACTCGAGCAACAAGTTCACGATCGTTAAACGGTTTTGGAACGTAATCATCAGCACCAAGCTCTAAACCGAGTACTCGATCAATATCATCCCCTCTTGCCGTAAGCATTAATACGGGAGTCATATAGGATTTTCTTAAACGTTTTAATGTTTCTATCCCATTTAGTACTGGCATCATGATATCCAAAAGCACTAAATCATAACTATTATCAAGTTTTTTTAATGCTTCTTCGCCATTATGAGCAACATTGATTTCAAAACCTTCTAACGATAATAATTCAGAAAGTAATTCTGTCAGTTCTACATCATCATCCACTAATAAAAGTTTAGGCATAATTAATTCCTTGTTATGGGATTATTTCCAAAATTGCCACCAACTCGATTTTTCTGGTGCAGGTGCAGTGATATTTACGTTATTGATCTTTTGTTTTGCTTCATCAGGCAAAGGTTTGTCAAGATCAAAATTTGTGACCGTACCTTGTTGATTAAAATTGACTTGTAAAGTATGTTGAATAGGATCTTCATAACTTTTTTGTTGTAAGTATACGTAATACCAAGTATTTGTCGTAAATGGATCAATTAATACAGGTGTACCTAGTAAATATTGAACTTGTTGACGTGTCATTCCTGCTTGCAATTGAGAAACTGTCGAGGCTTCTAAATAGTTTCCTTGTGGAACATCAACTCGATAAACCACTTTACTAATGGTTGAGCAAGAGGTTACACCTAATGCTAAAACAAGTGCGGTAATAATAGGGGTAATTTGCATGGTATTTACCTTTTTTGTATTTATTGTGCAAAACATTTTCATCATACCTAAACTTAGCTAAATTGCCAAATTAATTCTGTTCCTTTATAAGCCGTTGTAACTGATCTTTTAAATTTGCAGGCAGGCCATTGATGGTTAATGTATCTTGGGCTTCATTCCAAATAATCCGATTATTTAGGAGTTCAGCATCAAAGCTAATTGTTACCCCTTTGCCTGAACCAGAGAATTTGGTGAGTGATTTTAATGCAGATCGAACAGGAGGGATGCTTTGTTCTAAACCATATTCCTGTGTGGTTGCAAAATCGGCAAAAGGTTGTTCGTTTAGAGTCGGCATGCTTTCTGAAAGTTCCCTTAACTCAATATCATCTCCCGCATTGATTTGTTCTTTACAATAGTCAAAAACTTGTTTTTTTACCGCTTGAGATTGAGCAGTTGTAAGCTCGCCTTGTTCACAATAATCATTTACAGCTTGTAATAAACATTGGTTTTGTAATTGCGGATTCAAACCTTCTTCTGCCCCCAGAAAATCCATAAAAAAGTCTCCAATTTTACGGCCAACTCGTCCTTTAATAAAAGTAAGATAGCGATTAGAATGTGCATTTACTTGTAGATCAGTTAAATTAATCCGTGCTGCAATATCAAATTGATTAATATTAAGATATTGAGTACGTTGGATTTCAAGATTATCATCTACTAATACACTTGTGCGGCTATCAAGTAGGGCAATAAACAGGTAATCTGTTGCTAAAAAATTGTATTGACAAAGCACAAAGGTGCCACTTTCAGCAAAGGCATATTGAGCTAGTTCATTGGCTAATTGTTGTGCTGCATGATGACTAAATGGGAGAAACTCAACTTCTTGTTCTAATAAGCGATTAAGTGCTTGAGCAAAGTTTGATTGTTCTTGGAAAATCCCATAAGCCTTGGTTTTATTTTGATAGGCTTGATGTAATTCCAACATGAATTGCTCTATTTCTGTGTTAATCGGTAATAATTGTTCACGTAGGACAGTATGCAATAGAGAATGTGCTTCTCTTTCAGTTGACGCCGATTCAGTTGTATTAGCTGTGGTGGATGTTGGTTTAATAATTTGATGTAAAACAATTTGATTAACCGTAATGCTCATTGTTGTTCCAAGTAGATGATGAAAAAAATTTACTTTATTATAACCGCACTTTTTTTACGATAAAGTAGAAAATATGTTAGGATCTGAAAAATTATCAGGTAAAATGTTTATTTACTTAAATTTTAATTGGTTAAAACATGGCAACTCATTCAAAATATCAAGATAAACAAGTAGATGCAATTTTAAATGACATGATTCAAGTGTTAGAAAAACATAAAGCACCTGTAGATTTATCTCTTATTGTATTAGGTCATATGGTCACAAATTTACTGACCAGTAGTGTGGGAACAAACCAGCGTACTGCATTAGCACAGGCATTTTCTGATGCGCTTTTAAATTCAGTAAAAACAAAAAATCATTAACACATAGGCTTAGTCAATAGTGAAGCTCATTAAAAACGGCAAACAATATCGTGAAGCAATCTCACAGAAAATTTCGTGGGGGCATTGGTTCACGCTTTTTAATATTATTTGGGCAATTTTAATTGGTTCTCGTTATGCATTTATTATTGATTGGCCTGCCACCCTTTTAGGGAAGATTTATTTCTTTATCAGTATTCTGGGACACTTTAGTTTTGTCGTGTTTACTGGCTATTTATTGATTATTTTTCCTTTGAGTTTTCTCATTAAAAATAACCGCACTTTTCGAGGTGTTTCGGTTATTTTGGCAAGTATTAGTTTGACCTTATTGGTCATTGATACTGAGGTCTTTTCTCGTTTTTCATTACATTTATCTTCACTCGTTTGGAATTTATTGGTGAATCCTGAAGATGGTGAGCTGTCTCGTGATTGGCAAATTTTCTTTGCACCAATGCCAATTTTGTTATTGGCACAAATGATTTATTCTCGTTGGTCTTGGAATAAGTTACGTAGCTTAGAACGTCAAAAATGGATTCGTAAAGTGGGTTTTACGTTAGTGGCTATGTTTATTGCAACGCATTTGATTTATGCTTGGGCAGATGCCATGATTTATCGTCCTATTACCATGCAAAAATCCAATTTCCCGCTCTCTCATCCAATGACTGCCCGTACTTTCTTAGAGAAAAATGGCTTATTAGATAAATCTGAATATGAAGAGACCGTTGAGCAACAAGGTCGACCAGAAGCGGCTAATATTGATTATCCAAAACACAAATTAAACTATCAAGTGATGACAGAAAAACCGAATATTTTAATTATTAATATTTCAGGTTTACGTTATGATTCGCTCATTGAGAGTAAGATGCCAGCACTTACCCAATTTGCAAAACAATCTACACAATTCATGAATCACTATAGTAGTGGTAATAATAACAATTTAGGCTTGGTCGGATTATTCTATGGGCTTAATTCACGTTATGCCGATTCGATACTGCAAAATAAAGCTGAACCTGAACTGATTAAAAAAATTCAAGCTGAACATTATCAATTAGGCATCTTTTCAGCAACTAATTTTAAAGATAGTTTATTTAAACAAGCTATTTTCCAAAAAATGAATTTACCTAAGATTCAACCAGGCAATCAAAGTGCGGTTAAAAATTGGATAAATTGGTTAGATGTAGCACATCAAGAGCAACCTTGGTTTAGCTATTTAGATTTGGATCTGTTAACGCCGATTGAATCTCAGACTGAGCTTTCTGAACAAGCTGAAATGGAATTATATGACAATCAATTAAAAGATGCAGATACACAACTGAATGCAGTGATTGAGCAATTAACCAATCGGAATTTATTAGATAATACACTTGTGTTGATTACTTCAAGCCATGGTCATGCTTTCCACTTGTCTAAAGAATCTCGTAAAGATTATTTTGGTTTAGATGAAATCCAAGTTCCGCTGATTATCCATTGGCAAGCTTTACCCACTGGACAACAAAGTAAGTTAACCAGCCATACGGATATTGTTTCCACGTTAATGCCAGAGCTTTTTAAAGTTAACAACCCAATTTCTGATTATGCACAGGGTGAAAACCTTGCACAGGAAGCACGTAAAGCGGATTGGGTATTAGTGGGTAATTATCGTTGGAATGTGATTATTGTTTCTAATGGCAATCAGTATCATATTGATCGGAAAGGTCGTTATCAGAAATATAATGTTGATTATGAGAAGGTATCTTCAACTCGTCCACCTTTAGGGCTATTCCTTGAAGTCTTTACTCAAAGCCGTTCATTTGTTGCAGAATAATAGCATAGACCTATTTTTTAATAGGTCTTTTGTTTATTCTATAGGCATTTTTTAAAATCGACTGTATTTTTTATGGTCAAACATTTATACTACGAGTCTAGTACTAGATAAGGACTAGATAACAATGTTATTAATCAAAAATCAGAGAATTTTTCATAACATTCTTCCCCTCAAAGCTAATCAACTTTTAGTTGTATTAACAGCCTATCTTTTTTTAATTAATAACGCATTTGTTCTGTTCAATCCTATCAGTTTTTTTATTCATTCAAATACTGTTATGGAGTAATCATGAAAAATCATGTTCGCAGTTTTAAAACCTATATTCGTGATGAGATTATCAAAAAAGGAGGATGGGTAAATTCACATGCACATGCAGATCGTGCATTTACCATGACCCCTGAAAAAATTGGGATATATCACAATAGTAATCTTCAACAAAAATGGGATTTGGTGGATGAAGTAAAAAGAAATTCAAGTGTTGAGGATTATTATGCTCGTTTCTGCCAATCTATCGAATTAATGATTTCTCAAGGTGTAACAGCATTTGGCACCTTTGTGGATGTTGATCCGATTTGTGAAGACAGAGCAATTATTGCGGCACATAAAGCACGAGATGTTTATAAAAATGATATTATTCTGAAATTTGCGAACCAAACCCTAAAAGGTGTTATTGAACCTACTGCACGTAAATGGTTTGATATTGGTGCTGAGATGGTGGATATGATTGGTGGTTTACCTTATCGTGATGAAGTGGATTATGGACGGGGTCTAGAAGCCATGGATATCCTGTTAGATAAAGCGAACTCATTAGGTATAATGTGTCATGTGCATGTTGATCAATTTAATACTCCTACTGAAATTGAAACTGAACAACTTTGCGATAAAACTATTGAGCATGGTATGCAAGGTAGAGTGGTGGGTATTCATGGGATTTCAATTGGTGCCCATTCAAAAGAATATCGTTACAAACTCTATGAAAAAATGCGACAAGCACAAATGATGATGATCGCTTGCCCAATGGCATGGATTGATAGCCATCGTAAAGATGATTTACAACCTTTCCATAATGCTTTAACTCCCGCAGATGAAATGATTCCTGAGGGAATTACTGTTGCATTAGGTACCGATAATATTTGTGATTATATGGTGCCTCTTTGTGAAGGAGATTTATGGCAAGAATTAAGTTTATTAGCTGCGGGTTGTCGTTTCCCACATTTAGATGCGATGGTGGATATTGCTAGTATTAATGGACGTAAAGTGTTGGGATTAGATATTTAACTATTCACACGTCGGATCTGATTTTTTCTTTATTCTATTGTCAAAAGATACATTAGCCACTAATGTATCTTTTTTCATCTTTTTGGGGACGTTGATGTGAGTAAAATAGGTCTATTTATCTTGTTTATTTCAGCACCGATGCTGGTGTTGGCAGTGTCATCTGCATTAAATAAAATGGGAAACCATGTTGGACAGTTGGGTGCTATGCCTTCGGCAGGGGAGAATTTGCCTACTCAGGCACAATCAAATATCACTTTTAGTCAGCAAGTGGGAGCGACCCATGGACAAGATGGCGTTATTTATCATCAGATGGGCGAAGCTACCTATAGCAATACAGGTAAAGTATATTATGATACAGGAAAGCATATTTATGCGAGTGATGCTTCATATTGCGTAAAAATTGGTGCTGTAACGCAATGTACCGCACCAATAACGAAATAATATTTCAATCAAGAACAGTAAACTATCCTTTGAAATTTTAAAGTGCGGTCAGTTTTTAAAGAATTTTAAGTAATTCCGTAAATTTATTAATACTGTAAGTGGGTTTGATTTCAGTATCATTAGTTTTGTTATAGCTTATCCAACAGGTATCAATTCCTGCATTGTGTCCACCTAAAATATCAGAATGTAAATTATCTCCCACCATAATAACATTGCTTTTATTTTGAATATGAGCACGCTTCAAACTATATTCAAAAATACGCGCATCTGGTTTGGCAATGCCGACTTCTTGAGAAATAGTAATAAATTGGAAATGCTCTGCAAGCCCAGTTTTATTTAAGCGTAATTGTTGTAACGCAGTAAAACCGTTAGTAATAATTGCTAGTTTTGCTTTTTGCTCAAGCTGATTAATGGTCTCGACCACGCCTTCTAAAGGATGACAAAGGTCTGAGAGAGAATTCATATAATCTTGATTAATTTCAGAAGCAGGTTTACCTAAACGCTTTTCCCAAGGTTCAAAACGAATCGTTTGAATTTGTTCTGCTGTAATTTCTGCATTTTGATATTTCACCCATAAAGGTTTATTGACTTTTTCGTACGCTAAGAAATCTTCTTTCGAAAAAGTTAAATTATGGTCTGCAAACATTTTTTGTAATCCTTCAAATGCATTAAATGAAAAGAGCGTTTCATCTGCATCAAAAAAGATCCATTCATACTTCATAATAATTGGTCCATTCTCATTCTTAAGTCATCTGCGTTTTGAGCAGTTTTAATTTGTGTGAAAAGCGTATTTGCCTCAGGATATTCTTTTTTCAAATATTGTAACCATTGTTTAATTCGTGCCACATGATAGAAACCTGAGTCATAGATATTTTCTAGATGTGCATATTTTTGTAGGATAAGCATCACTTGCTCCCAAGCAAGCTTATCGACATTATGTTTGAGAACCAAACTAAGATTCGGGATATTTAATGCTCCACGCCCAATCATTAAATCGTCACAACCTGTCACTTGTAGACAATTTTGCCCATCTTGCCAATGCCAAATCTCACCATTAGCAATCACTGGAATAGTTAATTTCTGACGTAATTCACCTATTTTAGCCCAATTGATTCGTTCTGCTTTGTAACCATCAGTTTTAGTGCGTCCATGAATGGTAATTTCAGTGGCTCCCCCTTGTTGCACAGCATCGGCAATATCAAAGGCAAAATCATAAGAATCCCAACCTAAGCGGACTTTTACACTCACAGCTAAGTCTTGTGGAACCGCCATACGAATGGCTTTCGTTGCCTGATAAATGAGCTCTGGTTGCTTTAACAATGATGCACCACCATTACTCCCATTAACGGTTTTTGAAGGACAACCACAGTTTAAATCTATCCCATGAGATCCTAATTCAATCGCACGATTAGCATTTTCAGCTAACCATTCTGGATATTGACCTAATAATTGCACTCTGACTGGTGTACCAGAACCGGTTTTACCTGAATTTTGTAGTTCAGGACAGAGGCGATAATAGACTTTCTCAGGAAGTAATTGATCCACGACACGAACGAATTCGCTAATACAGAGATCATAATCATTTACTTCAGTTAGTAATTGGCGTACTAAAGGATCGAGTACGCCTTGCATAGGAGCTAAAATAACACGCATTAGGAATATTGTTTATCGGGGCGAGTAAAGTAGAACAGAATCAACCCAGAAATTGCACCAAGTGTATCAGCTAAGATATCTTTTTGTGCATCCCAAATATCACCTTGAGAACCTAGAAATGCAATGCCTTCTTCGCCACCCGCAATGACCGCATATTGCCATTCAATAAGTTCATAGCTAGCCGCTACTGACATAATAAAAAATAGAGCAAAGAATCCTGCAACAATAGGGCCGGTGAGTTTACGGCGTAATAAGAATTCTGCCATTGGGAAACTATAAAAACCGATACTGTAATGCGCAACACGATCAAAGTGATTTCGCCCTTCTCCTAACCAACCTGAAAGCAAATCACTTGCCCACTGAAATGGCACATGCTCAAAAGTATAATGGGCTCCGATTAAATGAAAAATGAGCCATAATGACATGCAGAAATAAGCCCAATTACTGAATTTGAACCATGGGTAAGTAATGATTAATAAGCCAAATACGGTAAAAATTGGTAATACTTCAGCATACCAAACGGCACGTGATAGAGGCTCAATAGCAGACCAAATAGAGAGTACCGTAATAAAAATCATTAATGCTATAGGGAACCAACGAATGTTTTTCATTATTTCCAACCTTTTTGTTTACAAATTAAATCATAAGCAGCTTGAATTTGTTGGGCTTTTTCTTTTGCCATTTCCAGCATTTCTTTTGGTAAACCTTTAGAGACTAATTTATCAGGATGATGCTCATTCATTAGACGGCGATAAGCTCGTTTTACGGTTTGTTGATCGTCTGTAGAATTGACCCCTAATACTTTATAAGCATCTTCAATTGTGGGGCCTGAAGAAGTGCGGTAAGAATTATGATAATTTCCTTGCTGTTGATATTGTTGGCCACCAGCTTGTTCATATTGATATTGTTGTTGACGGTAGAAACCACCATTTCGAGTGAACTGACGTGCAGCCATTTCCATCGCTAACATTTGTTCAAATTGGAGTCTTGAAATGCCTAACTCTTCAGCAATGACAAATAAAATTTCTTTCTCATTATCGTGTAGATGATCATCTGCAAATGCGGCTTGTACTTGAACACTGAGGAACATTCGAAGCAAATCTGCACGCTGACCACAACCAATACGAAACTCACGAATTACTTGGCGAACAGGAAAATCAATGCTTTTGCCTCGATTAAAGGCTTCTTGAGCAAGTTGACGTTGGGCACTATCTAATTGCATTTGAGCCATTAAATTAGAAGCCAATTGAATATCGTCTTCGGTAATACGTCCTTTCGCTTTACTTAAATGACCAAGCACAGCAAACGTAGTTTGCATAAATAAAGATTGGCGAGTAATTTTATTTTTAAAGAAAGAAGAATTAACACTTCCAAGTTCATACAGCTTTTTATCAGCAATATGACCTAAAATCACACCAGCAATGGCTCCAGCAAATCCACCATAGCGATAACCAATAATAAAACCTAGGATTTTCCCAATAAAATTCATTGTGTACTCCGTGAGTAAAAAATAACAAGGTTAGTTTACCTGATTAATTGGGTTGAGTGAATGGAATATCAAGACAAATAAGCGTAAAACTGGGTAAAGAAAAAAGTGCGGTAAAATTTCTAGCATTTTAACCGCACTTTTTACTGGATTTATGAGATGAAATTAAGCTTTATCGCCTAATAATACACTTTCTAAAGCAATTTCAATCATATCATTAAAGGTTAATTGACGTTCTTCAGAAGAAGTTTGTTCACCTGTGCGAATATGATCTGATACAGTACAGATACTTAAGGCTTTTGCGCCATATTCTGCCGCCACTGCGTAGATTCCAGCCGCTTCCATTTCAACCCCTAAAATGCCATATTTTTCCATAACATCAAACATTTCTACATCTGGAGTATAGAAAAGATCCGCAGAGAAAAGATTGCCAACGTGGTAGTTAACCGCTTTTTGTTTGGCAATTTGTACGGCAGCCTGAGTCATCTCAAAGTCAGCAATTGCGGCAAAGTCATTATCTTTAAAACGAATGCGATTAACTTTTGAATCGGTACAAGCACCTAAACCAATAATCACATCACGCACTTTGACATCATTACGTACAGCACCACAAGAACCTACACGGATAATTTTTTTCACACCATATTCAGTGATTAATTCTTTTGCGTAAATTGAACAAGATGGAATCCCCATGCCATGTCCCATCACAGAAATTCGGCGACCTTTATAATTGCCTGTGTAACCAAACATATTACGAACATTGGTGACTTGTTGTGGGTTTTCTAAGAAGGTTTCTGCAATGTATTTTGCTCGGAGTGGATCGCCTGGCATTAAAACGACATCAGCAAATGCACCTTCAGGTGCGTTAATATGTGGAGTCATAGATTTATCCTTCTATTCTAAAGAGTGAATGTATATCATCATAATCCATATGAATATATCAATAGATTAAATGTAAATGAGCATATCTGAGTTTATATCGATATGCCTATGTATAACAACAACGTGAATATAGCCTATGAGGCAACCGTTTTCCTGTTATTAAAATGATAACACCACGATACATCGTGGTGTTTTTAATTTATATATAAACTGCAAATTTTCAGAAATTATACCGCACTTTATGGCTAAATTTAAGCGTAATTTGCTTGTTGATTAACCTAATGCAACGCCACTTAATTCAATAAATAAACCGGCTAAAGTAGCACTCATTAAGTTTGCTAATGACCCCGCAATCACTGCTTTAATCCCTAAGCGTGCAATATCACCACGACGGTTTGGTGCCATTGCTCCCAAACCACCAATTAAGATGGCAATAGAGCTGAAGTTAGCAAAACCACATAAAGCGAAGGTAATGATCGCTTTGGTTTTATCACCTAATACCATAGGGGCTTCAGGTGATAAGTATTTAGTAAATTCTAGATAACCTACGAATTCGTTAATTGCTAATTTGGTACCAATCATTTGACCTGCAACTTCAGCTTCTTGCCAAGGCACACCGATCAACCATGCTAATGGACGGAAGACCCAACCGAAGATTTGCCCTAATGATAGTTCAGGCATACTGAACCAACCACCAACACCACCTAAGATGCCATTAATTAAAGCAATTAATGCTACGAATGCAATTAACATTGCGCCAACATTTAATGCCAATTGCATACCTGAAGATGCACCACTTGCTGCCGCATCTAAGATATTGGCTGGTTTTTCTAATTGAACATGTTCCATCGCATCATCAAATCGTTCTGTTTGAGGCACTAAAATTTTAGCAAACAGCAAACCTGCGGGTGCAGCCATAAATGATGCCGCGATTAAATAAGTAAGTGGTACTCCCATACCAGCATAACCCGCCATTACTGAACCTGCAATTGAGGCTAAACCGCCACACATTACAGCAAATAATTCAGATTCAGTCATTTTACTAATATAAGGTTTTACAATTAAGGGTGCTTCGGTTTGCCCTACAAAAATATTAGCTGCCGCAGACATTGATTCAGATTTAGATGTACCTAACACTTTTTGTAATGAACCACCAATAATTTTGATAATCCATTGCATCACGCCAATATAATAGAGCAGTGAGATTAAGGCTGAAAAGAAAACAATACTTGGTAGTACTCGAACAGCGAAAATAAAACCCTCATTGCCTAATGCTTCGAAAATTTTATCTCCTGCTAACCCACCAAATACAAATTTTATCCCTTCATTACCATAAGAGATAACTTTACTCACCGCATTAGCTGCACCAAGTAAAATATCTCGACCCGCTGGCACATAAAGAATCAATGCTCCGATGAGAAATTGAATCAATAATGCACCACCAACGGTACGGAAATTAATTGCACGACGATTGGTGGATAATAAATAGGCAATGGCAAGTAATACAATTATACCAAGAATACTCATTAATATGCTCATATGGTCCTCAAATCTATGGGTTAATATGGGTTAAACTAAAAAGCTTAAAAAAAGTAGAGTTGAAAAAGTGCGGCTACTATACTGATTTTTTTTATAAAAATCTTGTACAAATATTAAAAAATGAGAAGGGAATCGTTTTTGTTAGCAAAAAAAGATGTTTTTGTAACAAATTATTCATTAATAATTTAACTATTTTTAAATTTATGAAAAAAATGAACAGGTGTTCACTGACTCATGAAGATTTATCTTTTATGTACTTTCGATCTATATTATGCCATTAATATCATTTAATTTTCTGATGAATTTAATTAGAATTAGCTCTCATTAGCTAAAGTTTGTATATTCATCATGTCAAAAATGTTTTCTCTTCTTCCTCAAACACGTTGGACTGCTACATCTTTTTGGTCCTTAGAAGCCAAATCATTGGGGGTATTAGTTTTTTCCTTAGCGATTATGGGCATTGGAGAAGGATTGTTACTGTTATCTAATTTAGGCTCATCTCCTTGGACTATTTTGGCACAAGGTATTGCATTGCAAGGGCATTTTAGTGTGGGTTGGGCTTCTTTTATAATTAGTATATTAGTGATGTTAGCTTGGATTCCACTTAGATTAAAAGTAGGGATTGGCACCCTTCTTAATGTTTTTATTATAGCCCTTGTGCTTGGCATGACTGTGTCTCTGCTTTCTGCTCCTAGTGCTTTAATTGGACGCTTTACCTTTGCGATAGTTGGTATTTTATGTTTTGGGGTAGGCTCTTCTTTTTATTTAACTTGTCACCAGGGGGCTGGGCCTCGTGATGGATTGATGGTTGGTCTATGTCAGTATTTCCATTTACGAATTGGTATTGTGCGTACGATTCTTGAAGTCTCGGCTTGCATTCTCGGTTTTATATTAGGTGGAACTGTTGGTATCGGTACCTTATTATTTGCCTTTTTGATCGGTTGGATAGTTCAATTTACAGTTTCTCTAATCAATCGTTCTCCATGTTTATTAAGTAAAATTGAAGAACCAACGGTTTAATTTTTTTTGTTCTATAAATTAATTGTTTAATTTTTCATCATTTTTAGCATTTCTCTTCTTGTTTTTATGTTTTGTACTACTATAATAGTTCAAAATTACTCTTCTATATGATGGAATCAATATGAAAAAACAACCTTCTTTATTTGGTGGAGCCATGATCATTGCTGGAACAGCAGTGGGTGCTGGTATGTTAGCAAATCCTACATCAACAGCTGGGATATGGTTTTTAGGTTCTCTAGTATTGTTGATTTATACTTGGTTTTGTATGACTACTTCAGGTTTAATGATCTTAGAAGCTAATCTACATTATCCAACAGGTGCAAGTTTCGACACTATTGTAAAAGATCTATTAGGAAAAGGTTGGAATATTATTAATGGAATTTCTATCGCATTTGTGCTTTATATTCTGACTTATGCTTATGTGACTTCAGGTGGTGGTTTAACCGAATCTTTTATTAATCAGTTATTAAGTTCACCTAATAATACAGTAGAAATTGGTCGTTCGTCAGGATCATTACTTTTCTGCCTCGTGTTGGCTGCTTTTGTATGGTTATCTACTAAAGCTGTTGATCGTTTTACCACCATTTTAATTGGTGGTATGGTGATTGCTTTTATTTTATCAACAGCAGGTTTATTAGGTTCAGTTAATACTGAAGTTTTATTTAATAGTATTCATTCAGGTGAAGATTTATATTTACCTTATGCCATTACTGCATTACCAGTTTGTTTAGTTTCATTTGGTTTCCATGGTAACGTGCCAAGTTTAGTAAAATATTATGATCGAGATGCTAATCGGGTGATGAAATCTATTTTCTTCGGTACGACTATTGCATTGGTGATTTATGTATTATGGCAGTTAGCGATTCAAGGCAATTTGCCTCGCGCTGAATTTGCCCCTGTAATTGAAAAAGGCGGCGATATTGCTGCACTTTTAGAAGCATTAAATGTTTATATTCAGATTAATTATATTGGTGAATTATTACGATTCTTTGCTTATATGGCAATTGCCAGTTCCTTTTTAGGCGTGACTTTAGGTCTTTTTGATTATATCGCAGACTTATGTCATTTTGATGATAGTGTAGCAGGGCGAACAAAAACCACTTTAGTTACTTTTTTACCGCCTTTATTATTAAGTTTACAATTTCCTTATGGTTTTGTGGTTGCTATTGGTTATGCTGGATTAGCAGCGACAATTTGGGCGGCGATTGTGCCCGCATTATTGGCAAAAGCCTGTCGTTTAAAGTTTCCACAACGTAGTTATACTGTGTATGGTGGTAACTTTATGATATATTTTGTCATTCTATTTGGTTTATTGAATATACTTGCTCAAGTTGCAATGCAATTTGCTTGGTTGCCAACCTTTAAGGGTTAATTTAAAATTAATTACATTTAAGGGCGTCAATGGACGCCCTTTATTATCTTAGTTGCTATGAAAAAATCAGTTTATGATGCAGAAAGCTTTTTTGAGCTTTATCAGAAATTACGTTCCAATCCCATAAGTTTAAATGAAATTGTGGAAAAGCCAACAATGCTTTCCCTTCTACCTGATTTAGCGGGTAAAACATTATTAGATATGGGCTGTGGAACGGGTGGACATTTACAATGTTATTTGCAGAAAGGGGCAATGCGCGTTGTAGGAATTGATCTATCCGCTAAGATGTTACAGCAAGCAGAGCTTAATTTAACAAAATTTTCTGAAAATCTACCGCACTTTTCCGCAGAATGTTTTAGCCTACACCAGTTACCCATGGAAGATATTGATCAACTGCCTAATGAGCAATTTGATGTGATTACGAGCTCTTTTGCGTTTCATTACATTGAAAATTTTCCAGCGCTATTGGCTAAAATCTCACAACGTTTAAAAACTCAAGGCTGTTTAGTCTTTTCTCAAGAACATCCTATTACCACAGCTTATCAAGGCGGAGAACGTTGGGAGAAAGATGAAAATAAACGACAAGTGGCGTACCGTTTGAATTTTTATCGTGATGAAGGCGTTCGTGAGCGAAGTTGGTTTAAACAATCATTTTTCACTTATCATCGAACACTGGCTACGATTATAAATAATCTGATTCAAGCTGGTTTTCAGATTGAGCAAATCGCAGAACCCATGTTAGCCGATCAAGCACATTGGCAATCAGAATTTAAAGATTTACAGCATCGTCCAGTGTTATTGTTCATTAAAGCAAAAAAAATCTAAAAAACACTTGCGAAAACGTTTGCATTGGAGTAATTTTAAACACATCAAGTTTTTGGAGAAAACAAAATGAATTTTAATCGTACTACTCACCATCATCACCATCACCCTGATTAATCTTTCGGGTATTTGGTGTATGCGGAAGATTCAAATTTCTTCCGAGCTCAAGTACGATATAACAAAATAAAAAACTCTCGGAAGTCGAATTCCGAGAGTTTTTTTTTACACAGAAT
The DNA here is from genome assembly GCF_000940515.1 of Mannheimia massilioguelmaensis. NCBI lineage: Bacteria > Pseudomonadati > Pseudomonadota > Gammaproteobacteria > Pasteurellales > Pasteurellaceae > Mannheimia > Mannheimia massilioguelmaensis. The sequence continues at coordinate 272,977 of NZ_CDQL01000005.1, forward strand.
TTAATTAAAGAATCAATAAGAGAAGAGGACAGATTATGCAAACACAAAATCGTTTACGTATTGCAATACAAAAAAAAGGACGTTTAAGCCAAGACTGTAGTGAGCTTCTTAAACAATGTGGGGTAAAAATTATTTGGAATGATCAACGTTTAATTGCTTATTCAGAAAATCTACCAATTGAAATTTTACGTGTGCGTGATGATGACATTCCAGGTTTAATTTTTGCAGGCGTAGCGGATCTTGGCATTATTGGTGAAAATGTTTTGGAGGAAGAAGAATTAGGTCGTTTAGTAGCGGGGGAAACTGTCGAGTATAAAAAGCTTCGTCAATTAGATTTTGGTGGTTGTCGCTTATCTTTAGCCATTGATCGTGATCGTCAATATCAAGGAGTAACAGATTTAAATGATGCATTAATTGCCACATCTTATCCAAACTTATTGAAACGTTATATGAAAGAACAGGGAGTACCTTTTAAAAGCATCTTATTAAATGGTTCTGTAGAAGTTGCACCAAGTGCGGGCATTGCTAATGCGATTTGTGATTTAGTGTCTTCAGGAGCTACGTTAGAAGCTAATGGTTTGAAGGAAGTGGAAGTCATCTATCGCTCAACGGCTTGTTTAATTCAACGTGCAGAACCGCTTTCAGAGGAAAAACAAGCCTTAGTGGATAAATTATTGACACGAATTCAAGGGGTGCAACAAGCAGGCGAATCTAAATACATTATGCTACATGCACCAAAAGATAAATTAGAAAAAATCACCGCACTTTTACCAGGTGTAGAAAATCCAACCATTCTGCCATTAGCTCATGATGATAGCAAAGTCGCAATGCATGTGGTCAGTCAGGAAAATCTATTTTGGGAAACTATGGAAGCATTAAAAGAAATGGGAGCAAGTTCAATTTTAGTCTTGCCTATTGAAAAAATGCTGGCATAAAAGTGCGGTCAGATTTTCAGAAATTTTTAAATATTAATTAAGGATAAGATATGCAAACCCTAATTTGGAATAATTTAACAGTTGCAGAAAAACAACAATATCTTTCTCGACCTGCACAAGTGATTGGAGAAAAAATCAAACTTGCGGTAGATGAAATTAAGGCAAATGTGTTGGCGAATGGCGATCAAGCCTTATTTGAGCTTAGTGAAAAATTCGATAAAGTGAAATTAGATAGCTTATTGATTTCACAAGAACAAATTCAACAAGCAGAAGAGGCTATTCCAGAAGAATTAAAAAAAGCCATTCAAAATGCAAAAGCAAATATTGAGGCTTTCCACAAAGCTCAACAACCCTCAATGGTCGATATAGAAACTCAACCAGGTGTGCGTTGCCAAGTGCTAACACGTCCGATTAATGCGGTGGGATTATATATTCCTGGTGGTTCAGCACCATTATTTTCAACCGTATTAATGCTTTCGATTCCAGCAAAAATTGCAGGTTGTAAACGTATTGTACTTTGTTCTCCACCTCCGATTGCAAAAGAAATTCTTTATACTGCCAAGCTTTGCGGTGTGGAAACTATTTATGCGGTCGGTGGTGCGCAAGGGATTATTGCCCTTACTTATGGCACTGAAACTATTGAAAAAGTGGATAAGATTTTTGGACCTGGAAATGCCTTTGTCACCGAAGCAAAACGCCAAGTAGCACAACAAGGCACCGCTATTGATATGCCCGCAGGTCCATCAGAAGTGTTAGTGATTGCTGATGAAAAAGCCGATCCAGCCTTTATTGCTAGTGATCTTCTTTCACAAGCTGAGCATGGCCCGGATTCCCAAGTTATTTTAGTTACCACCAGTGAAAAATTAGCGAAATTGGTAAATCAAGAACTTGAAAAACAAGTTGCCGTTTTGCCACGTAGTGAAACTGCTCGTAAAGCCCTCTCACATAGTCGCACCTTTATTGCCGAAGATTTACAACAAGCTGTTGAAATAAGCAATGAATACGCACCAGAACATTTAATTGTGCAAACTGAAAATGCACGATCATTACTGGATAGTTTAGATAATGCAGGCTCCATTTTCTTGGGCGCATATTCACCTGAGTCCATGGGAGATTACGCAAGTGGTACGAATCACGTATTACCTACTTATGGTTACACCAAAACCTATTCAAGTTTAGGTTTAGCGGATTTTAGCAAGCGTATGACAGTGCAAGAACTGACTCCGCAAGGCTTTAAAACATTAGCACAGACGGTGGAACTCATGGCTCATGCAGAGCTACTGGATGCACATAAAAATGCAGTGACTTTGCGTTTAGCCAAGATTAAATAATATAAAAGTGCGGTCGTTTTTGAAAAAATTTTATAGGATGAACAATATGTCAATCACAACACTTTCAAGAAAAAATATACAAGCCTTAACTCCTTATCAATCCGCCCGCAAATTGGGCGGCAACGGCACCATTTGGCTCAATGCTAACGAATATCCGACTTCGCCTGATTTTCAGCTCAGCGGTAAAGATTTAAACCGCTACCCCGAGCCGCAACCGCAGGCGGTGATTGAAAACTACGCTCGTTATGCAGGCGTGCAGCCTGAAAATGTGATCGTTACCCGTGGCGGTGATGAGGGTATTGAGTTAGCGATTAAGGCTTTCTGCCAGCCTGAACAGGATGCGATTTTATACTGTCCGCCCACTTACGGAATGTATGCCGTGAGTGCCGAAACCATCGGCGTGGAAAGGGTAACCATTAACCAAACCGCCGAATTTCAGCTTGATTTAGCGAAAATCAAACAGGCTTTGGCGGAGAAACCGAATATCAAGGTGGTGTTTCTCTGCAACCCGAATAACCCGACTGGCACGCTGCTCAACCGTGCCGATGTGCTGGAACTGCTGGAAATCACTCGCAACCGAGCAATTTTGGTGCTCGATGAGGCTTACATCGAATTTACGCAAGCGGTCACTTTTGTGCCAGAAATTGCAAATTATCCGCACCTTGCGATTATCCGCACGCTCTCCAAAGCCTTTGCTTTGGCAGGGCTGCGTTGCGGTTTTGTGCTGGCGCCCCCAGAGCTGATTGAAATTCTCAATAAAGTGATCGCCCCTTACCCAATCCCTGTGCCGAGTGCCGATATTGCTAAGCAAGCCTTACGCCCTGCGAATATCGAGATCGTCAAACAACGCGTGCAAGGCATTCTTAACGGACGGGATTGGCTGATTAAAGAGCTTGCCAAATTGCCAAATGTGGTAGAAATTTTCGACACCCACGCCAACTATGTATTAGTGAAATTCCAAGACGGACAAAAAGTCTTCAAAGCCTTGTGGGACGAGGGCATTATCCTGCGTGACCAACACAAAGCAGTGAATCTAGCCGACTGCGTGCGGATTACCATCGGCACAGACGAAGAAAATGCGAAAGTGATTGAGGCTATTAAAAGCCTGTAAAAAACCTAGGACGAGCCGTCCTAGTCTGAATAACCCCAGTCGCTTTGCGACTGATAGTAATAGAGCTTTAGATTAAGGAACCTTGCATGGTTCGTATGGCGTTCTAGTGTGAGGCATAAATGAGTTACACAAAATTATACTACCATATTGTTTTCCGCACTTTACAAAGTGTTCCAGCGATTAAAGAGGAAAACGAAAAAGAACTGTATCAATATATTTGGGGATTTTGTCAGCAACAAAAATGCACGCTCCACCGTATTAACGGTATGCCTGATCATTTGCATTTGCTAGTAGAAATCCATCCCAGTATAGCGGTGTCTGATTTTGTGAAACAGCTGAAAAATGCCAGCCATAAATGGCTTGAACGGCATAGCAATCTTTTTCCTGATTTTTATGCTCGGTCAAAAGGCTATTGTGCTTTAACTTACAGCGAACATGAAATTGAGAAAATTATTAATTATATTAAGGGGCAGAAAGAACATCATAAATCTATTGATTTTAATGCTGAAATGAGAATGCTTTTTCCTTATATTGATGATGAGTATTTTGAAAGAAATATATGATCTAGGACAAGCTGTCCTAGGCTGAATAAAACTAGCCGCTTTGTGGATGGTTATAATAGAGCTGCAAAGCAGCTCAGATTATTTAACCTAGCACGGCTCGTGCTGGGATAATAACAGGAGTAAAAAATGCAACCAACCCTTTTTATCGACCGTGATGGCACACTGATTGACGAGCCGAAAACCGATTTCCAAATTGACAGCCTTGAAAAGCTGAAATTTGAGCCGAATGTGATTCCTGCTCTGCTGAAACTCAAACACAAATACCGTTTTGTGATGGTGTCTAACCAAGACGGTTTAGGCACGAGTTCTTTTCCGCAGGCGGATTTTGACAAACCGCACAATGCGATGATGGCGTTATTCAACTCGCAAGGCATTGAATTTGATGAGGTTTTGATTTGTCCGCACAAGCCGGAGGACGGCTGCGATTGCCGTAAACCGCACACCAAATTGCTGCAAAAATATATTGATCGTGAGCTGTTTGACCCAGCCCAAAGTTTCGTAATTGGCGACCGTGCCACCGATGTACAACTGGCGGAAAATCTGGGCATTCGTGCCTTGCAATATCACCCCGAAAAACTGAATTGGGATTTGATTGCGGAAAAATTGCTTGGCGAAAGCGTCACCAACCACGGCAACCGCACGCCACGCTATGCCGAAGTGGTTCGCAAAACCAAAGAAACCGACATCAAAGTGCAAGTGTGGCTGGACGAAACGGGCGTGAACGAAATCAGCACAGGCGTGGGCTTTTTCGACCATATGCTCGACCAAATCGCCACCCACGGCGGTTTTAGAATGAACATTACCACCAAAGGCGACCTGTGGATTGACGAGCATCACACCGTGGAAGACACCGCCCTCGCCCTCGGCACCGCCTTAAAACAAGCGATTGGCGATAAACGCGGCATCGCTCGCTTCGGCTTCGTGCTACCGATGGACGAATGCAAAGCCGAATGTGCAATGGATTTATCGGGCAGACCGTTCATCAAGTTCAAAGCCGAATTCAAACGCGACAAAGTGGGCGATTTCAGCACCGAACTGACCGAGCATTTCTTCCAATCCATCGCTTTCACAATGCTCGCCACCCTGCACCTAAAAGCCAAAGGCGACAACGACCACCACAAAATCGAAAGTCTGTTTAAAGTGTTCGGCAGAACGCTCAGACAAGCGATTCGGATTGAAGGGGATGCGTTGCCGAGTTCGAAAGGGGTTTTATAATTAAATGTAGGTGCGTGCGTCGCACGCCCGAAAAAAGTGCGGTTAGTTTTTGTAAAGTTTTTTGGGGAATTGACCGCTTGTATTTTATATCAAAGTGAGGAATATTTCATGGATAGTAAAATTCAGATAGTTGAGAACTTGATTTCTGAAGGAGAAAAATTTAATTTCAGAAATTTTTGTATTCCTAGGGATAATATGATGTATGGAGGAAAAGCCACTCCTAATTGGAGAACATTTGTACAAAGAACAAATAATATTGTAAAAGAAAATTTATCCGATACATCGCCAGCTGTTCATTTAGTTAATATAGCAATACAAACTAGAACCAATGGCAATGGTCAAGATACATTTGAGTTAGTAAAAACAAATCTGATCACAGCATTAAGACAATTACTTGGTGCATTACAGAATGATGTTTATGGTGAGTTAAGGAAGGAACAAAGTACAGCATCTTTCCCAACACTATCTAACAAAGTATTTATCGTTCATGGGCATGATGAAAAATTAAAATTAGATGTAGAACGTTTTGTTCATGAAATAGGTTTAATCCCTATTGTTCTTCATAGACAGACAAATGAAGGTCAGACAATTATTGAAAAGTTCGAAAAAAATAGTGATGTTGGTTTTGCATTTATTTTATTGACCCCAGATGAAATTAGTTACACAGTCGATCAAAAAGATAAATCAGATAGTGAAAGAAAAGTTGAATTTCGAGCCAGGCCAAATGTGATTTTTGAATTTGGATATTTTGTTGGAAAATTAGGCAGAGGTCGAGTTTGCTGCCTTTTGAAAGGAAATATAGAAGTTCCTAGCGATGTTAGTGGGGTTGTATATCATAAAATTGATAATAATCTTGAAGAAAAAGCATTTTCTATTATCAAGGAATTAAAAGCTGTAGGCTATCAAATAAAAATGTAAGAGAAAGTAAATGACCAACCTAATCATCATCGACACAGGCTGTGCCAACCTGTCTTCGGTCAAATTCGCCTTTGACCGCCTTGGTATTCGTTCTGAGATCTCTCGTGATCTCGGCAAAATCCAATCTGCTGACAAACTGCTGTTGCCCGGTGTGGGTACAGCGATTGCAGCGATGAAAAATTTACAGGATCGCCAGCTGATTGAAACCATTCAAAACGCTACCCAACCAATGCTTGGCATTTGCTTGGGAATGCAGCTGATGACCGAATTTTCCACCGAAGGCAATGTGGAAACGCTAAGCCTGATGAGTGGCAAAACTGATTTGCTACCAAACACAGGCTTGCCGCTGCCGCATATGGGCTGGAATAAGGTTAATTACACCAAAGATCACCCACTTTTCCACGGCATTGAACAAGACAGCCATTTCTATTTTGTGCATAGTTATGGCGTGCTGCCGAATGAAAATACGATTGCGACTTGCAATTACGGCGTGGATTTTTCAGCGGCGATTGCAAGCAAAAACTTCTACGGCGTACAGTTCCACCCAGAGCGTTCTGGGGCGGCTGGGGCGAAATTATTGCGGAATTTTGTGGAGAATGTTTAATTTTGCGATCTTGATCGAGAAATTGAGATTGGTTTCTTGCCTAATTTTCCCCAAAGGGGAAAAATTCAAGCCTAGGGTAACAAGTTCCCCTAGGTTAAGCATAATACAGCCCCTTTGGGGCTATTCATTAGGCATTATAAACAATGAGCTACACTCGCTTGATTTATCACATTATTTTTCGCACCAAGCACGGCACATATGCCATTTGTGAAGAACACGAAGCAATTCTGTATCGCTATATTTGGGGTTTTGTGCGTGAGCATCATTCCATTTTGCACCGTATCAACGGAATGCCTGATCATCTTCATTTATTGGTAGAAATTAATCAGAGTTTTTCGGTAGCAGAGTTTGTCGGGAAGTTAAAAAGAGCAAGCCATTTGTTTTTGGATAAACATAAAGATTTATTTCCTGATTTTACCGAATGGGCGGTGGGTTATTGTGCTTTGACTTATTGCGAGCGGGATAAATTAAAAATTCTCAATTCCATCAAGAAACAAAAAGCACATCACAAAACGCAAACATTTAAAGACGAAATCCGATTTTTATTGGCTGAAACAGGCATTGAAATCAACAACGAATATTTTGACAAACACATTTAATTGTCCCAACGGGACAACATTATACTTAACCTAGGGTAGCTCGCTACCCTAGGCACAGAGAAGGAAACTTATGAAACACTCAATCATCATCCCCGCCCTTGACCTGATTAACGGTCAAGTGGTGCGGTTACATCAGGGCGATTACGCCAAGCAGACCACTTACAGCGATGATCCGATTTCGCAGTTTGCCGATTATTTGGCACAAGGGGCGGAGCAGTTGCATTTGGTCGATCTCACGGGGGCGAAGGATCCTGCCCAAAGACAGACCGCACTTATCGGCAACATTATTGCGGCGACGAAGTGCAAAATCCAAGTGGGCGGCGGTATCCGTAGCGAAAAAGATGTGACGGATCTGCTTGCCGTAGGGGCGAACCGTGTGGTGATTGGTTCAACCGCAGTGAAACAGCCTGAAATGGTGAAAGGCTGGTTTGAAAAATACGGTGCGGAGAAATTCGTGCTGGCGTTGGATGTGAATATCAACGCAAGCGGTGAAAAAATCATTGCGATTAGCGGCTGGCAAGAAGCAAGCGGTGTATCGTTGGAAGCTCTGATTGACGATTATCAAGCGGTCGGTTTGCAGCACGTTTTATGCACTGATATTTCCCGAGATGGCACGCTGGCTGGTTCCAATGTGGATTTATATAAAGAAATTTGTGCGAAATACCCTGAAATCCACTTCCAATCATCGGGTGGTATCGGCTCACTTGACGACATCAAAGCGTTAAAAGGTACAGGCGTGGCAGGCGTGATTGTGGGGCGTGCTTTGTTGGAAGGTAAATTTAATGTGGCGGAGGCTATAGAATGTTGGCAAAACGGATAATTCCTTGTTTAGATGTTAGGGACGGGCAGGTGGTGAAAGGCGTGCAGTTCCGCAACCACGAAATTATCGGCGACATCGTGCCACTTGCCGCCCGTTATGCGGAAGAAGGGGCGGACGAGCTGGTGTTTTACGACATCACCGCGTCATCAGACGGTCGCACCGTGGATAAAAGCTGGGTGGAGCGTGTGGCTCAGGTCATTGATATTCCGTTTTGCGTAGCAGGTGGCATTAAAACCATCGCCGATGCGGAGCAGATTTTCGCTTTCGGGGCGGATAAAATTTCTATCAATTCGCCTGCCCTTGCGGATCCTGATTTAATCAGCCGTTTGGCGGATCGTTTCGGTGTGCAGGCGATTGTGGTGGGCATTGACAGCTGGTTTGAGAAAGAAACGGGCAAATATTGGGTTAATCAATACACCGGCGATGAAAGCCGCACCCATCAAACTCACTGGCAGTTGCTCGATTGGGTGCAGGAAGTGCAAAAGCGTGGAGCAGGCGAAATCGTGCTGAATATGATGAACCAAGACGGCGTGCGTAACGGCTACGATCTTGTGCAGCTGAAAAAAGTGCGTGAAGTGTGTAATGTCCCGCTTATCGCCTCAGGCGGAGCGGGCGAAATGGTGCATTTCCGTGATGCTTTTATGGAAGCAAATGTGGATGGGGCATTGGCGGCTAGTGTGTTTCATAAGCGGATTATTGATATTCAGGAGTTGAAGGATTATTTAGTGAAAGAGGGTGTTGAAGTTCGTCGCTAATACCGACAGCGACTTTGTCGCAATCGGTTATGCATAATTCGGTGGCTTTGCCACCCTGTTAGGAAAGAAAATGAGTTATACAAGATTACTCTATCATATTGTTTTTCGGACTAAATATGGTGAGCCAACAATCGTAGAAGAACACGAAGCAATGTTGTATCGCTATATTTGGGGTTATGTGCAAGAACAAAATGCGGTGCTTTACCGAATTAATGGAATGCCAGATCATTTGCAGTTGTTTGTTGAATTGAAAGCCACGACCAATGTCGCAGATTTTGTGAAGCATTTGAAAAATAGTACTCATTTATTTTTAGAACGACATCGTAAGTATTTCCCCGATTTTTATGCGTGGTCAAAAGGTTATTGTGCTTTAACTTATAGCCAACGAGAAAAAGACAAAATTATCAATTACATAAAAAATCAAAAAGCACATCATCAAAGCCAAAATTTCGTTGATGAAATTAAATTTTTATTGATGGATTATGGTATTGAATATAATGAAGTGTATTTTGAACGAAATTTATAGGTGGCAAAGCCACCTAATTATGCGTAACCCAGTACGGCTTGCCGTGCTGGGAAAAGGAAAAAATATGCAAAACAAAATAAACTGGCAAAAAATAGACGGTTTACTCCCCGTTATCGTGCAAAATATCCACACTTGCGAAGTGCTCATGCTTGGCTATATGAATGCGGAAGCATTGGAAAAAACACTGAATGAAAAACGGGTGACTTTCTACTCCCGCACCAAACAACGCCTTTGGACGAAAGGGGAAACTTCAGGGCATTTTTTGAATATGGTGGATATGAGCTTGGACTGTGATAACGACACCCTGCTGATTCTTTCCGACCCCATCGGTGAAACCTGCCACACGGGGGCGGAGAGCTGTTTCCATCAGTTTGAGCAAGAACAGCCTGATTGGATCTTTTTCAGTAAATTAGAACGAATGATCGCCGAACGCAAAAATGCCGATCCCGAAAGTTCTTACACCGCCAAACTTTACGCCAAAGGTACGCACAAAATTGCCCAAAAAGTGGGGGAAGAAGCGGTGGAATCCGTGATTGCGGCAATGGCGAATGACAAGGAAGAGTTAATCGGCGAAGTAGCGGATTTGGCGTATCATCTCACGGTGTTGTTGCATAATGCCGATCTCTCGTGGGCAGACGTGAATGCGAAGTTGAAAGCACGCCACAAAGGGATTGGACTGCACCCTGAGGGTTCAAATAAATAAAGATTGTGTTATCGTTTTCTAAAGTGCGGTATAAATTTTAAAAATTTATACCGCACTTTAATCTTTTTTATCGAGAAGATATTGAATGTCGTTCTCTTTCATTTTAAAATCAGTCAATTTGACCAAAATAATCAAAAAAAGGGAGCATAAATATGAAACTTGTAGAAGTTAAACATCCTCTAGTCAAACATAAACTCGGTTTAATGCGTGCAGCTGAAGTCAGCACAAAACATTTCCGTGAGTTAGCGACAGAAGTGGGTAGTTTATTAACTTATGAAGCAACTTCTGATCTTGAAACTGAAACGGTAATTATCGAGGGTTGGAATGGGCCAGTTGAAGTTCAGCGAATTAAAGGTAAAAAGGTTACGGTGGTACCAATTTTACGTGCAGGTCTTGGTATGATGGATGGTGTGTTAGAACATATTCCGAGTGCGCGTATCAGTGTTGTGGGTATGTATCGTGATGAAGAAACTTTAGAACCTGTTCCTTACTTCCAAAAATTAGCCAGTGATATTGAAGAACGTTTGGCCATCGTGGTTGACCCGATGTTAGCAACTGGTGGTTCAATGATTGCGACTATTGATTTATTAAAACAAAAAGGTTGTAAAAATATTAAAGTATTGGTTTTAGTGGCAGCGCCTGAAGGTCTTAAAGCATTAGAAGCAGCACACCCAGATATTGAAGTTTATACCGCATCAATTGATAGTCATTTAAATAAAGATGGTTATATCATTCCTGGTTTAGGTGATGCTGGCGATAAGATTTTTGGTACTAAATAATTTATTTTTTAAAGTTAATTTAATCTGAGAGTTAAAACTTATATGAAAAATCAAACTATTACTCCCTTAGAGATCCAAAGTAAGGGAAAACAGGCTTTCGTTGGCTTACAGATGTTATTTGTTGCTTTCGGAGCATTAGTGTTAGTGCCTCTTATTACAGGCTTAAATTCAAATACAGCGTTATTAACAGCTGGTGTTGGTACATTACTCTTTCAACTTTGTACTAAAAAACAAGTCCCTATTTTTCTCGCATCTTCCTTCGCATTTATTGCTCCTATCCAATATGGTATCCAAACTTGGGGTGTAGCAACCACAATGGGCGGTCTCGCTTGTACAGGGTTTGTTTATTTTGCCTTAAGTTTATTAGTGAAATTGCGTGGTGCAGAAGCTTTACAACGGTTTTTCCCTCCTGTTGTTGTGGGGCCTGTGATTATTATTATCGGCATGGGATTAGCACCTGTTGCAGTGAATATGGCATTAGCTCAAGATGGTAGTTACCAATATACAGATGCTGTTTTGGTTTCTATGGCGACATTGTTAACAACATTGATTGTAGCGGTATTTGGTAGAGGAATGATGAAGTTGATTCCAATTATGTTTGGAATTTTGGTCGGCTATATCATTTGTTTATTCAAAGGGCTAATTAACTTTCAACCCGTATTGGACGCGCCTTGGTTTAGTTTACCGACCTTTACTACTCCTGAATTTCATTTAGAAGCCATTTTTTATATGCTGCCTATTGCGATTGCTCCTGCGGTAGAGCATGTGGGTGGAATTATGGCCATTAGTTCAGTGACGGGTAAAGACTTCCTGAAAAAACCTGGATTACATCGCACTTTATTAGGTGATGGTATTGCAACTTCAGCGGCTGCATTAGTCGGAGGCCCACCAAATACCACTTATGCGGAAGTTACAGGTGCGGTTATGCTTACTCGTAATTTCAATCCTAATATCATGACATGGGCGGCAGTATGGGCGATTGCAATTTCATTCTGCGGTAAAGTCGGGGCATTTTTATCCACAATTCCGACCATTGTAATGGGCGGGATAATGATGTTAGTGTTTGGTTCTATTGCTGTGGTTGGCATGAGTACATTAATTCGTGGTAAAGTGGATGTGACGGAAGCTCGTAATCTTTGTATTATTTCTGTTGTCATGACCTTTGGGATTGGTAATATGTTTGTTAATGTAGGCGATGCTTCTATTAAAGGCATCAGCTTATGCGCTTTAGTGGCAATTATTCTTAATTTGGTATTACCAAAGGCAATCAATCAAGAGATTGATTAAAAGGAAATAAAATAAAGGGGTAAATATTGCGTATTTAGCCCTTTTTCGTTTATTCTAAGCAAGTTTTATTTTTATTTAGCAAGCTATGTTTACTGGACAATTACCTTTACCTATTCATCAAATTGATGATGAGACTTTAGATAACTTCTTTGTAGGTCATAATGAACTTTTAATGGATTCGTTATCTAAAAATTTTGATTCAGTAAAGCAACAATTCTTTTATATTTGGGGCGTTGAAGGCAGTGGAAAAAGCCATTTGCTGAAAGCGGTTTCCAATCATTTCTTATTACAACAAGACTCAGCTATTTATGTGCCTTTGAGTAAATCGCAATATTTTTCTCCTGCCGTGTTAGAAAATTTGGAGAACCAACATGTCGTTTGTTTAGATGATTTACAAGCTGTTGTAGGCAATGAAGAATGGGAATTAGCGATTTTTGATCTTTTTAATCGAATTAAAGAAACGGGTAAATCTTTGCTATTAATTAGCGCTAATCAGTCTCCTACATCACTTGCGATTAAATTGCCTGATTTAGCTTCTCGTTTAACTTGGGGTGAAATTTATCAATTAAAGATGTTTAGCGATGAAGAAAAGAGAGAGATGCTTCAACGTAATGCTCGTGAGCGTGGTATTGAATTACCTGAAGAAACAGCTAATTTTCTTTTAAAACGTCTTGATCGTGATATGCATACTTTATTTGATGCTTTAGCCAAATTAGATAAGGCGTCTTTACAAGCTCAACGTAAGTTGACAATTCCTTTTGTGAAAGAAACCTTGGGCTTGTAATTGAAGGGGAAAATTTTCCAAAATTTGACCGCACTTTGAGCAAAAAGGTGGACTAACAAGCCCACCTTATAAAATTACCCTCAGTTTATAAACGTTGTTTCTCACCACCAAAATCATCAATCAGATTTGCAGTTAATTTTGCCAATTCTCCCGTCATCAGAAGGAAATCCGCATCAAAACGTTGTGCAAAATCTTCTTTTAGAATGTCATCATTTTTCTCTCTGATCATATCAGCGAATTTTAAACGCTTCAAAGTTGCATCATCGTTTAGCACAAATCTAAGATGTTCTTCCCATTCCAAGGCAAGTTTTGTCACAAATTTTCCAGCTTGTAAATGGCTGATAATTTCATCACTATCTAGGGCTTGGTTTTTGCAACGAATAATACCTTTATCGTCACTCGCTTTAAGTTCTGCTTCTTCTAATGGTATCAACCATTGCGGAACTTCTTCTTTCACAATCCAATCTGTCATTATTACAGCAGGCTCATTTGCAAAAGCTAAGGGCACTACAGGTAATGAACCAAGAGATTTACGTAACAATGCTAACACATCTTCCGCACGTTTACTGGAAGCTGTATCCACATAAACTAAGTTAGTTTCAGTATTAATCCAAATTGCCGTTTGTTGATTTTTACTGAATGCTCGGGGTAATAGCACAGAAACCACATCGTCTTTTAATGCTTGTTTTTCAGTTTTTTTCAATTTGCGATTTTCTTTTTCTTCCAAATCATTAATTCGGTTGTCTAATTCACGTTTTATCACATGGCTTGGAATGATTTTTTCTTCTTTATGAGCCACTAAAAGAATCTGTTTATTCACTGAAAAATGCAATAATTCAGAGCCACGTAATGGATTAGTCCAACCAAATTTGCTCATATCTGATTGACCACAAGGATGATATTCACATTGAGCTAAATTTTGTTGTAGTTGATCTTCTGACCAATCTAGATCTTTTGTTAAACGATAAATCATCGCATTTTTAAACCAGTACATTTTGTCCTTAACCTTTATATTGTTTGTAGGGTAGAATAAGCGACATTTTACAGGGATTTATATAAATCGCTTACTTTTTTTCATAAAAGTGCGGTCTTATTTTCAAAAATTTTACTGAAGGTGAAGCTTATGCAACAGAAAATGATAGCATTTATTGGTGGTGGAAATATGGCTCAGGCGATGGTTTTCGGTCTGTTGAATAAAGGCTATCCTGCAAATAAATTAATTGTCTGTGATCGTAATGCACATAAACGTGAATTATTTGCAGAGAAAAATGTGCGAGTGGATTTATCTAATTTAGCTGCGGTGGAGAAAGCAGAAGTCATTGTATTGGCTGTAAAACCGCAAGCGATGGCGGAAACCTGTCGGGCATTAAGTGCGGTAGATTTTAGCCAAAAATTAGTGATTTCCATTGCGGCAGGTATTTCTATTGCACGTATTAGTTCACTTTTACCAACGGCTCAAAGTATTGTTAGAGTTATGCCAAATACACCCGCTTTAGTGTCTGAAGGCATGGCTGGATTATATGGAAAATCCACATTGAGCGAGGAATATCGTCAATTTGCAGAAGCTTTATTGAATGCGGTCGGTGAAACCTACTGGGCAGCAAATGAAGAGGAAATGCACGTGGTTACTGCGGCTTCAGGCTCAAGTCCTGCTTATTTCTTCCTGTTTATGGAAATGATGCAAAAAGCTTTAGTAGAAATGGGTATTTCTGCTGAAAATGCTCGCACTTTAGTTCAACAGTCTGCATTCGGTGCCACAAAAATGGTGGTGAATAACCCACAGCTAGATCTTTCGACTTTACGTGAAAATGTGACCTCAAAAGGTGGTACAACAGCTGCTGCATTGGCTGTATTTAATCAACAACAACTTGAGCAGATAGTTAAACAAGCGATGCAGGCTTGTGTCGCTCGTTCTAAAGAAATGGAAAAATTATTTTAATGACTGTTCGTCCTTTTACTTGGCTAGCGTTGAGCTACTTTGGCTATTATGTGGCTTATGGCGTTACTGTTCCTTTTTTACCTGTATGGTTGAAATCTCAATCTTATGGTGAAGAATTAATTGGTACGGTGATTGCCTCTTCTTATTTATTTCGTTTTATTGGAGGAATTTATTTTCCAAGTTTAGTTAAACGAGTTTCACAGATTTTACCAAGCTTGCGATTACTTGCTTGGGCTACTGTGCTGATGACGTTAATCATCGCCTTTGTAGCAGAAAGTTTTTGGATGATTTTTATTGCAATTGGCTTATTTAGCATGATTAATTCAGCGGGAATGCCTTTAACTGATTCTATGGCTACCACTTGGCAAAGCCAGGTAAAATTAGATTATGGACGGGCAAGATTAATTGGTTCATTGGCTTTTGTTATTGGAGTGACGGTTTTTGGACATCTAATTGGTGCTATTGGTGAGCAATATATTATTTGGATATTAGTTGGCTTATTTACTTTATATAGTGTTGTTCAACTAGTGTCTCCTGAACCTAAACCTCAAGATGAAAAGAAAGTCGAGGCGAAAAGTGCGGTAGGTTTTTTAGAATTATTAAATAATAAAACGCATCTTAGATTAATGATCAGTGCAATGCTTATTCAAGGTTCTCATGCTGCCTATTATGTATATAGTATGATTTATTGGGCAAGTGCAGGCATTCCTGTTGAAACCACCAGTTTATTATGGGGATTAAGTGTTGCTTCAGAAATTCTGTTATTTTTCTTTTCAGGTAAGTTATTTAAACATTGGTCAATCTCCAGTATTTTCTATTTAGCCGCGATAGCTGTAGTCATTCGTTGGGGATTATTTAGCTATGTTGAGGATATTTGGAGTATGGCGATTCTGCAATGTTTGCATAGTATTACCTTTGCAGCCATGCATTATGCTATGGTGCGTTATATTGCTATGCAACCTCGTCATACCATGGTAAGGCTACAATCCCTTTATAGCGGGTTAGCCACTAATGCTGTGGTAGCATTATTTACCTTACTTTCAGGATTAATTTATCCGATTTCAACCCATTGGGTGTTTTTATTAATGATGTTATGTGGAGTTTTTGCGTTATTTGTGATCCCCCGCACTGTAAAAACACATTTGACTTGCTATAATTAACTTCTGTTGAATTGGTTTCATCAGCCTATGGAATTTTTCATTACTCACATTAAGGGAATAATTATGTCTTTATTTAAAGTCAGTTTAATTGGTTTATCTGTTGCCACAATGGCATTTTCAGTTTCAGCAAAAGGACCTAAAGTAGATTATACTCATCCTGGTATTACAGCGATTGATCATAAGCACGAAGCGGATGTCAAATGGATTTCTGTAGATGAGATTCGTGAACAATTAAAAGGCCAAAAACCGATTACAGTAAGTTTTGATATTGATGATACTGTTTTAGTATCTTCACAATGTTTCTACTACGGTAAAAACACATTTTCACCTGATAGCTATGATTATTTGAAGAATCAAGCCTATTGGAATTTTGTAGCAGATGGTTGCGATAAATATTCTATTCCAAAAGAATCAGCGAAGAAGCTAATTGAAATGCATCAAGAGCGAGGTGACCAAGTTATCTTTATTACAGGACGTACTCCTCATGCTGATCAAGATTTAACACAAATTGATCAATTAGGTCGTATTCTTGAAAAAGCGTTCAAAGTAAAAAATATGAAACCTATCAACTATACTTTTGATACTCCGAAAGATCCATATAAATACGATAAAACCAGATTTATTGTTGAGAATAAAGTAAGCATTCACTATGGTGATAGCAATGATGATGTGTTGGCGGCCCGTGAAGCTGGGGTTCGAGGTATTCGAGTGATTCGCTCTGCGGTGAGTACTAACCGTCCATTGCCTGTTAACGGTGGATATGGTGAAGAAGTTTTAGTTGATTCATCTTACTAAAAATTAAAAAGGCGGATTATAAAAAATCCGCCTTTTCATTTTGATGATTACTGATGATAGTTTTCTAGGAAACGAGCAAATCGAGTTAATGCATCTTCTAATTGATTGACATAAGGTAATGTCACAATACGGAAGTGATCTGGTTCTGGCCAGTTAAAGGCTCTTCCATGTACTAATAACACTTTTTCTTGTGCTAATAAATCAAGCACCAGTTTTTCATCGTCATAAATATTAAATTTCTTAATATCAAGTTTCGGGAACATATAAAGTGCTCCCATTGGTTTCACGCAACTCACACCAGGAATATTATTAATTAATTCAAAGGCTTTATTGCGTTGTTCTAATAAACGACCACCTGGTAAAATTAATTCATTAATGCTTTGATAGCCGCCTAATGCCGTTTGAATAGCATGTTGCATTGGCACATTCGCACATAAACGCATTGAGGCAATCATATCTAGACCTTCAATATAACCTTTTGCTTTTTCTTTTGGTCCATTAAGAATCATCCAGCCTTGGCGGAAACCACAAACTCGATAGGCTTTGGATAAGCCATTTAAAGTAATCGTTAATAAATCAGGTGCAAGGGCTGCAATATGGTGATGAACCGCACCATCATATAAAATCTTATCGTAAATTTCATCGGCAAAAATTAACAGCTTATTTTGACGTGCAATTTCAGCAATCTCTAACAATAATTCTTTACTATATACCGCACCTGTTGGGTTGTTAGGATTGATAATCACAATGGCTTTGGTTCGAGATGTCACTTTACTTTTTATATCGTCTATATCAGGAAACCAATCTTGTTGTTCATCGCAAATATAATGTACTGCTTTTCCCCCAGATAAGGTCACTGCGGCAGTCCAAAGAGGGTAATCTGGTGCGGGAACAAGAACTTCGTCGTTATCATTTAACAGCGCTTGCATTGACATAGTAATCAATTCTGATGCACCGTTACCGATATAAACATCATTTACAGTGGAATCGATTACCCCTTTAGATTGATAATATTGCACAATCGCCTTACGAGCAGAATATAACCCTTTTGATTCGCAATAACCTTGTGCGGTGGGCAAATTGCGAATGACATCAATCAGAATTTCATCAGGAGCATCAAAACCGAAAGGGGCGGGATTGCCAATATTTAATTTAAGAATTTTGTAGCCTTCTTCTTCAAGTTTTATGGCGGCTTTGTGTACTGGCCCACGAATATCATAGCATACGTGTTCTAATTTATTGGATTTAGGAAAGATTTCCATATAGCTACCTTTATATATTGCATTGGTTGAGATTGAATCAATTTACGCTTATTTTATGAAGAATAAAAGATTTACTAAAAAATTTTTTCAAATTGCGGTAAAATGCAAAATTTGATTAACCTTTTTCTTCTATAGAAAAAGACAAAACTTATTCAGTTTAGCTTGATTTATAACCAATATTTTTTACCACATGGATAGTTTGCACTCATTACAACAGCAGTTAATGCAGCAAATTGATGCGCATCAACCTTTAGATCTTAAGCAGGATGTCATCGTTTTTACTGCCCAAGTTAAGGCTGAATTAAATCTCTTAGCATGGCTAAAAGCGCAATCAGATTATCCACAGTTTTACTTAAATTCTCGAGTTGATTCATTTTCTGATAATCAACATTGTCTTGCCGCGGTAGGTAAAGTGCGGTCATTTTCTGATATAAATTCTGCTCAGGCATTTATTCAAAATCATGCTCTTATCCTTGTTGGTGGCATCACTTTCAATGGGCAAAGTGATTTCTATGTACCTCGTATTTTATTACAACAAAAAGATCATCAATTGATTGCGAGTTTATGTATTGATAATCGTCTAAACTGGCATGATGAAAAACAAAGCGCGGTAAAATGCTTAGAAATTTTTGCTAAAAATACCGCACTTTTACCCCTTCGCCAATCTGTGAAATTGGTTAGTAAGCGAGCTAATCAACAACAATGGTGTGAATGGGTTGAACAGGCATTGGCTGAAATTCAGAAAGGTACCTTTAATAAAGCTGTATTAGCCAATGAAAGCCTATTTGAAAGTGAAGATGTGATTGATGCTATTGATTTATTAGCAGAAAGCGAATCGAAAAATACAGGCTGTTACCATTTCTTATTCGCTGAACAAGCCAATTCAGTATTTATTGGTTCATCACCAGAGCGTTTATATTTACGTGATGGTTGCGATTTAAAAACTGAGGCTTTAGCGGGAACTGCCAGTATGACTGAAAATGCTGAACAGAATCAGAAATTTGGTGAATGGTTATTAAACGATAAGAAAAATGAATATGAAAATAGCCTCGTGGTAGATGATATTTGTGGTAATATTCAGGCATTCACAACACAAATTGAGGTACAACCTATTGAATTAAAACGTCTTCGTGTGGTACAACATCTACGTAGAAAAATTTTTGCAAAATTAACCGCACTTAATGGAGATGAAGTTTGTTTAAAAGCAATCCATCCTACTGCGGCAGTGGCTGGTTTGCCAAAGCAAGCCGCATTGGCATTTTTAAAACAAATAGAAATTTTTGATCGTAGTTGGTATGCTGGCACATTAGGTTTTATGAGCCAGGTGAAATCAGAATTTTGTGTGACGTTACGTTCTGCATTTGTTGAACAAAATCGAATTCGTATTTTTGCAGGCGCAGGGATTGTCGCCGGATCTATCCCGTTATTAGAATGGCAAGAAATTGAAAGAAAAGCATCAGGGTTATTATCTTTATTACAGAGCAGTGGAGAATAAATATGTCAGTCAGTACATTTAATCGTTGTTGGTCAAAAGTGATTCTTGAGACTTTAACACGTCATGGAGTGAAACACATTTGTATTGCTCCAGGTTCTCGCTCAACGCCTTTAACATTAGAAGCAAATCGTTTGCAAGATCAGCATCGTATTAATATTCACACACATTGGGATGAACGTGGGCTCGGTTTTTTTGCTTTAGGATTAGCAAAATCCTCGAAAATGCCAGTGGCTGTAATTGTGACATCAGGAACTGCCGCTGCTAATCTTTATCCGGCCATTGTGGAGGCTCGTCAGACAGGAATTAATTTAATTGTTCTGACTGCAGATCGTCCAGATGAACTCATTGAATGTGGTGCAAACCAAGCTATTCTTCAAGAGAATATGTTTGCCAATTATCCCGTAGTCAGCGTAAATTTACCCCGTCCTAGCCAGGATTATGTTGTCACTTGGTTAATTTCAACTTTAGATCATGCTTGCCATCAACAGAAACAACAAGCTGGTGTCGTGCATATTAATGTGCCATTCGCAGAACCATTATATGATGCTAATGAAGATGAAATTGATAGTCATCCATGGTTAGCACCAGTACAACGTTGGCTTACTCATAATAAACCTTGGGCAGAGCATCAAAGTTTACAAGAAGAAGTAGTAATGCATGAGCATTGGGATTATTGGCGTACCAAACGAGGCGTCATTGTTGTAGGGCGTTTAACTCCTGAACAAGGTATGGGTATCACCACTTGGGCGAATACTATGGGTTGGGTTGTGCTAACCGATATTCAATCTGGCGTAGAAGCCAGCTTGCCTTATGCGGATATTTGGTTAGCCAATAAAACTGTACGTGAGAAATTATTACAAGCAGATCTTGTCTTGCAACTTGGACATGGTTTTATTAGTAAACGCATTAATCAATTTTTAGCTGATTTTGATGGAGAATATTGGATTGTCGATGAAAGTGTACAACGGGTTGATCCTTACCATCATATTCATACTCGTTTTACAGCAAAAGTGCATCATTGGTTGCGTTCTCATCCTCCATTACGTCAAAAACCTTGGTTGCTAGAGCCTCTAGCATTATCAAAATTCTGTGCAAGTTTTATTGAACAGCAAGTCGGGGGCAATTTAAATGAAGCCTCATTAGCACATCATATTGCACGAATTTTGCCTAATAATGGCGTATTATTTTTAGGAAATAGTTTATTTGTTCGTTTAGCAGATGCATTAGCCAAATTACCTGAGGGCTATCCTGTGGTAACAAACCGTGGTGCCAGTGGCATTGATGGTTTATTAGCAACTGCCGCAGGTGTAGGTATTGGTTCAAATCAGCCAGTTGTTGCGATGATTGGTGATGTATCCGCATTATATGATTTGAATTCCTTTGCATTATTTAAGAATGTCACTCAACCAACCATTATTTTCTTAATTAATAATAATGGCGGGGCGATCTTTGATATGTTGCCTGTAGATGCTTCAGTGAAAAGTGATTTATATCGTATGCCACATCATACGGAATTTTCTCAAGCAGCCTCTATGTTTGATTTAAAATATGCGCGTCCATATACTTGGGCGGATTTAAGTTCTGTATTAAAACAAGCATATGCTCGCAAAGAGGCAACGGTAATTGAAATTAAAGTTGGTCCAACAGACGGTAGTAATATTTATAAACGTCTTATTGAACAAATTAGTTATGCGGTTATTGGTGCATAATAATTCAATTAATAAAAAGAAACCTTGATGGCTGATCAAGGTTTTTTTATAGATGGAATTTGAAACAATGATGAATATAGTTTTTCTCCATGGTTTACTGGGTACACAGGAAGATTGGTCAAAAATTTCTGAATTGCTACCGCACTTTCATTGTATTACTTTAGATTTACCTTTCCATGGAAGTGCTAAATTGACGGAAGTGAAGAGCTTTGATAATACTGCGAGTTATCTTTCTAAACAGATCAAAATTGCAGTAGGTCATCAACCTTATATGATTGTTGGTTATTCATTAGGCGGACGAATTGCCCTCTATTATGCTTTACAAGCACAATGTGCTAAGGGAAACTTGCAAGGGCTCATTTTAGAAGGGGTAAATCTCGGTTTAACGGATGATAATGCACGCAAAGTGCGGTGGGAAAATGATAAATTTTGGGCACAACGTTTTATGGATGAGCCCATAGAAAATGTGCTCAATGATTGGTATCAACAGCCTGTTTTTGCACATTTAACTGAAATGCAACGTGCCGCTTTAATTGCAAAACGTGCTGCCAACTGCGGTGAAAATATTGGTAAAATGTTGCAAGCGACATCTTTAGCAAAACAACCTTATTTAGGTGATAAGCTGCGAGAATGTGAGCTACCTGTTTATTATTTAGTTGGTGAAAAAGATCGTAAGTTTAGGGAACTGGCTCGACAAGAGAAATTAAATATGATTGTGATTAATCAAGCAGGTCATAATGCTCATCTCGAAAATCCACAGGAATATGCAAAGGTGATTGCAAAATTAATCAGTTAATATTGGTTATAAAGGCGGAATTTCCGCCTTTATTATTAAGCTTCTAATTTTTTATGAGTGAAGCCTACATATAAACAGAAAAGAAAACCTGTAATCAGAGCAGGAATAGTAAAGGCACCAATACCAGAGCCTGAAGCTGCAAAGCCAAAGTTATGCGCAGCAGCAGCGCCTAATAACATACCTAATACAAACAAAGCAGAATCATTATCTCCTTCTCCTAAATGTACTAATTGCTTACCAGGACAGCCACCACCTAATGAAAAACATAAACCGCATAGCAACATGCCAAAGAAACTCCATAGATGCTGCGTATGAGTGATAGGTTGGTTTTCCATACCTAAGTGAAATTGACCTAATGCAATATTAGTAATAAAGGTAAAAATAATTAAGGCAATGACACCATTTAATAAATGGGTATCTCTAAATAAAACAAAATTACGGAATGCGCCGATAGTACAAAAATGTGATTTTTGCATTAATCCTCCGAGAATTGCCCCTGCACCTAAAGAGAGCCAGAGATTAGCATGTTGTGAGGCGGGACCTTTAGATGAGAAAAAAATTCCTAGGTTTTCTCCAAAGCTAAATTGAGTTGAGACTAAAAATAACAATAATAAAACAAAGAAAATTGGAATGAGTCCCGTTGCTTTATGTTGTTGTTCTGAGCGACCCAGTGAGAATCCTCTTTTTGCAAAGAAAATACCCCCTAAGACCCCGACAAATAAACCAATAATTCCAGCGATTGCAGTTAAATCACCACCGCCTAAACGTAAATAAGCACGCCATGGACAACCTAAGAAGGTTAAGGCGCCAATCATCGCAAAGAAACCAAGCACAATACGTGTGATGGGTGAGGATCCACCTTGTGGGCGATATTCTTTAGATAATAAAGCGCTTGCTAAAGCACCAAGCACTAAGCCAATTAATTCAGGACGAATATATTGAAGTGGAGCAGCTCGATGCAGACCTAGTCCGCCGGCAGTATCTCGAATGAAACAAGCCGCACAGAATCCCATATTGCCAGGATTGCCATAATAGGTTAGAAGTGGAGCAATGATACCAAGTGCAGCACCTGCAACCACAGGCCAAGTAATTAATTTCATAATAAGACCTTTGTGATATCAGTAAGTTATAGAATTGAATTGTGATGATTATTCGAAAATAATCATACATATTATAAAACTTAGTAATTTTTGTTCATTTAAATTATTTATAATTTGTGATCAATATTGGATTTTTTATGAATTTCCTGAATATTTCCGCTATAATGACCGCACTTTTTATTAACTTATAGACAGGGACTCATAATGTTATACCCAAGTGAAGAATTTCTTTATGCACCAGTTGAATGGGTTGACCATAGCGAAGGTTATACCGATATTCGTTATCATAAATCAAAAGATGGTATTGCAAAAATTACTATTAACCGTCCAGAAGTACGTAATGCTTTCCGTCCGCAAACGGTAAAAGAAATGATCCACGCATTTTCAGATGCTCGTTTTGATGAAAAAATTGGTGTTATCGTATTAACTGGCGAAGGCGAATATGCATTTTGTGCGGGTGGTGACCAAAAAATTCGTGGTGATTACGGTGGTTATAAGGATGAAAGTGGTGTCCATCATTTAAATGTATTAGACTTTCAGCGTGATATCCGTACTTGTCCAAAACCTGTTGTGGCAATGGTTGCTGGTTATGCTGTAGGCGGTGGCCATGTGTTACATATGATATGTGACTTAACTATTGCAGCCGATAACGCAAAATTTGGTCAAACAGGACCTAAAGTTGGTTCATTTGATGGGGGCTGGGGTGCAAGTTACATGGCACGTATTGTCGGTCAGAAAAAAGCCCGTGAAATTTGGTTCTTATGCCGTATGTATGATGCACAAGAAGCATTAGATATGGGCTTAGTCAATACCGTTGTGCCTTACGCAGATCTTGAAAAAGAAACTGTACGTTGGTGTCGTGAAATGTTACAAAACAGTCCAATCGCATTGCGTTGCTTAAAAGCTGCATTAAATGCGGATTGTGATGGTCAAGCAGGTCTTCAAGAATTAGCAGGTAACGCAACCATGTTGTTCTATATGACAGAAGAAGGCCAAGAAGGTCGTAATGCGTTTAACCAAAAACGTGAGCCAGATTTTAGTAAATTCAAACGTAACCCTTAACCAGTTCTAATCTAAGTGCGGTAGATTTTTCAGAAATTTTGACCGCACTTTTCCTATTTATCTTTAGGAGTCGTGATGACAAATCGAGAATATCATTTATATAAATACTCAATTCCTGTAGATAGCAAATTGATTTTACGTAATCGTTTTTTAAAACGACGTGAAGGCTTATTAGTACAAATTAAATGCAAAGACAATGAAGGTTGGGGAGAAATTGCCCCTTTACCTGAATATAGTGAAGAAACCTTAGAACAAGCACAAGCACAGACTATTCAGTGGTTAAAAGATTGGAATGCTGCTCGTAGTCGTGATGAAAAACTTTCCTTTGAGGGTTTATATCCTTCGGTTGCATTTGGTTTAAGCTGTGCGTTAGCAGAGATGAAAGGTCGTATAAATGAAGCAGGCAATTATCAGGCTGCACCTTTATGTTATGGTGATCCTGATGAATTATATGAGCCTTTAGATAATATGAAAGGTCAGAAAGTTGCAAAGATAAAAGTGGGAATGTATGAAGCAAATCGAGATGGTTTAATTGCCGATATGTTACTTGAAGCAATTCCCGATCTTTATCTGCGTCTAGATGCTAATCGTAGCTGGACACCTACAAAAGCACAAATGTTTGCTAAATATGTCAAACCAGAACATCGAGCCCGCATTCAATTTTTAGAAGAACCTTGCAAAACCCGTGATGAAAGTCGTCAATTTGCTGCGGAAACAGGTATCGCAATTGCTTGGGATGAATCTGTTCGTGAGCCAGGTTTTGAGGTGGTAGCGGAACCTAATGTGAGTGCCATTGTGATTAAGCCTACATTAGTAGGTTCATTAGAATATTGTGTTTCCTTAATTGAAAAAGCACATAACTTGGGTATGCAAGCGGTAATTAGTTCGTCGATAGAAAGTAGTTTTGGTTTATCGCAATTGGCACGTATTGCTCAACAATATACACCAGATACTACGCCAGGTTTGGATACTCTAGATTTAATGGAATATCAAGTAGTAAGAGCTTGGCCAAATTCTGCTTTGCCGTTAATTGATTTTAATTCTGAATTTATTACGGAAATAAAAGTTTAATTAAACTCAAACTGCAATATATATTGATTATTTTCTTTAATTTATTTAGAAATTAATAAAGGTTTGACCACATAGGCACTGCAAATTATCAAAAAAACGTTATAATGCATCGCCTTTAATTAAAAAAGGAATAAATATGTCGCAAACTTCTCGAATTTTGCTGTTAAATGGCCCTAACTTAAATATGTTAGGGGTGAGAGAGCCAACACATTATGGTTCATTATCATTAGCCGCAATTGAAACTAAAGTCCGAGTTTTAGCAGAAAAACATCAAGTTTCATTAGAATGTTTTCAAACGAATAGTGAAGAAAAGTTAATTAATAAAATCCATGAAAGTTTTAAACAAGTCGATTTTATTATTATTAACCCAGCGGCATTTACGCATACTAGTGTAGCACTAAGAGATGCATTATTGGCTGTATCTATTCCTTTTGTAGAAGTTCACTTATCTAATATCCATAAACGTGAACCCTTTCGTCATCATTCTTATTTAAGTGATGTTGCAGAAGGTGTCATTTGTGGGTTAGGTGAAAAAGGTTATGAATGTGCTTTTGAATTTGCAATAGAATATTTAGCAAAATAAGCATAATTCCACGTATAATCGCAGAAATTTATCGCAAAATGGTTAGATTTCAGGTACTCTTTCATAGAGTGATTATTTTTACACAACTGCATTTGAGAAGATGATTCTAGGTGTGGCTGTTATTTTATTTTATTAACACACGGATCAAATATTATGGCAATGGATATTCGTAAAATCAAAAAGCTTATTGAGTTAGTTGAAGAATCAGGCATTATGGAATTAGAAATCTCTGAGGGAGAAGAATCAGTTCGTATTAGCCGTGGTTCAGCACCAAGTTCAGTGCAATATACTTTACCTGCGACAACACCAGCTCCAGTTGTTGCCCCTGTTGCTCAAGCTCCTGTAATGGCTGTTGTTGCACCAACAGTTGCAGAAGAGTTATCAGGTCATGTGATTCGTTCACCAATGGTAGGAACGTTCTATCGTAGCCCAAGCCCTGAAGCAAAAGTGTTTGTGGAAGTTGGTCAGGCGGTGAAAGTCGGCGATGCATTATGCATTGTCGAAGCAATGAAAATGATGAATAGAATTGAGGCTGATAAAGCGGGTATAGTTAAAACCATTCTTGTTAATGACGGTGATGCTGTTGAGTTTGATGAACCGTTAATTATTATCGAATAGTTTAAAGGTGGGCTAATTAGCCCACTCAATTTATATTTTTATGATGGGTTTCCATCATACCAATTAAAAACGGAATTCTTATGTTAGAAAAAGTTGTAATTGCCAATCGCGGTGAAATCGCATTACGTATTCTGCGCGCTTGTAAAGAACTAGGCATTAAAACTGTTGCTGTTCACTCAACGGCTGACCGAGATCTTAAACATGTATTATTAGCAGATGAAACAGTTTGTATTGGGCCAGCACCTTCAACAAAAAGTTATCTAAATGTGCCTGCCATTATTGCAGCAGCAGAAGTGACTGGTGCAGATGCCGTCCATCCTGGGTATGGATTTTTGTCTGAAAATGCTGATTTTGCAGAACAGGTTGAACGTTCAGGTTTTATTTTTATTGGTCCTACTGCAGATGTTATCCGTTTAATGGGAGATAAAGTTTCTGCGATTAATGCCATGAAGAAAGCTGGTGTACCTTGTGTACCAGGTTCTGATGGTCCATTAAGTAGCGATATGGTGAAAAATAAACAAATTGCTAACCGTATCGGTTATCCAGTGATTATTAAAGCTTCTGGTGGCGGTGGCGGCCGTGGCATGCGTGTTGTGCGTAGTGATGAGGCTCTTGAAGAATCTATTGCTATGACCAAAGCAGAAGCTAAAGCTGCATTTAATAATGACATGGTTTATATGGAAAAGTATTTAGAAAATCCTCGCCATGTAGAAATTCAAGTGATTGCAGATACTCACGGACATGCGGTTTATCTTGCAGAACGAGATTGTTCAATGCAACGTCGTCACCAAAAAGTATTAGAAGAAGCACCTGCTCCAGGCATTACTGAAGAAATTCGTCGTGATATTGGTTCTCGCTGTGCTAAAGCTTGTATAGAAATTGGTTATCGTGGAGCGGGTACATTCGAATTTTTATATGAAGATGGTAAATTCTACTTCATTGAAATGAATACTCGTGTACAAGTAGAGCATCCTGTTACAGAAATGATTACAGGAGTCGATATTGTCAAAGAACAATTACGTATTGCCGCAGGTTTACCACTTTCTGTGACACAAAATGATATTAAAGTACATGGACATGCTATTGAGTGTCGTATTAATGCGGAAGATCCTAAAACTTTTTTACCTTCACCTGGCAAAATTGTACATTTACATTCACCAGGTGGTTTAGGGGTACGTTGGGATTCTCATGTGTATGCTGGATATAGTGTGCCACCACATTATGATTCCATGATTGCTAAACTTATTGTTCATTCAGATAGTCGTGAAGGTGCTATTCGCCGCATGCAAAATGCCTTATCTGAAACTATCATTGATGGTATTAAAACCAATATTCCACTACAGCATTTAATTTTAGATGATGAAAATTTCCAAAAAGGTGGTACGAATATTCATTATCTTGAGAAAAAATTAGGTATGGTTGAATAAATAAAAAGTGGATTTTATATCCACTTTTTTTACAATTATCCTTTCTCCATTATTCTATTAATTTTATTGATTTTATGTAAGGATCGTAATGAATATTCAACAACGTTATCGACAAGCAGCGAAAGAAGCTCGCTGGGCGTTAGCGCTCACAATTTTATATGTGATAGGTTGGTGTCTATGTGCCTATTTGCCTAAAGGTACAATAGGGCCTATTGGCTTTCCATTATGGTTTGAACTATCTTGTATTTATTTACCAATTCTGTTTGTGATAATTGCTTATTGGGTAGTTCAGATTGTTTATCAAGAGATTGATTTAGAAACTAACAGCTCGTTGGAAGATAAAAAGACAGGGGAAATGCCAAGATGAATCTAGGAATTGTTTTACCTCTTGTTATTTATCTCGCATTTGTTTTCGGTGCCGCAATTTATGCTTATGTAAAGCGCCAGCGAGGGGATTTTCTTACAGAATATTATGTGGGTAATCGTTCAATGACAGGTTTTGTTTTAGCGATGACAACCGCTTCAACTTATGCTAGTGCAAGTTCTTTTGTTGGAGGCCCAGGGGCGGCTTATAAATATGGTTTAGGCTGGGTATTGTTATCCATGATTCAAGTACCTGCTGTTTGGCTAGCATTAGGTGCATTAGGTAAAAAGTTTGCCATGTTATCTCGAGAAACTAATGCACTAACGATTAATGATTTATTGCTCTATCGTTATAAAAATAAATATTTAGTATGGATTTCAAGTATTTCCTTATTAATCGCATTCTTTGCTGCTATGACTACCCAATTTATAGGTGGTGGGCGTTTATTAGAAACTACTATTGGTATTGATTATACACAGTCACTACTGATTTTCGCAATTACCGTTGGGCTTTATACATTTATTGGTGGTTTTCGTGCCGTTGTATTGACAGATACTATTCAAGGAACAGTCATGATCCTTGGCACAATGATTTTACTTGTCGCAGTTATTTATGCTGCGGGAGGAACAGAGTTAGCAATTGCAAAATTGACGGAAATTGACCCGCACTTAGTCTCTCCTTATGGTCCAAATGATATGTTAGATTTTCAATTTATGACATCATTTTGGGTATTAGTCTGTTTTGGTGTAGTCGGTTTGCCACATACAGCAGTACGTTGTATGGCTTTTAAAGATAGTAAGGCTTTGCATAATGGTATGCTTATCGGTACGGTAATCCTTTCTATTATTATGTTTGGCATGCATTTATCAGGTGCTTTAGGACGAGCGGTTATTTCTGATTTAACGATTCCAGATCAAGTCATTCCAACACTGATGATAAAAGTCTTACCTCCCATTGTGGCAGGGATCTTTTTAGCTGCCCCAATGTCTGCAATTATGTCAACTATTGATGCTCAATTAATTCAATCATCAGCTATTTTTGTAAAAGACATTTTTCTTGCAGCTAAACCAGAAAAGGCACAGAATCAGCGCTTGATCACTTATATTTCTTCAGCGATTACCTTGGTTCTTACAATAGTTTTAGTATTTTTAGCACTTAATCCCCCAGATATGATAATTTGGTTAAATTTATTTGCTTTTGGTGGGCTAGAGGCCACTTTCTTGTGGGTGATTGTATTAGGGATCTATTGGGAAAAAGCTAATGCCTATGGTGCGATAGCTTCTATGCTTATCGGGTTAGGCAGTTATATTTATTTAACTATTAGTAAAATTAAATTATTTGATTTTCATGCAATTGTACCTGCCTTAATATTAGGGTTAATCGCTTTTTTAATAGCGAATAAAATAGGTGAAAAAAAAATTAAATCTCATTTAAATTTGAGTAAATGGTTGAGAAGTTGTTAATACCATTATTTTATAACAAGTAAGGAAAGAATATGGCTTGGGTACAAATTCGTTTAAACAGTACAAATGAAAAAGCAGAAGTAATTAGTGATTATTTAGAAGAAGTTGGTTCTGTCTCTGTTACATTTATGGATAGTCAGGATACACCAATTTTTGAACCTTTACCTGGTGAAACCCGTTTATGGGGTAATACAGATGTGATTGCTTTATTTGATGCAGAAACGGATATGCAGCAAATTGTTCGATTATTACAACAAGCAGGGCATTTAACCGATGATACTGCTTATAAAATTGAGCAAATTGAAGATAAGGATTGGGAGCGTGAATGGATGGATAATTTCCATCCGATGCAATTTGGTAAACGTTTATGGATTTGTCCTAGCTGGCGTGAAGTACCAGATGAAAATGCAGTTAATGTAATGTTAGATCCTGGTTTAGCTTTTGGTACAGGAACACATCCAACTACAGCTCTTTGTTTAGAATGGTTAGATAGTTTAGATTTAGCGGGTAAGACAGTCATCGATTTTGGCTGTGGCTCAGGGATTTTAGCGATTGCAGCTTTAAAATTAGGCGCTAAAGAAGCAATTGGCATCGATATTGATCCGCAAGCAATTTTAGCTAGTCGTAATAATGCAGAACAAAATGGTGTAGCTGAACGATTAAAATTGTATTTATCAGATGATAAACCTACAGATATGAAAGCGGATGTTGTTGTCGCTAATATTCTTGCTGGTCCATTAAGAGAGCTTTACCCAATCATAAGCCAATTAGTTAAAAAGAATGGTGTATTAGGTTTATCTGGTATCTTAGCAACACAGGCAAAATCAGTTTTAGAGGCGTATAGTGCCAGTTTTGAATTAGATCCAATTCAAGAACGTGAAGAGTGGTGTCGTATTACAGGAAAAACTAAATAATTTCAATCCCTATTCAGTAAATTTTTTATAATTTTGTATAAAAAATATGCTTTTCAAATGCATCAAAAATGCGTATCATAGCACCCCTTGTCGGACCATACTGGTGAGTGGGTGTTATCTACTTTTGGAGAGGAAATAGAAAGGTGCGAATTGGACCTTATCAACTCAGGAATCGCATTTTACTTGCACCTATGGCTGGTATTACCGATCAACCTTTCCGAAAACTTTGTGCCACTTATGGTGCAGGCTTAACGTTTTCGGAAATGATGTCAACTAATCCGCAAGTTTGGCATACAGAAAAATCGCGTTTGCGTTTGGCTCATCATCAAGATGCAGGAATAAACGCTGTGCAAATAGCTGGTTCTGATCCAGATGAAATGGCAAAAGCTGCTCAAGTTAATATGGATTATGGTGCTGAAATTATTGATATTAATATGGGTTGTCCTGCTAAAAAAGTGAATCGAAAAATGGCAGGTTCAGCATTATTACAATATCCTGATTTAGTCCGCCAAATTCTTGAGTCAGTAGTAAATGCGGTTGATGTGCCTGTAACATTAAAAATTAGAACAGGCTGGGATCTTGAACATCAAAATTGTGTAGAAATCGCAAAAATTGCAGAACAAAGTGGTATTCAAGCATTAACCATTCATGGGCGAACCCGTGAATGTTTATTTGAGGGGAATGCTGAGTATGACAATATAAAAGCGGTTAAACAGCAAGTTTCAATTCCTGTTATCGCAAATGGCGATATAACATCAGCGGAGAAGGCTAAGTCTGTACTGGCTTATACAGGTGCAGATGGCGTCATGATCGGACGTGGTGCATTAGGCAATCCTTGGTTATTTAGATCAATAGAGAGCTTAGTAGAACACGATTCGGTAATTTTTGAGCCAAGTTTAGATGAAAAGTGCGGTGTTATTTTGCAGCATATTCAGGATCTTCATAAATTTTATGGTGAACAAAAAGGATATCGCATAGCACGCAAACATGTAGCTTGGTATTTGCAAGGAATTCAACCTAATTCCGATTTTAAACAGACTTTTAATGCAATAACCGTCCCTAAAGAACAGTTATTGGCTTTAGAAGAGTTTTTCAATTTAATCGTAATGGATAAACAACAATGTTAGAACAACAACGTAGTCCTTCTGATGCATTAACCGTATCAGTTTTAAATTCACAATCTCAAGTAACTAATAAACCTCTTCGTGATTCAGTAAAACAAGCGTTAAGAAATTATTTATCACAATTAGATGGTCAAGACGTAAATGATCTTTACGAACTAGTATTAGCTGAAGTTGAACATCCAATGTTAGATATGGTAATGCAATATACTCGCGGTAATCAGACTCGTGCAGCAACAATGTTAGGTATTAACCGTGGCACATTACGTAAAAAATTAAAAAAATACGGTATGGGTTAGTTTTTAACTTAGTTAATTAAATAAAAAGCCTCTTATGATTAGCTCATTAAGAGGCTTTTTATTGGTTATCATTTACTACGATATATTAATATTGCTCTATCATCAAAAGTATAATTTCCCTTTGTTATACCTTTAGTAGAAGGATTTTTTATTCTTAATGGATCTTCTGATAACTCTTGTTTTAATGTGTTTTCATATGCATCAATAGTGATATCTTTCGGATAGGTTTCATATCCGTCAGATGATAATTCAATAACTTTTGGTGTTTTATCAAATTTCCATATTTTTAATTCAGATATCGGAATATCAAATCCATCTATTGCCCAATATTGGAAAGCTTTAGGGGCATTAGGATTATTCTGGAATTCTGATTGGCGAGTTAATAATGGCATAATGTAAAAACGACCAATGTCATTTTCTTCAATTTGCTCATTGGTTAGTTTAAGATCTTTTAAGATTTTTACGCGTAAAGTACTATTTAATTCGTCAACATATTTGACTTCATTATTATATTTCACGTTATCAATACGCGCTTTTGAATCCCCAATCGCGATTAATTCATTTTTTGTAAAGTCATACCATATTAATGTTGCAGTTGGACGTAAATGAGGGGTATTTTTGAAATCAATATCTGGGTACTTAGCATAAAAATTTTTAAATTTTTCATTGATTAATGTAATAATTTTTTCTTTATCTGTCCCAGCTGGTAAAGATTGGAATACTTCTTGAATAATATCTCGGCTGACTCTTCCCCCTTTTTTACCGTCATATTTTTTGCCTGATTTGTCGGTAGCGCCATCAAATACTGCAAGATAATAATCATTAAAAAATAATCCATCTTCACACATAGTATTATTTTTTTCTCCAATACCACCTTTCCCTTGAATAAAGTATTCAATGTTCCCCTTTGATAAAGATTTAGTTACTATTTTGTCATAAGTCAAATTATCAATAGCAAATGATGATGTGGATATAATGGAAAGTAATGAAAGGCGAAAAAGTAATTTTTTCATAGGTATGCTCCTTACTTAAGTAATATAAATAATTTTAACGAAACAGCTACTATATAATAAAAAGGTATTAGATTTGCTCTAATACCTGAGAGATTATTTTTCAAAAAAAACTTTTTTTAGTCCTAATTCTAAACCTCGAAATTCAGCCAAACCTTTTAAGCGTCCAATGGCTGAATAACCGGGGTTGGTTTTTTTCTTTAGGTCATCTAACATTTGATGTCCATGGTCAGGCCGCATTGGAATTAATCGAGTCTCGCCATTATTAAGACGACGATATTCTTCGGTTAATAGTGCTTTAATTACATTAAACATATCTACATCTCCGCCAAGGTGATCTGCTTCATGGAAACTTAACGGATTTTCTTCACGTTCTGTCGCGCGTAAATGAGCAAAATAGATACGGTCTCCAAATCGTTTAGTCATTTCAACAAGATCATTATCAGCACGAACACCATAAGAACCAGTACACATAGTGAACCCATTTGCTGGTGATGATTGTGTATCTACATACCACTGCATATCTTCAATAGTGGAGACAATACGTGGTAAACCCAAAATCGGACGAGGAGGATCATCTGGATGCACAGCCATTTTAATGCCAACTTCTTCAGCTATTGGAATAACTTCATTTAGGAAGTGAGCTAAATGGGTACGAAATTTTTCAGGAGAAATATTTTTATAGCGATCTAATTGATCTTGAAATTCTTCCAGGGTATAACCTTCTTCAGCACCAGGTAAACCAGCAATAATATTACTGGTTAGTTTTTGGATATCAGACTTAGTCATATTGTCGAAATAGATTTTAGCAGCTGTTTTTTCTTCCTCTGCATAGTTCTTTTCTGCACCAGGGCGTTTTAGAATATGTAATTCAAATGCAGCAAATGCAATTTGATCAAAACGCAATGCTTTTGAACCGTTAGGTAATTCATAAGCTAAATCAGTACGTGTCCAATCTAGAACAGGCATAAAGTTATAACATACAGTATCAATACCACATTGTGCTAAATTGCGTAATGTTTGTTTATAGTTTTCAATCCAAGTCTTATATTGACCTGTTTGGGTTTTAATGTCCTCATGAACAGGGACACTTTCTACTACAGACCATGTTAGACCAGCAGCTTCAATAATTTCTTTGCGTTTATTGATTTCTTCACTTGACCATATTTGTCCATTCGGAATGTGGTGTAAGGCAGTTACTACACCTGTTGCACCAGCTTGACGAATATCAGATAAAGTAACTGGATCATTAGGTCCATACCAACGCCATGTTTGTTCCATACTCAACTCCTAATTAAGTTTATAAATTGACAACTAATGGACTTACTTTAAATAAATAGCCATCAAAATTCGGGTCATCTAAATCCGATAATTCAAACAGCTTTTGTTTCACGTTTTCCAAATGTTGCCACATCATTTTTCTTGCTAATACAGGATCTTTTCGTTGTATAGCTGCAATAATATTTTCGTGATCTTTTAACCATAGATGACGGTAACTTTGATCTGGAATATGGGCGTGTAACCCTTTCCACATTGGGCTATTTGTTCGATATTCCCACAAATCTTTTTGCATGCGGATAATCACTTCGTTTTGTGTAATTTCCGCAATCGTTTTATGAAAATCTTCATCCGCAATGTAATCTTCGTCACCGTGTTCCAAGGTATTTCGTTCGCGTTCTAAAATTTCTTTTAACTGTAAAACATCTGCTCGTGTTGCTTGAATTGCTGCAAATTCGGCAATACTACTTTCTAATAATTGTCTAGCTTGCAGCAGCTCAAAGGGACCAACATCGGGTAAGTGTTCAATGCCTTCAGAATTTAATTTTGGTAAATTAATAACATAAACCCCTGAGCCTTTGCGCACCTCAACCAGATTTTCAAGCTCAAGCATAATAATTGCCTCACGAATGACCGTACGGCTTACATTAAAGTAATTAGATAAATCACGCTCTGCTGGCAACTTATCACCGACTTTATAAGCCCCACTTAATAACTCTACTTTTAATTCTTGTCCGATTTTCTTATAAGAACGTAAATCTTCGGGTGTCATAATTTTTTGATAATGCCTCTAATTAAATCTCTGAAATAGGTAATTTATAGCCACGCTCAACAGATTTACCATTTACGATTAACTGGCGTTGTTCTGTATGAGGTAAAGTAAAGACTAACTCTTTATATTGTGGCTCATAATGACCTTTTTTCGTTATATTGATTTCAATCGCTTTGCTTGAGCAATTCAATTCAATGTCTAGGGTTAAATGTTTACCGTTTAAATAATCAAAACTTACACCATCGTCATCAAAGATAGACATATTCGCCTTGCCTTGATCGATAAACGGCATAATGAGTAATTCACGGTAATCATCAGTTAAAGTATTAGAACGTCCTTTTGAAGCAAGCGGCATAATCGAGCCTGCTCTTAGGAATAATGGAATACGTTCTAGTGGTGCATCCACCAGGATTTTTTCGCCGCCATAATACCACTGGTGCGTATAAAAATCATACCAACCAGAATAGTTACACGGTAAATAAACCTCTCGTTTACGTTGCCCTTCTTCTACCACTGAAGCCACTAATAAATCTTTACCAAACAGATAGTTATCATTTTCATCAAAGGTGTTTGCATCGTGTTCGTGATCTAAGAAAGTCGGGCGTAACATTGGCTCTGCTTGCGTGTGTGCCTGCCATAATAAATTGTAGATATACGGCATTAAGCGGTAACGTAGCTGAATAGAATCACGAATAATGTTTGTGACTTCAGGGTACATCCACGGCTCATTCACGGTTTTGTCATCATTCCAAGAGTGAATAGTAAAACGAGGATGCATTACCCCATTTTGAACCCAACGCACAAATAATTCAGGTTCAGGCTTATTACCAGAGAAGCCACCTACATCGTGCCCCACATTGTAAAGCGCCGATAAGCTCATTCCTAAGCCCATTTTGATGTTATATTTCAACGTATGCCAGCTAGTACGATTATCCCCCGACCACGTTTGCACATAGCGGTTCATCCCTGCTGAGCCTGAACGAGAAATCAAATAAGGACGCACATTTGGGGCAAATTCTTTTTGAGCCTCAAAAGAGGATTTCATCATCAATAAAGGTTGCAGTGGGCGAAGTAATTTAATCGGCAAGCCTTTTCCAAAGAAATGGCATCTGGCGTAGTCATCCCACACTTCAAATTCATTGTTATCATTCCACGTTGAACCAATACCCATTTCCATCAATTGTGATTTCACATTGGATTTCCACCAATCCACGGTTGCAGGGTTAGTAAAGTCTAAATGTGAACCTTCATCGTCCCAAAACATTGAACGTTCTGGATTATCTGATTCGGAATCTTGAATGAATAAGCCTTTTTCTGCCACTTCATTGTAGCGAGGGTGATCTTGCAGCAAACAAGGTTTGATATTTGCCGCCAAATTCATTCCTACATCAAGGAAATATTGGCTCATTAATTTCGGCTGGGGCACTTTGTCGTAGTTCCAGTTAAACACGTAACGTTTACCGTTAATTGAGGTATAGCCTGACGAGAGCTGGAATGAGTCACACGGAATATTGTGTTCACGACATAAATCGACGAATTTTTTAAGCTGTTCTTGAGCATCTGGTGCATCGGTATAACTCATTGTTGAACCGCTGTAGCCTAAACTCCAACGAGGCCCAAAAATCGTACCGCCTGTGAGTTTGGTATATTTCTTGGTTACATCCACAATTTTCGGGCCGAGAATCATATAGTAATCCAAATCACCGTCTTCAGCTTTGTAGTTACGATAATATGCGTGGTAGTTATCAATTTCGCTGCCTAGCACAAACCAGCACGGTGCTAAATTATCGTAATAAATACCATAACTCACTTCATCAGCGTGGGTAATATAGAATGGAATATGCTTATAGAGCGGATCCATATACTCGGCGTTATAGCCCATCGCATCGATATTCCGCATTTCAAAACGGCGACCGTGGCGGTTTAAATTCCCTGTTTTTTCACCCAAGCCGTAGTATTGCTCGCTTACGCTACGATTCAAATAATGGGTTACGTTCGTGTTAGACACACCAAACAAGTAAGCCCCTGTTTTGCGGTCTGAAACAAAGGTTTTCCATTCACCATTTACCTTATGTTGCCATTCCAAATAAAGCGGTTGATGCACAATAAGCTTGATACAAGCGGTCGAAATTTCTAAAGAATTTGCAAATTGCTGAACCTCATAATGAGGTAACGAGAATCCCTCAACCGACCATTTATTACGCCCTTGCCACGCAACATCATCGGCATTTGGGCTAATCGCCCAAGTCGCTGGCACTTTAAACTCATTGTTACGAGTAAATGCCACACGGAACATATCTTGCTCCAACACAAAAATATGTAATTCAATCCCACGTTCACATTGAATATCAATGCGGTTATTTTCATTTCGGCTAAACTGCCAATATTTTAATGTTTTCATCTGATGCTTCCTTGATTAATAACCGAGTAACCATTGTGGCAACGCAAGACTCAGTGAAGGTACGTAAGTCACGAGGAATAACGTTAAAATCAATACCGCATAGAATGGTAATAATGGTCTAATCACTTGGTTAATTTTCACGCCACCTACAGAACAGCCAATAAATAAGGCGCTGCCGACTGGTGGTGTACAAATTCCGATAGATAAGTTAAATGCCATTAAAATACCAAAATGAACTGGATCCATTCCTAAATCTGTTACAATAGGGAAGAAAATTGGCGTAAATATAAGCAACGCTGGCGTCATATCCATAAACACGCCAACAATTAATAGAATAATGTTGATGATTAATAGAATCACAATTGGGTTATCAGATACAGATAACAACCCATCACTGATAGTATACGGAATATCAGCATTCGCCATTACCCAAGACATTCCCATTGAAGTACCAATTAGTAACAATACGATAGACGTAGTTACTACTGATTCTAAAATAACTTGTGGTAATTCTTTAATAGACACTTCACGATAAATCAGTACTGCCAAAATTAAGGTATAAACTACTGCAAAAGCAGAGGCCTCTGTCGCAGTGAAAATACCGCCAATAATACCCCCCATAATGACAATAATTAAACCTAAGCTTGGTAAAGCATCTAAGGTTTTTTTAATCACTTCAGATTTTGTAGGTTTTGGTGAAACAGGATAATTACGTTTTTTAGCAAGGTATCCAATGACGAGCATAATGGATAATCCCATTAAAATACCTGGAATATAGCCTGCTAAGAATAATGCCCCAATTGATGTACCACCTGTAATTAATGAATACACAATAAAAGTATTGCTTGGTGGAATTAGTAATCCTGTTGGA
Organism: Mannheimia massilioguelmaensis; assembly: GCF_000940515.1. NCBI lineage: Bacteria > Pseudomonadati > Pseudomonadota > Gammaproteobacteria > Pasteurellales > Pasteurellaceae > Mannheimia > Mannheimia massilioguelmaensis. Next base: position 311,417 of record NZ_CDQL01000005.1, read on the forward strand.
CAAGAAGAAATATTCACTGCTGCTGAAAATGCTGGGTCATAACCTTCTTTTCTTTGTAAAGGAGACATAATACCGCCCATCGCAGCACCAGATGCTACCGCTGAACCTGAAATTGAACCAAACATCATATTGGCTAACACATTCACATGGGCAAGAGAACCTGGTAAACGGCCTCCGATTACTTTAGCAAATTCAATTAAACGCAAAGCAATACCGCCACGATTCATAATATTTCCAGCAAGAATGAAAAATGGAATCGCGAGCAACGAGAAACTATCCAAACCTGATGCCATTTTTTGGGTAATTACTGTAATAGCGGCATCAAAAGATACTGACATCATTACAGTAATAAGAGAGGCTATACCAATAGAAAATGAAATTGGTACACCAATAAATAAAAGGGTGAAAAAAGTACTACAAAGAACAATAACTGTGGACCATTCCATAATAAAGTATCCTCTGTTTTCAATTAATTGATGAAGGTGATTGTAAGCAATTAAATAAATCACGAATCGTATAAATTAGCATAAAGAAGCCACTCAATGGAATTGCGGCATAAATCAAACCCATTTCGATACCAAGCACCGGAGAAATTTGTCCCACTGCCAGAGTATCATTAACTAATTTCAAACCTCCATAGCACATAATTAGAATAACAAAACATAGGGTTATTACATTGATAATAAGATTTAGACGCTTATGTTTTATGGGAGATGATTCTAATTTAGTTGCTAATAAGTCAATGGCTAAATGTTTTTTTTGTCCTAATGCATAAGCTGCACCTATGAGCCCAACCCAAATGAAAGCAAAGCGAGCAAGTTCATCAGTATAGGTATTTGGTTCATTTAAGACAAAACGTGAGAATACTTGCCAAATTACGCTAATTACAAGCATGACGCTAAGCAAGGTGCATAAGGTTGATAGTATTTTATCTATGATGGATATAAATTTTATCATATAGCCTCTTTTTTAATTAATATTAATCGGGATAATTGGAATACCAATTTTGTGGATAAAAGTATTTTTATGCAAATGGAAAAGATTGTTTTTGTGATCTGGTTCACCAATTTGGTAAAAATGGTTTGATATGTAGGATAAAAAAAGTAAGATTAAATTCACAATTTATTTTGCAAATTGTTCGAATTGTAATTTTGAATGTTAACCACATTAGGAGAACCTAAATATGTTCGCTAAAAAAACTATTCTTTCTATTTCATTAGGTGCGGTTTTATCTTTAGGTGTTGTTTTTTCTGTAGCAGCTAAAATAACATTAAAATTGAATCATAATAATGATAAAACTCATCCTGTTCATATTTCTATGCAGCATATGGCTGATGAAGTAAAAAAATTAACAAATGGTGAGGTCGTAATTCGTGTTTATCCTAATAGTCAATTAGGTACTCAACGTGAATCAGTAGAATTATTACAATCAGGCTCACTTGATATGGCAAAATCTAATGCAAGTGAAATGGAAGCATTTGAGCCAACTTATGGAGCATTCAATATTCCTTATTTATTTCGTAATTCAGAACACTACTATGCTACATTAAAAGATCCTGAGGTTGGGCAAAAAATATTAGAAGCATCTAAAGGGAAAGGTTTCATCGGTTTAACATATTATGATGGCGGTGCACGTAGCTTTTATGCTGGTAAGCCAATAAAAACACCTGCTGATTTGAAAGGTTTAAAAGTACGTGTACAACCAAGCCCAAGTGCTGTAAGAATGATGGAATTATTAGGTGCAAATGCTACACCTTTAGCTTATGGTGAACTTTATACTGCATTGCAACAAAAAGTAGTGGATGCCGCAGAGAATAATGAAACTGCGTTGACATTAGCCCGCCATGGTGAGGTTGCTAAATTCTTTAGCTTAGATGAACATACTATGATTCCAGATGTATTATTAATTAGTGAAAAGACTTGGGCTAAATTAACCCCAGAACAGCAACAAGTTTTAAAAACAGCAGCTGATAATTCAATGATTTTTCATAAAGATTTATGGATAAAAATGATTAAAGAAGAAAAAGAAAAAGCAATTGCTGAAATGGGTGTTGAATTTGTAACTGTTGAGAAACAACCATTTATTGATGCAACTAAAGCAATGCATGATGAAGCTAAAGACAATCCTGTTATTGGTGGTTTTATTGAGAAAATTGATACATTGGCACCAGCTCAATAAATATTAATTACATATATCTATTGCTACCATTTGGTAGCAATAGATCTTTTTAATGTGAAGAATTCATATAAAGAGGATAGATATTATGAATATTTCAGAAAATCATAATTTACGGGATAAAGTTATTGTTATAACTGGTGCTGGGGGAGTGTTATGTGCTTATTTAGCAAAAGAACTTGCTAAAACGAAAGCGAAAGTAGCATTACTCGATCTCAACCTTGAATCAGCCCAAAAAGTGGCGGATGAAATCAATACTGCAGGTGGCATTGCTAAAGCTTATCAAACCAACGTTTTGGAATTAGACAATATCAAAACTGTGCGTGACCAAATTGCCGCTGATTTTGGCACTTGTGATATTTTAATTAACGGTGCAGGCGGTAATAGTCCTAAAGCGACCACAGACAATGAATTTCATACCTTTGATTTGAGCGATAGCACCAAATCTTTCTTTGAACTTGATAAAAGCGGAATTGAATTTGTCTTTAATTTAAACTACTTAGGCACACTTCTCCCAACCCAAGTTTTCGCTAAAGATATGATTGGTAAAGAAGGTGCGAATATCGTTAATATCTCAAGTATGAACGCCTTTACGCCACTAACCAAAATCCCAGCTTATTCAGGTGCAAAAGCGGCAATCAGTAACTTTACTCAATGGCTTGCGGTGTATTTCTCAAAAGTGGGGATTCGTTGCAATGCCATCGCACCAGGCTTTTTAGTCAGCAACCAAAACCGTGCATTGCTGTTTGATAATGATGGCAACCCAACCGCACGCGCTAATAAAATCTTAACCAATACCCCAATGGGACGCTTTGGTGAACCAGAAGAATTATTAGGAACATTACTGTTCTTGGTTGATAGCCAATACTCCAGCTTTGTAAACGGTGTGATTGTGCCTGTCGATGGCGGTTTCTCAGCATATAGCGGTGTATAACCTAAAGAGGTTTGTATGAAACAATTTTTATGTGAAGACTTTTTACTTTCAACCCCAACAGCTCAAAAGCTCTATCACGATTACGCCAAAGATCAGCCGATTTTTGACTACCACTGCCATTTAAGCCCAAAAGATATTGCCGAAAACCGCCAATTTAATGATTTGACAGAAATTTGGCTTGAGGGCGATCATTACAAATGGCGAGCAATGCGTTCTGCTGGCGTAGAAGAGCGTTTAATCACAGGCGATGCGGATAAATACAGCAAATATCTTGCTTTTGCTCACATCGTGCCAAAATGTATCGGCAACCCGATTTACCATTGGACGCATTTAGAATTACGCCGTCCATTTGGTATTACCAATAAGCTTTTCTCACCTGAAACCGCCGAAAAAATTTGGCATCAAGGCAATGAGCTGTTACAGCAACCTGAATTTTCTGCCCGTGGCATTATGCAGCAAATGAATGTGAAGTTGGTTGGTACAACCGACGATCCGATTGATTCGTTGGAATACCACAAAGCAATTGCAGCAGATAATACTTTTGATATTGAAGTCGTACCAAGTTGGCGACCTGACCGAGCATTCAAAATTGAGTTACTACTATTCAATGACTACATCGAACAGCTAGGTAAAGTTACCGATATTGAAATCAACAGCTTTGATACGCTTAAACAAGCGTTATTTAAACGCCTTGAACATTTCGACCAACAAGGGTGTAAATCTGCTGACCACGGTATTGAAGTTGTCCGTTTTGCCCCGATTCCTGATGAAAACGTGCTGGATTACATTTTGCAAAAAAGATTGCAAAATCAACCGCTTGCAGAAGAAGAAATTGCCCAATTTAGTACCGCACTTCTTGTTTGGTTAGGCACGGAATATCACAAACGTGGTTGGGTAATGCAAATGCACATTGGGGCAATTCGTAACAATAATACGAGAATGTTCAAATTATTAGGTGCGGATTCAGGCTTTGATTCCATTGGCGACCGCTCGTTTGCAGAGCCGCTTGCCCGTTTATTAGATAATATGGAGCAAACCGACCAATTGCCAAAAACGATTTTGTACTGCCTCAACCCTCGCGATAACGAAATGCTCGCAAGTATGATTGGTAACTTCCAAACTGGCGGCATTGCAGGCAAAGTTCAATTCGGTTCAGGCTGGTGGTTCAACGATCAAAAAGACGGAATGGAACGCCAATTACAGCAGCTTTCACAATTAGGTTTACTCAGCCAATTTGTCGGAATGCTGACCGATTCTCGCAGTTTCTTATCTTACACACGCCACGAATATTTCCGCCGCATTCTATGCGAAATGATTGGCGGCTGGGTAGAACGAGGTGAAGCACCAAACGACCTAAATTTACTCGGCAATATGGTAAAAGATATTTGCTACGGTAATGCGAAGCGTTATTTCAAATAGGAGTAACAATGAAAAAACTCGCAATTATTGGCGAATGTATGATTGAGCTCAATGGCGAGCCGTTTGGTAATATGTGGCAAACTTATGGTGGTGACTCCTTAAACACCGCCACTTATCTTGCTCGTATTACGCAGCCAAATCAGATTGAAGTCCGCTACATTTCCGCAATGGGTACGGATAAACTCAGTCAAGGAATGTTGGCTGCTTGGCAAGCAGATAATATCAACACCGATTTTGTCTTGCGTGACGAACACCGCCAACCAGGGCTTTATCTGATCCAGCTCGACAACCAAGGCGAACGCACGTTCCTTTACTGGCGAAATCAATCGGCAGCTCGATATTTGTTGCAACATCCTGACTATCCTCAGGTTTTGGCAGCATTGCAAAATATGGATATGATTTACCTAAGCGGTATCAGCCTTGCAATTTTGCCTGAAAATGACCGCACTTTGCTGATTGAACAGCTTTGTGAGTTGAAAAATCAGGGGGTAAAAATTGCCTTTGACAGCAACTACCGTCCGAAACTTTGGGAAAGTCTTGAGCAAGCTCAAAAATGCTATCGTGCGTTGCTGCCGTTGATCGATGTGGCGTTAGTGACCTTTGATGATGAAGAAATGCTTTGGGCTGACAGCAATGAACAAGCTACTATTGCTCGTTTGTCCGATTTTGGCATTCCAATTATTGTGGTAAAACAAGGCAAGTGCGGTGCGATTTTCTGTCAAAATGGCGAGCAGCAATTTGTGCCGACGGTTGCCGTGGAAAATGTGGTGGATACCACTTCCGCTGGCGATTCCTTCAATGCTGGATTTTTAGCAGGTTTCTTGCAAAACAAACCGCTTGAAGTCTGCTGCCAACAGGGAAACCAGCTTGCCGGTATTGTGATTCAGCATAAAGGGGCGATTATTGATAAAGTCGCCACTGCTCATTTGCAAGAGCAGTTTAATGCTTAATGAGATTATTATTCACAGCCCCAGAGGGGCTAAATTATGCTTAACCTAGTAGGCACTTTGCGTGCTAGGCATAGAAAGAGGTAAAAATGCGTTACACCACCGAACAAATTGTTGAAAAATTAACAGAACTGAAAGTCGTCCCCGTGATTGCCTTAGATAATGCGGAGGACATTTTGCCATTAGCCCAAACTTTGTCCGAAAACGGCTTGCCTGTGGTAGAAATTACGTTTCGATCCGCAGCTGCTGAAGAAGCAATTAAATTAGTCAAAGCAAATTGCCCAGAAGTGCTGATTGCGGCTGGCACGGTACTGACCAAAGAACAGGTGCTGACCGCAAAAAATGCAGGGGCTGATTGCATTGTGACCCCAGGTTTTAACCCAAATATCGTTAAATATTGCCAAGAGTTAGGCATTCCTGTCACCCCAGGGATAAACAACCCAATGGCGATTGAAGCAGCATTGGAATTAGGAATAACGGCAGTGAAATTTTTCCCTGCCGAGGCAAGTGGTGGCGTGAAAATGATCAAAGCCTTGCTTGGTCCTTATGCTAGCTTAAAAATTATGCCAACAGGTGGGGTGAGTGTAAGCAATATTAAAGACTATTTAGCCATTTCAAATGTTGTCGCTTGTGGTGGTTCATGGTTTGTAGACAAAAAACTTATCAATGAGAAAAATTGGGATGAAATTGCTCGATTGACCAAAGAAGTGGTTGAGTTAGTGAAGCAATAATCTCATATAAAATGAAGTAATAACTAAAAAGTGCGGTGGAATTTTAGAAAATTTCACTGCACTTTTGCTTTATTAAGCACATTCGGTAGGCGATAAAGTATTAATGAAAGTAGAATGAGGGAACAACCTAGAATCTTCTGCCAAGATAAAATTTCTGAAAAAATTACCGCACTTAAAATCAGTGTCCAGACAGGTTCAAGTAACATAATTAAAGCAGCATTGCTAATATTGCAGAGCTTTTGTCCTAATGTTTGTAATAAAAATCGGAAGTTTGTTGCTACTAGCACGCTTAATGCCAACCAATAGATACTTTCAAGAGGAATTTGTTCAGCCCAACTTTCTAATAAACAAGAATAAATAGCACAAACTAAGCCTCCTGCACCAAATTGAATGGTGGTAAATGAGAGTGTTGGAATATGCTTAGCATAATGATTATTAAGTACAAAATAAATGGCTTCAAGAATTGCCGTTAATAAATAAAGCCAGTCATCTGATGAAAATTGTAATTCAGAATTTCCTTTAGCAATAAAGTATAAGCCAATGAAGGCAAATGGCAGAGCAATCGCAAAAGAACGAGCAGGTTTGTTACGGAAAATAATCCAAGCTATCAATGGGGCAATCAGCATGGCTAAGCTGACAATAAATGCCCCTGCACCAAAATTAGTATTATGGGTAATGGCTAAGATCCACACTAAAAAATAAGTTGCGAATAATGTGCCAAGTAAAGATGAAATAATAAATTGGCGTTTTTCTAAGGTTCGTATTTGTGCATAGGCAAAGGGTAAAAAAATGACAAATGCAGCGAGGAAACGCACAGCAATAAAGCCTACAGAAGGGAATCCTACGAGTGAATATTTAGAGAAAAACCATCCTAATGCAGCTAATAGGCTGACACAAAATAAAATTAATTCACCTAGATATTTTTGCATGGTTGTTCCTCACTCATTAATTGGAATATGATACGGGGAAATCATAGAAATAGAAATGAATTATGCTCAAAGTGCGGTGGAAAAATAGAAAATTTTTAATCAACAATATGATTAAAAGAGTAATATGATATACCTAGAGGTTACTGCGATAGGATAAGTAAAATGGCTAATAAATTAAAAACAGAAATTTTGCACTACGTTTTACAACAATATTGTGCTGAACCTGAATATTTGTGGAAAAATTATCCTACTTATGCTGTATTGCGTCATCAAGATAATAACAAATGGTATGCCATTTTGATGAGTGTTTCTGCAGAACATTTAGGTTTACTTGGCACAGAGAAAATAGATGTGATGAATGTGAAATGTAGCCCTGAAATTCAAAGTACGTTTGTGACGCAGAGAGGATTTTTACCCGCCTATCATATGAATAAATCACATTGGATTAGCATTTTATTAGATGGCTCTGTGGATAAAGAAACCATTATTTTTCTACTCAACAGTAGCTTTGATTTAACTGCAAGTAAGCGGCGTAAGAAAAAACTCGGTATAGTTCGTTATAATGAATGAATTTTACCCGCTAATCCAAAATATTATGATGTAGAAAAGTATTTACATGAAGGAATGGAAACGCTCTGGAAACAAAGTAATAATATTGCCGTAGGCGATCAAGTTTATATTTATGTTACCGAGCCAACAGGGGCTATTCGTTATAAATGTGAAGTACTAGAAGTAAATATTCCTTATGAGTCAGAACGTGAGGATTTAGTAATTAAACGTGTAATGAAAGTAAAATGTTTGAAAGAATACGATAAATTATTGATTACCAGAGATAAAATGAAAGCATTTGGAGTGTCTGCTGTGAGAGGACCTCGGCATATGCCTTATTGCCTGAAAACTGAAATTGAATTATTAGAGCAGGTATAAAGTGTAGAAGATTAACTTTGATCTTCTACACTTTAATTGGTAATTTAGAATCTATAAGTTGCACTTAATACAGCGGTTCTACCACGAGCATAGTTATTAAAGACAGAGATATCTTTATCACCAAAATCTAAATTAAAAATGGTTTGGCTTGCGGAGTCATTGTTTGCATCAAGAGGATCGGTGTATTTCTTATCAAATGCATTTTGTAATTCTAGTTTAATGATCAGATCTTTAATTGGCTCATAGCTCACATAAAAATCAAAGATCATTGGTTGTTTGGGCACTGTTTCATCACGTCTTAGCGTTTCTTTCTCAATGGTGCTATTTGGATAAAGAATATTGGTGAATTTCGTGCTAGCACGTCTGCTTTTACCGTAATATTTCATTACACCACCGATTTGAAGCTTCTCTTCGAACCAACGTGTCCCTAGCTCTAATGAAGCATAATCTCTTGGTAATATTGAGATTTTACTTGCCCCAAAACCTTGTTCATTAAAACCACTATTAGAAGCCGTATCTACCCTTGCACTGGCATCAGTAAAGGAAATTGGCTGAGTGTTATTTTGGCGAGCATAAGCTAAATTAGCATAGAATGAGCCCATATCGTAATTGAGTTCTAATTCAAAACCATTCATCTTCACTTTCTCATCGTAGTTTTTATGATAAATAGTTCTACCTCGAACATAAGCGGGAGCAGCTCTGCTAACATTAAAAATATGATCTTTCACACGAGTTCGATAAATTAATGCTTTAAAGCCTAATTTATCGTTATCGGTAAAAATATTTTCCTTGAAGCCATTAAAGCCAATTTGTACTGTTTTAGCTTGTTCTGGTTTGAGATCTGTATTCACGCCATAATCACCAAGTGTTGAAAAAAACATTTCTTTCACATTCGGTACTCGGTGAGTTTTGGAATAGCTCACAAAGGGGGTAAAGAGATCGTGAATATAAGCAGACAAAGTTGCCGAATAATTCACTAAGCGATGTTTACCTTTACTTTCTGTAGAAATGTTTTTATCGGCACATTCAAATTCTGCTAGATCCTCATCTTCAGGATCATCTGGATCAGGAATATATCGGCAATATTGTGCTTCTAATTTCTCTAACTGTTCTTGCAAAACATTGGCTTCATTATAAGCATGTTGACGATTGAGCTGATAAATTTGTTCTTCAATTTCTTGGCGATAAAAAGGTAAATATTTAAAACGGGTACCTTTATAACGACTTAAATTGATATTTGCATTGATATCCAAAACAAATATTCCATGAGTTAGGCTATTGTCCCAATAAAATGTATTAAAACGCTGTTCGCCATCTGGTTGGAATGTTGAGGTATAAAGACTTTTACGTACCGCCCCAATTCCAATTGCATCATTATCTTCATTGGTTTCACCATTTTCTAAATTAAAATTAAGTTCAGCTGGGTGGCGATTTTTAAAATAGCGGTTTTTTAATCGATTGAAACCAAAAGTCGTTTCAAGTTCAGTATGGCTAAATAATGGGATTCTAAAGGTATTGGCGATATTGAAAGTTTCTGCTTTATTTTCAATATCTAGATTATCTAGTAAATATTTATTATTGATTCTTGCCCCTTTTTTATATTGTTGTTTCCCTTGATTCAGAGCATACAGCACATTTAAATCTAACCAACGAGAATCTTCTGGATGAAGGTTATAATTAATTTGGTAGTTTTGGTTTTTTAAGTTTCTTCCTGCCAATTCACTTTGATAATCACGGTAAGACAAGCTTACAGTTTGAGATTTTGTACCAAATTCCAATTTTGCTAATTGACTTGTGGGTTTTTGTTTTAAATGTTCGGCATTGAAGGGGGAAGTGGTTGTGCCTGCAATTTCATCAGGATCGGTAAATTTTGATAAATCAATGGAGCTATCTGTTACTCGTCTACCACCACCGATCTTATAATCTTGTGAGATTTTTCGCCAGCTATAACCGTATAACCCTCCAAACCAGGCATCCTCACTTAGCTGATATTTTGCGCCTAACATTCCCATATAATTGGGACCGATAGCATTATTGCCGAATGTCATTTTGGTCATTCCACCGACAGATTTTCCTTCGCTAACTAAATCTTTCACGCCAATGGTTCTAAAGTTTGCAGAGCCTAATAATGAATTACCACCAGCAGATCCACTAAAGGTCCCTCTTTCTACATCCATTCCAACCAAAAAAGTTGGATCAATATAAGCACCAAATTGAGAAGTACTGCCTCCCCGTCCACCATCATCCGTCGAACTTGCATAAAAGGTTTGACTAACGCCATCAATCATTGTATTTGCTCGTCCAAAGCCTGTTGCACCACGAATATTGACTGATACCGTGCCTTGTGATTTATCTAATTGGGTAAAAGCACCAGGTACCGAACGAACAATATTATCTAAGGTTTGGTTAGATTCCATAATTTTATCTCGTGAGCTAATTGCTCCCGTTTTGATAAACACTTTGTCTGTTTCTTTAATGGCTTTGGCCTGAACCTCAATACTTTCTAAGACTTCATTTTCTTGTGCTTGAGTAAATAAAACTGGGCAAAAGCAAACTATTATATTGAATTTAAATAGTTTTTTTCGCAGATTCATTGTTTTCTCCTAAACAATATAAAAAGTTGTTAAATGTGGTAACTTAAATACATAAATTAAATATGGATTTAAGACGTGAGCTGGAGTATAACAAAATAGAATAGAAATACAATTAAAAATAAGAATCATTATCATAAAATAAATAATGAATAAGAATAAAAAAGAAAAGCTATTAAAGAAAATTTTATTTAGCGAATGATTTCACAGAAATTCAATTTGTCGAATGTTCCCTTTATCTACAGAAAAAGTGCGGTGTTTGGCGGGTTGCATTTGTTTCAATTGATCTTGGGTAATTGCAGTTATAAATACTTGAGAATGGCTTTGCTGTAAACGTTCTGCTAATAATGCACGTTTGCTATCATCTAATTCTGAAGCAAAATCATCAATCAGAAAAATACAATGGCGTTGTTTTTGTTGCATTAAATGTTCACCTTGTGTCAAACGTAATGCACACATTAAGAGTTTTAGTTGTCCTCGTGATAGCACATCTTCTACTGGTAATCCATTGGCTTTGAAACGAAAGTCTGCTTTTTGTGGGCCAGAAACGGTGTAACCAATGGCTTTATCTCGTTCAAAGTTTTCCATTAATAACTGTGCATAATCTGTTTCTTTTTCCCAACCTTGATGAAAACTCACAGAAATGTCTAACTCAGGTAAGAATAATTTACAAGTTTGTTCAATTTCAGGTCGTAAGGCTTCAGCATAGTAAGTACGCCATTCACTGACTTGATGTGCAAGTTTGCCTAACTCAATATCCCAAGGTTTAAGCATATTGTAATCATAGGTTTGATTTAGAGCGGCATTACGCTGTCTGAGTAACCGATGTAAGTTTGACCATGCAGAATGAAAGTTGGTTTGATGATGGAACAGCCCCCAATCCAGAAATGCTCGGCGATAACTTGGTCCCCCATTAAGTAGTGTAAGTCCTTCAGGGGTAATAATTTGCATAGGAAGTAAATGGGCGAGATCAGAGATTTTATTGCCATCTTCACCATTGATTTTGACTATAGTATTCCCATCTTTACGCTGTTTTTGCAAACCTACAGACCATTCATGCTGTTGCTCTTGAATACGACCGTGTAAAGTAAAATGCGGTTGTTCATAGCTAATAATACGAGTGGTTACAGAGCTTTTGAATGAGCGACCATGGCTAAGATAGAAAAGCGCCTCAAGTAGGCTGGTTTTCCCACTACCATTATTACCTACCAAAAAGTTAAAGCCGTGGTCAAATTCAAGATCCACGGCAGCAATATTGCGGAAGTTTTCAACAATAAGACGAGAAATTGCCATTATTTGCGCTCAATACAACAAAAGTGCGGTCAGATTTTAAAAAATTTTACAGACGCATTGGCATAATCACGTATTCAGCACTTGCATCATCACAATTTTCAATCAAGCAGCTTGATGAAGCATCGGTTAGACGCATACGAACACGGTTACATTTCAATGCATTTAATACATCTAATACATAACTTACGTTAAATCCGACTTCCATTTCAGCACCAGTATAAGATACATCAATGATTTCTTCAGCTTCTTCTTGTTCAGGGTTAGTTGCCGTAATTTTCATTTGATTTTGGCTGAGTTGTAATCGCACACTACGGAAACGTTCTGTAGAAAGAATCGCAGCACGCACAAAGGCTTGTTTTAATATATCCCAATCTGCTTCTAAAATATGGTCAGCATTGCGAGGTAATACTCGACGATAATCAGGGAAGCGACCATCAATCAATTTTGTGGTAAAGAGCACATTTTCCACTTGAACACGTAAATTATTGGTGCCGATTTGTAAGCGTGCTGGCTGTTCTGTAGCATCTAATAAGCGCACAAGCTCTAATACACCTTTACGTGGTACAATAACCGAATGATTTTGTAAATCTTGCTCTAAGGCAATAGTACAGACAGCTAAGCGGTGGCCATCAGTGGCTACTGTGCGGAGTAAGTTACCTTCAGTTTCAAACTTCATACCGTTTAAGAAATAACGAGCATCTTGATTTGCCATGGAGAACTGAGTGGCTTCAATTAAACGGCGTAAAGTAGCTTGATCAAGCTCAAAATCCACTTCAGATTGCCAATCCGCTAGGTTAGGATATTCTTCTGCGGGCAAGGTTGCTAAGTTAAATTTTGTACGACCTGAACGCACAATAGCACGATCTTCTTCAAATACTACATTGATTTCCGCATTTTCAGGTAAACTGCGGCAAATATCTAAGAATTTTTTCGCTGGAATTGTGAAATTCCCCGTAGTGCCAGAAACTAATTGTGCTTGGGTAGAAAGCTCAACTTCTAAGTCTGTCCCCGTAATGGTTAACCGCTCATTAGAAATTTGCAGAAGAACATTATTTAATACTGGAATATTAGGGCGACTGCTTAATACGCTGCATACTTGCTGTAATGGTTTTAAAAGATTTTCTCTTGAAACAATAAACTGCATAGTTTTCTCCCCTTTTATGCGGATAATGTACGGATTAAGTTAGACCAGTCTTCCTGAATATTATTATCTTCGTCACGCAGAGTAGCAATAGTGCGACAAGCGTGTAACACAGTTGTATGGTCACGATCACCAAAAGCTTTACCTATTTCAGGCAGGCTACGATTAGTCAGTTCTTTTGCCAACGCCATCGCTAATTGGCGTGGGCGAGCAATAGAACGAGAACGATTTTTAGATTTTAAATCAGATACTTTAATGCGGTAATATTCTGCTACCATTTTTTGAATATTATCCACGGTAACTAATTTATCTTGTAAAGCTAACATATCTTTTAGCGTTTCTCTCACGAAATCAATAGTGATAGCTTTTCCAGTAAAATCTGCATTAGCATGTACACGATTTAGGGCACCCTCTAATTCACGTACATTAGTACGGAGCTTCTGACCAATAAAAAAAGCGACTTCTTCAGGTAAATGAATATGCTTTTCTTCTGCTTTTTTCATCAGAATTGCTACACGGGTTTCTAAATCAGGAGGTTCAATAGCAATACTTAATCCCCAACTAAAACGAGATTTTAAACGGTCATCAATTTTTTCAATTTCTCGAGGATAGCGATCGGAGGTTAAAATAATTTGTTTATCACCCTCAAATAAAGAATTAAAAGTATTAAAAAATTCTTCTTGTGTTCCATCTTTGCCAGCAAAAAATTGAATATCATCAATAAGTAAAGCATCTAAACTGCGGTAGAATTTTTTAAAATTATCAATACGTTCCGCTTTTAGCGCTTTTACATATTCTTGAACAAATCGTTCTGCGTGAATATAAACAACTCTTGCATTAGGATTATCTTCTAAAATCCCATTACCCACCGCATGTAATAAGTGCGTTTTACCTAAACCTGTTCCACCATACAAAAATAGTGGATTAGCAGATTTATCGCCTGGTTTATTTGCGACTTTTTGACCAACAGCACGAGCTAGCTGATTTGATTTACCTTCTACAAAGTTCACAAATAAATGATGTGGATTTAAGTTGGAACGAAAACTAGATGGTTCAATTTCTTGTGATATTTTAGTCAGTGAAGAAACGGTAGTATCAGAAATTTGTGGTGTAGACATTGTTTTTTTGGCTACAGGCTTTGTTCCTTCTTGTACACGAACTAAAAGCTCATTGTTATTGCTAAGTTCTTGAGCAATTTTAATGATTTGGGCGAGATAGTTATTTTCAACCCAACTTTTGACAAACATATTAGAAGCATAAAGCACAATAGTATTTGGAGTACTTGTGTCTGCTTGCAGAGGACGTAGCCACATACCAAAGTCCGCAGAAGAAATTTGATCTTGCAGTTGCAATAGGCAATCTTGCCACAGTTGAGAAAGGTTACATTCCATTTTGAATCTTTTTATAGGCTATAAATGTTGAAATAAATAAAATTGCAAATCGAGCACAATTGTAAAATTAAACTTTAAACTATTTAATTCTACAATAAACTTACGTAAAGATCTTTAAAAAAGGATCAAAAAAATTGAAAAAGATATTCGGTTTTTACTTGAGATTTTACGGAAAAAACGTATAATTTACGACGCTTTTATGCTTTTTGATAAGGTGAAATTTGTTTTTTCTTAATTATTACCGATTTTACCGATATCGTATTTGACGAACGTTGAATTTATGATTACAATTCCGTTCCTTATTTTTGAATAACCTTGTTTTCAAGTGATTTGGTTTGATGGCTGAGCCTGATAACACATTTAAATGTTAAACAATTTTAATTAGGTAGATTAAGAGTTATGAAACGTACATTTCAACCTTCTGTATTAAAACGTAGCCGTACTCACGGTTTCCGTGCTCGTATGGCGACTAAAAACGGCCGTCAAGTTTTAGCTCGTCGTCGTGCTAAAGGTCGTAAAAGTTTATCAGCTTAATGATGACACACTTGTGTGATTAAGCTAAACTTTTCGAGGGAGTTGCGTCTGTTAACTCCCACTCAATTTAAATACGTCTTTGAGCAGCCGCTTAGAGCTAGTACGCCTGAAATTACCATTCTTGCCCGTCCAAACGATCTTCAATATCCTCGTATAGGTCTCACTGTTGCTAAAAAACACCTAAAACGTGCTCATGATCGCAATCGTATTAAACGTTTGTGTCGTGAAAGTTTTCGCCTTTTGCAGCATCAGTTACCTAACTATGATTTTGTTGTTGTGGCAAAACATGGTATAGGGAAACTTGATAATAAAACTTTAACTGAAACTTTGAGCAAATTATGGCAACGTCACATTCGCTTGGCGAAAAAATCCTTGTCAAATTAATTCGATTTTATCAATTGGCAATTAGTCCGCTAATTGGTCCTCGTTGTCGGTTTGTTCCGACTTGTTCTTGTTATGGTATTGAAGCATTAAAAACGCATGGAGCGTTAAAAGGTAGTTGGCTTACACTCAAACGTATATTAAAATGTCATCCTTTGAACCCAGGTGGTTACGATCCCGTTCCACCCAAATTAAATAATAACGAAGAGAACAAATAATGGATTCTAGACGTAGTTTATTAGTCATCGCACTACTCTTTATTTCTTTTCTTGTTTATGAACAATGGCAAATGGACTACCATGCTCCAAAATCTGTTGCGACTGAACAAGTACAAAATCAATCTGTCACAACTAATGCTGAAATGCCAGCAAGTACTTCATCAGTTCAAGGCACAGTAGATAATGGCACTCATGGTCAAATTATTTCGGTGAAAAATGATGTGGTTAGCTTAAAAATTGATACATTAGGTGGAGATGTTGTTGAGTCTAGTTTATCTAATTATGCCGCTGAATTACATTCACAAGAGCGTTTTGTTTTATTACAAAATAAGCCAGATGCTGTATATGTAGCACAAAGTGGTTTAATTGGTAAAGATGGTATTGATACTACTGCAAGTCGAGCAGCCTACCAAGTTGAAGGTAGTGATTTTGCTTTGGCAGAGGGTCAAGATGAATTAAGAGTGCCATTAACTTTAGAAAAAAATGGTGTGACTTATCGTAAAATCTTCGTTGTTAAACGCGGTTCTTACGATATTGAAGTAAACTATGAAATTCAAAACCAAAGTGGTAGTGCTATTGAGGTACAACCTTATGGTCAGTTAAAACATACTTTAGTAGAAAGTTCCAGTAATATGGCTATGCCAACTTATACTGGTGGAGCATATTCTTCAGCAGATACTAACTATAAAAAATATAGTTTTGATGCAATGAAAGATAAAAACTTATCTATTGATACTAAAGCAGGCTGGGTAGCTGTATTACAACATTACTTTGTCTCTGCCTGGATTCCAAATCAAGATATGGATAACCAACTTTATACGAGTACTGGAAATGGTTTAGGTTTTATTGGTTATCGAGGTCCTGTTATTAATGTTCCTGCTGGAGCAACAGAAACTATTAAGAGTGCATTATGGACGGGTCCTAAGCTTCAAAATGAAATGGGACAAGTTGCAAACCATTTAGATTTAACTGTTGACTATGGTTGGGCATGGTTCATTGCTAAACCATTATTTGGTTTATTGAACTTGATTCAAAGTGTAGTAAGTAACTGGGGGCTTGCAATTATTGGCGTTACTTTAGTTGTAAAAGGTATTCTTTATCCATTAACTAAAGCACAATATACTTCTATGGCGAAAATGCGTATGTTGCAACCGAAAATGCAAGAAATGCGTGAACGTTTTGGCGATGATCGTCAACGTATGAGCCAAGAAATGATGAAGCTTTATAAAGAAGAAAAAGTAAATCCATTAGGTGGTTGTTTACCATTAATTATCCAGATGCCAATTTTTATTGCATTATATTGGACTTTTATGGAAGCCGTGGAATTACGTCATGCCCCATTCTTTGGTTGGATTCAAGACTTGTCAGCACAAGACCCTTATTATATTCTGCCAATTTTAATGGGAGCATCAATGTTCTTATTACAAAAAATGTCACCGACACCAGTTGCTGATCCAATGCAACAAAAAATAATGAACTTTATGCCACTTATTTTTATGGTGTTCTTCTTATGGTTCCCTGCTGGTTTAGTATTATATTGGTTAGTATCAAATATTATTACCATTGTTCAACAGCAGTTGATTTATCGTGGATTAGAGAAGAAAGGTTTACATTCTCGTAAAAAATAACTTAACGAATTTTTAAAGGCATCCACGGGATGCCTTTTTTATTAGTTGCTTTAATATGAGTTATAAGCCCTTCATAAATTCTCATTAAATTTATACTTTTTTGCTATAATTACATAATATTGAATGCATTAAGTGCGGTCATTTTTAGGAAAATTTTATATGACAAAAGAAACCATTGTAGCTCAAGCAACTCCTATTGGTCGTGGTGGCGTTGGTATTTTACGTGTTTCAGGTCCATTATCCACCCTAGTTGCTCAAGCTGTCGTTGGAAAAGAGCTAAAGCCTCGTATGGCAAATTATTTGCCTTTTAAGGATGAAGATGGAACGATATTAGATCAAGGTATTGCTTTATTTTTTAAAGGACCTAATTCATTTACAGGTGAAGATGTCGTTGAGTTTCAGGGGCATGGCGGACAAATTGTTCTAGATCTGCTTTTAAAACGTATTTTGCAAGTGAAAGGTGTGCGTTTAGCTCGTCCAGGTGAATTTTCCGAACAAGCTTTTTTAAATGATAAATTAGATCTGGCACAAGCGGAAGCAATTGCAGATTTAATTGATGCCACTTCAGAGCAAGCTGCTCGTTCAGCATTAAAATCATTACAAGGTGAGTTTTCTCATAAAGTCCATGAATTGGTGGATGCCGTAATTTATTTACGCACTTATGTCGAAGCTGCTATTGATTTCCCTGATGAAGAAATTGATTTCTTAGCCGATGGTAAGATTGAAGGGCATCTGAAGGATATTATTGAACAATTAGATAGAGTCCGTTTGGAAGCAAAACAAGGTTCAATTTTGCGCGAAGGTATGAAAGTGGTGATTGCAGGACGCCCAAATGCTGGCAAATCTAGTTTACTTAATGCATT
Organism: Mannheimia massilioguelmaensis; assembly: GCF_000940515.1. Taxonomy (NCBI): domain Bacteria; kingdom Pseudomonadati; phylum Pseudomonadota; class Gammaproteobacteria; order Pasteurellales; family Pasteurellaceae; genus Mannheimia; species Mannheimia massilioguelmaensis. The sequence continues at coordinate 329,520 of NZ_CDQL01000005.1, forward strand.
AGCTGGACGTGAAGCTGCAATTGTAACGGATATTGCAGGGACTACTCGAGATGTGTTGCGTGAGCATATTCATATTGATGGTATGCCATTACATATTATTGATACTGCTGGTTTACGAGATGCGACTGATGAAGTTGAACGTATCGGAATCACTCGTGCTTGGAATGAAATTGAGCAAGCGGATCGTGTAATTCTCATGTTGGATAGTACAGATTATGATAGCCAAAACCTAGAACAAGCTAAATCTGAGTTTTTATCTAAGTTACCAAAAAATATTCCAGTGACGATTGTCCGCAATAAATCTGATTTGAGTGGTGAAGTAGAAAAATTAACTGAACAAGAAGGTTTTACTGTCATTAGTTTATCTGCACACACACAACAAGGAATGGATTTATTACGTGAGCATTTGAAACAATCTATGGGTTATCAAACTAGTAGTGAAGGTGGTTTTTTAGCTCGCCGTCGACATTTAGAAGCATTAGCACATGCGGCTGAACATTTGCAAATTGGTTATATGCAATTAACGCAGTTTCATGCAGGGGAGTTATTGGCAGAAGAATTACGTATGGTACAGGATAATCTTAGTGAAATTACCGGAAAATTTACTTCAGATGATTTATTAGGGAATATTTTTAGTTCATTCTGTATTGGTAAATAAAACTCGATAAGATGGTTGACGTTATGAGGGGAAAGTGCTAATTTAATTTTAATTAAGGATTGTAATAGCACTTAGCTTGCTACACAAAACCTATTTTGGGCTATTTTGTAGTCTGAGATAGGTTTTTTGTTTTTTATAAGGGGATAAAATGAAAATCCAAAAAATATTAAATAATAGTGTAGCACTTAGTTGTGATGAGAATAATAATGAAATCGTTGTGATGGGTAAGGGCATTGCTTATGGTAAACAAGTTGGTGACAGTATTGATGAGTCATTAATAACAAAATGTTTTATTTTAAACACGGTTAATTATTCTCAAAACATTATTCATATGTTGGGTAATATCCCTTCTATATATATCGATATCACCGATATGATAATGAACTATGTGCAAAATCATTTAAATTTGAAATTACATGAATCAACTTATTTATCTCTTATTGATCATATTCATGCTAGTGTTGAACGATTTAAATCTGGTGTAGTACTTAAAAATAAGCTTCTATGGGAAATTAAACATTTTTATAAAAAAGAATATGAAGTAGGCATTTATGTTTTAAACCTGCTAGAAAAACAATTGAATATAAAAATGTTAGAAGACGAAGCTGGTTTTATCGCATTACATATAGTGAGCGCTACAAAAGACAATGATATTAATAATGCATACAAAGAAACTGCTTTTATTCATAGTATTACAAATATTGTGAAATACTATTTTAATATTGAATATGACTATGATTCATTTGATTACAATAGATTTTTAATGCATTTGAAATTTTTTTCGATGAGAGTTTTTTCAGAGAAAGTGAATAGCGTTCAACCTTTGCAAAATGATCTGTTAAATATGTTGCAAGAACAATATAAAAATTCTTATTTATGTAGCCTAAAAATAAAAGAATATATTCAAGAAAAGTACCATTATGAATTAGATAGTGATGAAATTTTATATTTAACTATTCATATCGCAAAGATTACTCATGATAAAAAATAATTGAATTTTGGTGGATAGTAACATTGAGTTGGCTAAACCTAATTTTTAAATAAAAATGAAGGTAATATTATGAATTATAATTCATTCGCAAAGGATATCATACAGCTAGTCGGTGGTGAAAAAAATATTAAATCTTTAGTGCATTGTTCAACCCGATTACGATTTGTGCTTTATGATGAGAATCTAGTGAATAAATCTGCCATTACTGAAAATAATAAAATCTTGTCTTTTGTTTCTAAAGGTGGGCAATTTCAATTAGTGATAGGTAATGATGTTGCAAAGGTTTATGAAGAGATAAATAAATTAGTGACGTTGCAGAATAATAAATCGGCAGAAAGCCAAGTAGAAAACCAGCAATCAGTTATAAATAAAGTCTTATCTATTATCACAGGCTCTATTGCACCTGTGATTCCTATATTAGCAGGAGCTGGTATGGGGAAAGTCTTATTAATTATACTAAATATGTTAGGTGTTTTAGATAAGAGTAGCCAAACTTACTATATGCTTAATTTTATTTTTGATACAGGTTTTTATTTCATGCCTGTATTTATTGCTTTCTCTGCTGCGAAAATGTTTAACTGTAATCAATATTTAGCCGCATTTATTTGTTTAGCCATGTTGCATCCAAATTGGAATTCATTGGTAAAAGCAGCCGCACCAGTGAATTTTCTAGATATGCCTGTGGCTTTAGTAAAATATTCCTCTCAGTTAGTTCCTGCATTGATTACAGTCTGGATGATGTCTTATATTGAGAAAATAGTTTATAAATATACGCCAGATATGGTCAAAGTCTTTCTTGCCCCGTTATTGGTAATATTAATTGCTACACCTATTGCCTTTATTGCTATTGGTCCTGCCGCTAGTTATTTAGCACAAGTTGTTGCAGATATTGTGGTCTTTTTACAAGAATCTATTGGATTTATTGCCATTCCTATTTTAGCAGCTATTTATCCTTGGTTAGTCTCAATTGGATTACATAAAGCCTTAAGCCCAATTACCATTATGCTTGTGGAACAAAAAGGATTTGACCCGATTGTCAGAGTAATAGCACTTTGCTCAAATATGTCGCAAGCAGCAGCTTCATTAGCGGTCTCAATTAAGTCTAAAAATAAAGAACTTAAACAATTAGCATTTTCTGCAAGTTTAACCGCATTTTTTGGTGGAATTACCGAACCTGCAATGTATGGGGTTAACTTAAAATTAAAAAAACCAATGTATGCTTGTATGGTTGGTGGTGCTGTAGCGGGGTTATTTGCTGGATTAGTTAAACTTAAAGCCTTCGTTTATGCAACACCAGGTCTATTAAGTTTGCCGATGTGGATTTCAGAAGGGGATAATCAGCTCGTAAATGCCATAATTACCTTAGTTGTAGCTAGCTTGGTTACCTTTATTGCGACTTTTATTATTGGGTTTGAGGATCCTATTGTAGAAAATGCGGGTTTGGCTAGTGATAAGATTGATAATAGTAGAGAAAATAAAACATTAATTCACAGCCCAATTGAGGGGACATCTATTGCACTAGATGAGGTCGCTGATGAAACTTTTGCTTCTGGTGTGATTGGCAAAGGCATTGCTGTTATTCCTTCAAATGGGATTTTACGAGCGCCTGCTGATGGCGTCGTAGCAACTACATTTAGTTCCGCTCATGCAATAAATCTTAAATTGGGAAGTGGTATTGAATTACTTATTCATATTGGTATTGATACTGTCAATCTCAATGGTAAATATTTTAAAAATGTTGTTCATCAGGGGGATGTGATTCATAAAGGGGATATTCTGATTGAATTTGACCTCGAGAAAATTAAATCAGAAGGATTTGATACTACGACTATGATTGTTGTAACAAATTCCGAGGAATATTTAGACATGCTTTATAATCCAAATAAGCTGGTAAATAATCAGATTCCTGTATTAACAGTTATAAATTAAAGTTATTGGAGTAAAATGTGATTTTTGCTGATTTACATGTGCATACTAACCATAGTGATGGGGTGTGTGAAATAAAAGATGTATTAGAAAATGCGGTGCAACATGGCATAAAAGCATTATCTATCACGGATCATGATACAACGAATCATTATGATGAAATATTTTCTTATGGTAAACATCTCGGCTTGAATATTATTAAAGGTGTGGAGATGAGTTGTTATGATTTTGATGTATATAAAAAAGTACATGTTGTAGGATTATGGTTGAATGATCTTACTCCTAATATTGATAAATTATGTGGGCATACTTTAGCATGTAGAGATGCTTATCATAAAGAACTGATTAATGAGTTATCAGAAAAGGGCTATGATATTTGTTATCAAGATGCAAAGAAATTTTCAAAATACAATATTGTTTTTAAAATGAATATTTTTCAAGCCTTACGAGAAAAATACCCTCAAGAAATGACTAAAGAGCGTTATAAACAACTATTTGCATCAAAAACCTCTCATGAAACAGACATTAAAATGGGATATATCCCTGTAAGAGACGGAATTGAAGCCATTTTACAAGATGGTGGTATTCCGATTTTAGCTCATCCTTGTGTCTATAATAATTATGATGAAATTGGTAAATACGTTGATTATGGTCTTAAAGGATTAGAAATTAATCATTCTAAGATGAAGGAAATTGATTTTAAACTAACTCAAGAATTCGCTAAAAAATACCATTTATTAAAAAGTGGTGGAAGTGATTTTCATGATCCTAATTTATTAAAATTTGGAGACTTTGGTTTAACGAAAGAACAATTTGAGCAATTAGCATTTTATGCCAGAGGATAACTCTCTAATTTAAAAGAAAAAAGTGCGGTAAAATTACCGCACTTTTTTTATCACTCAGGAAAGGTTACCAACCTTTAACAACACCATCTTTAAAATGTTTAACTGCTTCTTGGTAAACTTCTTCAGTTTGGTATGATTTTACGAAGTCTTGAACAGGTTTACTATCTTTGTTGTCTTTACGAGAAACAATGATATTCACATAAGGAGAATCTTTATCTTCCACAAAAACACCATGTTCAGTCGTATTTAATCCTACTTGCCCAGCATAGGTATTATTGACAACAGCTAGATCTACATCATCTAATGCACGAGCCGCAACAGAGGTATCTACTTCTTGAATTTTGATATTTTTAGGGTTTTCAACAATATCTAAAGATGTTGAGAATAGATTAGAATTATCTTTTAATTTAATTAATCCTTGTTTTTCTAATAGAATTAATGCGCGAGCAAGATTACTAGGATCATTTGGAACGGCTACAGTTGCACCATCTTGTAATTCACCGACTTTTTTAATCTTCTTAGAATAACCCGCTAATGGGTATACAAAAGTATTACCAACGATTTCTAAGTTAGTAATATTTTTAGATTGAGTATCTTTATCAAAATAAGGCTTATGTTGCATTGCATTGAGATCTAAATCACCCTGTGATACCGCAGTATTAGGTAATGCATAATCATTGAATAGTACGAATTCAACATCTAAGTTGTATTTTTCTTTTGCCACTTTTGCGGCTTTTTCGGCAACTTCATGCTCAGGACCAGCCATCACTCCGACTTTAATTTTTGCAGGGGTATTAGCAGTGGATGTTGCAGTGCTATCTGATTTTTTTTCGTCATTACATGCAGTTAGAACTAATGCAGATGCGATTGTTGCAACTGCGAATAATTGATTTAATTTCATTAAGTGTTCCTCTTTGATTGTTGTGTTTGATTATTAACGATGATCAACTTTTTTAGCAAAGTCATCACCTAATTTTTGGCTTAAGATGACGAATAATACAATGATAATTGTTGCTATCCAAGTGACAAATCCCATACCACGGTGAACTCCGTAGTTGATTGCTAAACTACCTAAACCACCGCCTCCTTGCGTTCCTGCCATTGCTGTATAGCCAATGAGAGTAACAAAAGTGAGTGTAATCCCATTAATTAAAGTAGGAAGTGATTCAGGCAAATAGAATTTAGTGACAATTTGCCAATTCGTGGCACCTAGTGCCTTGGCTGTTTCTGTTAAACCTGGTGGAATTTCAAATAGTGCATTACTGGTTAAACGTGCAAAAAATGGAATTGCTGCTACACTCAAGGACACAATAGCTGCACTTGTTCCTAAAGAGGAACCAATTAAAAAACTGGTCACAGGAATTAACAATAATAATAAGATGATATAAGGAATCGAACGTCCAATATTAATAATCACATTCAGACACTGATTAGCTCGACTATTCTCTAAAATATTGCCTTTACTGGTTAAAAAGGTAAAACAGCCGATAGGCAATCCTACAATTACAGCAATAAGTGTAGAAGCTACAGTCATATAGATGGTTTCCCAAGTGGAAATTAACACTTTATCCCACATTTCTGGTGTAAATTGTCGTTGAAATTCAATCAATAAACTATCCCACATAACCTAACACCTCCACGCGGACATTATTTTCCATTAAATAAATTTTTGCTTGAGTAATAGAATCTTCATTACCTTCTACTTCTGCAATAGTAAAACCAAATTTTGTACCACCAGCATAATCAATTTGCGACATTAAAATATTCAATGACACATCAAATTTTCGTGAAGCTTGTGATAATAATGGCGCATCAACCGAACGTCCAGTAAATTCAAAACGAATAATTGGCCAAGATTGAGCATGCTTTGGTGTATCTGTTAATTGAGATAAATATTCATCAGGCAAGCTTGCTTGGAATGCTGAATGAATAAACTCTTGAGCTAATTCTGTTTTAGGATTAGAAAAAATTTCACTAACTGAACCTTGTTCAACAAGTCTACCTCTATCGATAACAGCCACTTGATCGCAAATATTTTTAACAACATCCATTTCATGTGTAATTAAAAGAATGGTGATATTCAAAGTGCGGTTGATTTCTTTTAATAATTTAAGAATAGATGTTGTTGTCGCGGGATCTAATGCACTCGTTGCTTCATCACACAATAACACTTTGGGATCACTAGCAAGTGCCCGAGCGATCGCTACACGTTGTTTTTGTCCGCCAGAAAGATTGGCAGGATAAACATCTTTTTTATCTGTTAAACCGACTAAATCCAAAAGTGCGGTCACTTTTTCTTGAATTTTATTTTTCGGCATTTTTTCCAAAGTGAGTGGAAGTGCTACATTGTCATAGACGGTAGCGGAGGTTAACAAATTAAAATGTTGGAAAATCATGCCAATATTACGGCGTTCAGCAATTAATTGCTTATCCGTTAATTGCGTAAGATCTTTACCATCAATAATCACTGCTCCTGAGGTAGGTCTTTCCAATAAGTTGACACAACGAATTAAAGTGCTTTTCCCTGCGCCTGAAGCACCAATCACACCACAAATTTGACCTTTTGGAATATTTAAAGTGACGTCATCTAATGCAGTTAATCTTTTCCCTGCAACATTGAAAACTTTATTAATATTTTCTAGCTTAATCATATAAGCCCTTTCTCATCTCTTACTTGTAATATAGTTATATAGGTTCAAAGTATTTTAGACGTCTAGACAGCTCTGTCAATAATTATTAGCATGCTTTTTATAATGTTATGTTATTAATTAGGTTTAATTTGCTAAGTTAAATAATAAGTTAGATAATATCTCAATATTAAAAACAATAAAAAATAAAAGGAAAACAATATGAAAAAGGCTATTTTTTTAGATCGTGATGGAACTATAAATATAGATCATGGCTATGTTTACCAGATTGATGATTTTGAATTTATTGAGGGAAGTATTGAAGCGCTAAAAGAATTAAAACAAATGGGATATTTACTTGTTTTAGTAACTAATCAATCGGGTATTGCTCGAGGATATTATAGCGAAGAGCAATTTTTAACTTTAACAGAATGGATGGATTGGTCATTGGCTGATCGAGAAGTCGATTTTGATGGTATATATTACTGCCCACATCATCCAGAAGGAAAAGGGGAATATAGACAAGTTTGTGATTGTCGTAAACCCCAGCCAGGTATGTTGCTTCAGGCAATTAAGGATTTAAAGATTGATCCTTCCCAGTCCTTTATGGTTGGAGACAAAATAGAAGATCTTCAAGCTGGCAATTCTGCACATATAAAATATAAAGTTTTAGTAAAAACAGGAAAGCAGATAACCGAAGAGGGTGAGAAACTGGCAGATTATATTTTAGAGTCTATTAGCGAATTACCAAGAATCATAAAACGTATAAATAATTAATTTTTAATATAGAAAATATACAATAAGTATAAAAAAACAGCTTTTAATAAAATTTTTTTAAATTTTTGAAAAAAGCGCTTGCAAAGGTTTCTGAAATCCCTATAATACGCAGCACACAACGACGCACTGTTGTGAAGCGATAAGAAAACACTGTGCG